>DATFDV010000058.1:0-24680 GCA_035251855.1 Burkholderiales bacterium | reverse complement strand
GGAGGTGCTGCACAGCCTGATCCCCGACGAGCCGGTGACGCCGTGCAAGCCCGCGCTGTGGAAGTACCGCGATGCCCGGCCCTACCTGATGGAGGCCGGCAAGCTGATCACCGCCAAGGAGGCGATCCGGCGCGTGCTGGTACTCGAGAACCCCGGCATGCGCGGCGAATCGTGCATCACCCAGAGCCTGTACGCCGGCCTGCAGCTGATCCTGCCGGGCGAGATCGCGCCCAGCCACCGCCATTCGCAGTCGGCGCTGCGCTTCATCGTGGAAGGCGCCGGCGCCTATACCGCGGTCGACGGCGAGCGCACCACCATGAAGCCGGGCGACTTCATCATCACGCCGTCCTGGACCTGGCACGACCACGGCAACCCGCAGGACGGCGAGCCGGTGGTGTGGATGGACGGGCTCGATATCCGCATCGTGCAGACCTTTGCGGCGCAGTTCCACCAGGTGTTCCCCGAGGAAGTGCAGCCCGTGTCGCGCAGCGAGGGCGCCTCGGTGGCGCGCTTCGGCCAGGGCCTGGCGCCGGTGGGCGCCGCCGCGCCATTCGGCAAGACCTCGCCGATCTTCAACTATCCGTACGAGCGCAGCCGCGAATCGCTGGCCAGGATGGCGCAGGACGAGGCTGCCGACCCCTGCCACGGCTGGAAGATGGAGTTCATCAATCCGCTCTCGGGCGGGCATGCGATGCCCACCATCGCCGCGTTCATCCAGCTGTTGCCCAAAGGCTTCAACACCCAGCCCTATCGCTGCACCGACGGCACCATTTTCTCGGTGGTCGAGGGCACGGGCTCCGCAACCATCGGCGGCCAGAAATTTGATTTCGAGCCGCGCGACACTTTCGTGGTGCCGTCCTGGGCGCCATTGCAATTGCAGGCAACGGGCGAGGCGGTGCTGTTCTCCTTCTCCGACCGCCCGGGGCAGGAGGCGATGGGCCTGTGGAGGGAAAGACGCGGATGAACGCGCCGGACAAGGGATTCCTCAGCCGGGAATACAACAACCGCGATCTGGTGCCCGATCACGCGCAGTACTTCGCGCGCTGGGGCGAAGCCTCGGTGCGCGCGCGCAGCACCATGACCTGCTATCTCGACCGTCCCTACGGCGAGGAGCCCGGCGAGCGCGTCGACATCTTCCCGGCGCGCAAGGGCGACGGCAGCTGCATGATGTTCATCCACGGCGGCTACTGGCGCGCGCTCGACAAGAAGGATTTCTCGTTCCTAGCCCCGGCCTGGGTCGACGCCGGCGTGTCGCTGGCGATCGTCAACTACGACCTGTGCCCGCGCGTGAGCATGGAAGAGATCGTGCGGCAGATGCTGCGCGCCAGCCGCTGGCTGTGGCACCACGCCGAGGAATACGGCATGGACCAGGACCGGCTCTACGTATCGGGGCATTCGGCCGGCGGGCACCTCACGGCGATGCTGATGTGCGCGCTGTGGCCGGTGTTCGATGCCTCCCTGCCGAAGGACCTGTGGAAGGGCGGGCTCGCCATCAGCGGCCTGTACGACCTGCGCCCGCTGATCGAGGTCGACTGGCTGAACGGCGATCTGAAGCTCGACGCCGACAACGCGAGCAAGCTCTCGCCGGCCTTCATGACGCCGGCGACGCGCGCGCCGGTGATGAGCTGCGTCGGCGGCGCCGAATCGAGCGAGTTCCAGCGTCAGAACGCCCTGCTCGGCGAGCGCTGGCGCGCCGCGTTCGCCGGTGACATCGCCATGCCCGGCAAGAACCATTTTTCGGTGATCGACGGCCTCGCCGACCAGAAAAGCGCGCTCTTCGCCGGCGCGCGCCGCCTGATGAAGCTCGACAAGTGACCTCGTATCTCTCGCCCGGGCAGTACGTCGACAGCGAGCATCCCGCGGTCCAGGCTTTTTCGAAGAAGAATTCTTCAGGAACCTCGGAAAAAGAACGCGCGGTCTCTCTCTACTATGCTGTGCGCGACGAGATCCGCTACAACCCGTTCCTCGACTTTTCCGATGCCGAGGTATTCCGCGCCTCCGCGGTGCTCGAGGCCGGCGAGGGCTTCTGCGTCGGCAAGGCGTCATTGCTGGCGGCGTGCGCGCGCGCCGCGGGCATCGAGGCGCGGCTCGGCTTCGCCGACGTGAAGAACCACCTCACCACGCCGCGGCTCGCCGAGACCATGGGCAGCGATCTGTTCATCTATCACGGCTATACCGACTTGCGCATCGACGGCCGCTGGGTGAAGGCTACACCGGCGTTCAACCTCGCCCTGTGCACGCGCTTCCGCGTGAAGCCGCTCGAGTTCGACGGGCGCGCCGATTCGATCTTCCATCCGCTCGACGAGGACGAGCGGCGCCACATGGAATACCTGCGCGACCGCGGGGTGTACGCCGACGTGCCGGTGGACGAGATCCAGCGCGAGTTCCGCGCGGCTTATCCGAAGTTCTACAGCCTCGGCGCCGACGCGGTGAAGGAAAGCTTCGGCTGAGGGCGCTTCTCGAAGAAAGCTTCAAGGCTGCGGTCGCGGCAGCCGATCCACTGAAGATTCTCGGGGCTCACCTGCCCCGCCCGCCGAAGGGCCGCACCTTCGTCGCCGCCGCCGGCAAGGCCGCCGCTTCCATGGCGCTCGCGGTCGAGCAGAGCTGGCCGGCAAAGCTGGACGGCATTGCGGTGACCCGCTACCAGCACGGGCTGCCGACGGACTACATCAAAGTGGTGGAAGCGGGCCATCCGGTGCCCGACCAGGCTGGCGAGGCCGCCGCGCGCGAGATCCTGCGCAGTGTGGCCGAGCTGGGGCCCGACGACCTGCTGCTGGCGCTGCTTTCAGGCGGCGGCTCGAGCCTGCTGTCGCTGCCGGCACCCGGCGTTAGCATGGAACAGCTGAAATCGCTCACGGGCCGGCTCCTCAAAAGCGGCGCGGACATCCAGGAGATCAACACGGTGCGCAAGCACCTGTCGGCCATCGCCGGCGGACGGCTGGCCGCCGCGAGCCGCGCCCCGGTGGTGGCGCTCATCATCTCGGACGTCACCGGCGACGAGCCGACGCACATTGCCTCGGGCCCCTGCACCCCCGACCCGACCACCATTGCGGACGCGAAAGCGGTCCTCGCCAAGTACCGCCTCGAGTTCGATGGCCCTTTTTCCGAGAGCCCGAAGAGCGTCGAGGCGACCAACACGGTCATCGCCACCGCCTACCGCTCGCTCGAGGCGGCGGCCGAGGTCTTCCGCCGGCAGGGAATCAGGCCGGTGATCCTTGGCGATACGATTACCGGCGAGGCGCGCGAGGTAGGCCGGGAGATGGCCGGCCTGGCGAGGCGCACCGCAGGGCCGGCGGCGCTGATCTCCGGCGGCGAGTGCACGGTGACCATCAAGGGCGAGGGCGGCCGCGGCGGGCGCTGCTCCGAGTTCCTGCTTTCGCTGGGAGTGGAAGCCCCGCATCTCTGGGCGATCGCCGCCGATACCGACGGTATCGACGGCAGCGAGGACAACGCCGGCGCCATCTGGTCGCCTGCGCTCGAGAAGCGTCCGGGCGGGCGCGCGGCCCTGGACCGGCATGACAGCTACGGCTTTTTCGAAGCGGCCGGCACGCTGGTGATCACCGGCCCTACCCGCACCAACGTCAACGACTACCGCGCGATCCTGGTCCCGTAGGGTCGTCAACTTCAGTCAGGGCGTGACGAAAGCCCGGGGCGCCGTGAACCCGCCCCCCCATCATGGCGAGATATGGAAACCGAAGCCCTGCCCCGCGCCGCCGATTTCAGTCCCGCCGAAGGCCTGCTCGACAACACCGAGGTCAAGGTGGGCTACATCGCTCACGTCGCGGTACCGTGCCGCGACCTCGAGGAGACCGCGCGGTGGTATTCGGAGGTGCTCGGCGCCCAGCCGGTGCGCATCCTGCACGATCGCGTGACCTTCAGCTTCGGCGGCGTCCTGCAGCTGGTGTGCCACCTGGAGCGCCGCACGGGGGTCGAGAACCCGCGCGCCTACCCGCGCCACCACGGCCTGACCTTCCTGCGGATGGATGAGTTCGACCGGCTGAAGAACCATCTGGTGAAGCTGCGGATCAAGTTCCTGCAGCGCCCAACGCTGCGCTTCGCGAAGACCGAGCATGAGCATCAGACCATGATGCTGGCCGATCCCTCCGGCAACGTAGTCGAGTTCAAGTGCTACGTGCGGCCGGAATGTAGTTACTAGTCGGCAGCGGTTTTTTTACGTCGGCGCCAGAGGTCTCGAACCACCGGCACGACGAAGGCGAGGATCGCCGCTGCCATCACCGCGCCCGCCACCGGGCGGGTGAAGAACACCGTCCAGTCGTTGTCGAAGCTGATCATGGTGGTCATGAAGGTGTTCTCGGCGAGCGGGCCGAGGATCGACCCCAGCACCAGCGGCGCGATCGGGAAGCGCCAGCGCTCGAACAGAAACCCCAGCACCCCGAAGGCGGCGATCACGTACAGGTCGGAGAGGTTGTTGCGCGCGGCGAAGGCGCCGACGAAACAGAACATCACCACAAAAGCAGAGATCACGGCTTCCGGAAAATCGAGCACGCGCACCAGCAGCTTGATGGCGAAATAGCCCAGCAGGCACATGCCGAGCACGCCGATGAACATCGAGGCGATCACAGCGTAGGCGATCTGCGACTGCTCCGGGTTGGTGAAGATCTGCGGCCCCGGCTGCACGCCGTGCAGCAGGAACGCGCCCAGGATGATGGCGGTCGCGCCGCTTCCCGGGATGCCCATGGTCAGCAGGGGAATCATGGCGCCGCCGACCGACGAGGTGGCCGCGGTCTGCGGCGCGACGATGCCTTCCGCAATTCCGGTGCCGAGCTCCTTGCGGCGCTTGCCGTACTGGCCCTCGGCGCCGTAGGCGACGAAGGAGGCAATGGTCGCGCCCGCGCCGGGCACCACGCCCACCACTAGGCCGACGAAGGCGCTGCGCGCAAGCGCTGCCTTGACGCGCCCGATCTCGCGCAGCCGCGGCAACTCGGTGCGCAGCCCGCCGAGGCGGCCGAGCGAGGCGGCTCCGTATCCCTGGTACAGGCGCGTGAAGACCTCGCCAATGCCATAGGCCCCGACCATCACCAGCAGATACTCGATGCCGTCGGTCAGCATGGGCACGCCGAACGCGAAGCGCTCGGCGCCGTAGGTTTCGTCTACGCCGACCGTGGAGATGAGCAGGCCGAGGCACAGACTGATGAGCGCGTTGCTGATCGAGCCGCCGCCGAGCGAGACCACGCTCGTCAGCCCGAAGAAGATGATGGCGAAATACTCTGGCGTAGAGAGCGTGAGCGCGACCCTCGCGACCGGCGCAGCGAGCCCCGCCAGGGCACACGCCGACAGCATGCCGCCGCAGAAGGCGGCGAACAGCGTCCAGCCGAGCGCCTGGGCGGGCATGCCCTTGCGCGCCATCGTGTAGCCGTCCCACAGCAGCGGCACGTCGATCGGCTCGCCGGGCACCCGGAACAGGATCGCGGTGAACGCTCCGCCGTAGGTGCCGGTGACGTACATCGCGGTGAGCAGGATGATGGCCGGCGTAACGTGCATCGCGTAGGTAAAGGGCAGGGCGAGCACCACGCCCATGACCAGCGTGAGCCCGGGGAGCACTGCCACCACCAGACCGAGCACCAGACCGATCGCGAGCACTGCCAGGTTCACCGGTGTCAGCACCTGGACGAAGCCCGCGGCGAGCAGGGAGAGGACTTCCATCGGACCTAGCGCACTCCGAGCAGCGCGAGAAGGCTTATCGAAAGAGCGCGAAACGGCCCGGCACCGAGCGGCAGCGAGACGTACACGATCTTCATGAAGACCACCACCATTGCAAGGCTACCGCCCAAGGCGCAGGCGGCGATCACGCCCCAGCGGCGATAGCCACCGATCGCGACGAAAACCGCGAGATACGCCGCGGTGGCGAGGAAAAAGCCCAGCACGTCGACCAGCAGCACGTAGGCCAAGGTCGCGCCCATGCCAAGGGCGAGGCGCCGGACGCTGGGCCGGGCAGCGCTCTGCGCCTCATCCGCCGCGATGGACGCATCGAGGTAATCCTGCAGCATGCCGCCGGCGGAGCGGGCGTCGGCCGCAAGGAAGCTCTTGGCGAGCTCGTAGACGCACACCACGGCGAGCAGCACGAGAACCGCGCGCGGCCAGACGTCTGGGCCGATACGGCCGGCCGCGGCGCTGGTGTCGATGCGCAGCGCGAAGGAGTAGAGGACGCCCGCAACCCCGAGCAGCAGCGCGTACGGCGCCGCGCGGGCGACCCGCCCCGTCACTGCTTCTTCAGCTCGGCCGCAAACTTCTCCATCACGGCGAGTTCGCCGTCGAGGAACTTCTTCGCCCGCCCTGCCGGGATGAAACTGTCGCGCAACGCGAGGCTTTCCTTCAGGAACGCGTAGTACTCCGGGTCGGCCGCCACCCGGGCTACGGCATCGGCGAGGGCTTTCACGCGCTGCGGGTCGGTCCCGGCGCGCACCACGACCGAGCGGAACTGCGGCAGGTACACTTCCAGCCCCGCCTCCTTCGACGACATTACGTCGGCAAACTCCGGCAGCACACGCTCCTGGTTGAAGATCAGGATGGGACGCATCTGCTTGGAGTCGAGAAACGAGCGCACATCGCCCGGCTGCTCGTAGAGCAGGTCGGCATGGCCGCCCAGGATCGCGGTGTAGCGCTCACCGGGCTTGGCATACGGCACTGCGGTGAACTTCAAGCCCTTGCCTTCCATGTACTTGAGCGCCATCTCGTCGACGCTGCCCAGGCCCACCACGGCCACCTTCAGCTTGCCGGGGCTCGCCTTTGTCGCCTTGGCGACGTCGCTCCAGGTCTTCCACGGGCTGTCGGCCTTCACGAACAGCGCCGAGGGCTGCCGGATCATGATGCCAAGCGGCACGAGGTCGTCGTTCTTCCAGCGCGGGTTGGCAGTGGTGGCGAGCAGGGCGTGCGTGTCGGCGATGTAGATCGCCATCGAATAGCCGTCGGCGGGCGCGGCGACGAGCTTCGCCATCCCAGTGCCGCCGGTGGCGCCGGGCACGTTGACGGCCGGCACCGACACCTTGAGCTCCGGCTCAAGCAGCCGCGCCACCTTGCGCGCGAGCTGGTCGGCTCCGCCGCCCGGCCCGAAGGGCACGATGAACTCCACCGGCCGCGACGGGTAGGGCTCCTGCGCCTGCCCTGGCCATGCCGCCGCCAAGGCGGCGATACACAAGATTGTTTTGATCATTGCTTTGCTCGTCATCACACCCTCCCTCGAAACGCCTACCCCCTTTTACACCACCTAGCTCGCGGCCAAAAGTTCGAATTCCTCGCTCAGGGCCGTTTGCACCGAATGATGCTCGGCCTCGACTTTCGCCAGCATGCGGCGCGCCTCTTCGGTGTCGGCGCGGCGCGCCGATGCCTCCAGGTCCTCGCAGTACCGGCTCAGCGCTTTGGCGCCGACGTTGGCGCTGCTCGACTTGAGCGAGTGCGCGGAGCTCGCGATTTCGCGTGCGTTGCTCGCGCCGGCCGCCTGCTTCAGCTTGTGCATCAGCTTAGGCGATTCGACCAGGTAGAGGTTGATCACGCGGGTGAGCAGCTCTGGCTTGCCGTTCGTGAGCACTTTGCCCAGTTGCTCCAGTACCTGCCGGTCGAGAACCCCGCCGCGTTTGCCCGTGACGCGCGCCGCGGGCTCCGCGGCCGGTGCAGGCGCCGCGGCACCCTGCGGCATCCATTTGTCGAGCATGTTCTGCAGCGTGAGCATGCTGAAGGGCTTGCTCAGGTGATCGTCCATGCCGGCGTTCAGGCAGGCCTCGCGATCCTGCGCCATCGCGTTGGCGGTCAGCGCGACGATCGGCATGCGCTTGCCGGTCGGGCGCTCGCGGGCGCGGATCTCCCGCGTCGCCTCGAAGCCATCCATCTCCGGCATGTGGCAATCCATCAGGATCAGATCGAAGGCGCCCTGCGCATGGGCGTCCAGCGCTTCGCGGCCGTTGTTGACCACCGTAACGGTGTAGCCCTGGATCTGCAGGATCCCGAGCGCCACCTGCTGGTTGATGAGGTTGTCTTCCACCAGCAGGATGTTGCCCCGCCCTGTGCCCGGCGCGGCATTGACGGGCGCGGACATGGCCGGCGCGGCGGCGGCTTCCTGCAGCTGGCCGGCCATCACGTTGACCAGGCATTCGTAGAGCATGGTCTGGCGCACCGGCTTGGCGAGGCAGGCGTCGATGCCGGCTTCGCGTGCGCTCTTGATGTCCGCCTGGCGGCGGGTCAGCACCACCAGCCGCACCTTGGCGATATCACTGCGCGCCCGGATGGTGCGCGCGAGCTCGAGCGCGTCCATGCCCGGCAGGCCGAGGTCGATGATGGCGATGTCGTACGGCGCGCCGCGCGCGGCGGCCTGCGTCAGCAGGTCGACCGCCTGCTCGGGGGCAGCGGCGACGCGGTTGCTCATGCCCCAGTTGCTCATCTGCGCCTGCAGGATGCCGCGGTTGATCGAGCTCGACTCGACGATCAGGGCGCGCACGCCGGTCAGCATGCCCATCGGCGCCGAGCGCGAGTCTTCGTGCACCAGCGATTCCTGCTTCTCGAAGCTGCTGGTGAACCAGAACGTCGAGCCGGCGCCGAGCGCCGATTCGACGTGGATGTTGCCCCCCATCATCTCCACCAGCTGCTTGCTGATGGCGAGGCCCAGGCCAGAGCCGCCGTGCTTGCGCGTGGTCGAGCCGTCGGCCTGGGAAAACTCGTCGAAGATGCGCGATTGCGCCTCCGGGCTGATGCCCGAGCCGGTGTCGCTGACCTCGAAGCGCATGGTGACCTTGCTCGCGGTCTCGTCGGTGCTGGCGACGCGGATCACCACCGCGCCCTGCCGGGTGAACTTGATCGCGTTGCCCACCAGGTTGGTGAGCACCTGGCCCAGGCGCAGCGGGTCGCCGCGCACGTGGGTCATCAAGTCCGCCGGGATGCTGCAGGCAAGCTCCAGGCCCTTGCTGTGGGCGCGCTCGGCGAGCAGGTCGACCACGTCCTCGACCGTGCGGCGCAGGTCCATGTCGACGTTCTCCAGCTCGAGCTTGCCGGCCTCGATCTTCGAGAAGTCGAGGATGTCGTTGATGATGTCGAGCAGGTTCTTGCCCGAGCGCTGCACGGTCTCGGCGTACTTGCGCTGCGTGCTCGACAGGCCGGTCTCCAGCAGAAGCTCGGTCATGCCCAGCACCCCGTTCATCGGCGTGCGGATCTCGTGGCTCATGCGGGCGAGGAACGAGCTTTTTGCATGGTTGGCCGCCTCGGCCGCCTCGCGCGCCAGACGCAGCGCTTCCTCGCTGCGCTTGTGCTGCGTGACGTCGCGGGCGACCGCGATGCTGCCGATACATTCGTTGGTGTCGTCCAGCAGCGGCGCCACCGCCACCTGGATGTCGATCGCGGTGCGCGTCCGGGTCAGCGCCTTGGCGTCATAGGAGAATTTTTCCCCGGCCACCAGGCGCTGGCGGCGTGCCTCTTCTTCTTCCGGCGTCGAGTCGCCCAGGCTGAGGGCATGGCCCATCGCCTCGGCCGGCGGGTACCCGAACATCGCCGCGGCGCCAGAGTTCCAGCTGGTAATGGTGCCGGCCAGGTCCCGCGTCCAGATCGCTTCGCTCGACTGCTCGACGATGGTCGCCAGCAGCTTGTTCTTCGATTCGCTCTTGCCGAGGGAGGCGATCAGGCTCTCGATGTTGTTCGCCATGTTGTTGAACGCTTCGGCAGCGGAGCTCACCTCCGGCGAGCCCTCGGGCTCGATACGCACCGCGTAGTCGCCCTGGCTGAAGCGGTTGGCGCCTTCGGCCAGCATGCGCAGCGTGCCGAGGTTGCCGCGGAAGATCAGCCAGATGAACTGCAGCATGAGGAACAGCGTGACCGCCACGATCTGCAGCTGCTTGACGAACTGCTGCCAGAGCCGGTTGTAAGCCTTGGTGGTGGCCATCGCGGCATTCAGCCGGCCGTAGCTGACGCCGCCGGCGGTGACCTCGATGCTTTCTTCCGCGCGGTCGATGACCGCGAGCGCGGTGAACCAAGCCGGCGCGCTCAGCGAATCCGGCTTGTCCTGCGCCACCAGCTTCTTGCCGTCCTTGTCGGTCCACTGGAAGCTGTCGATCTCGCCCTTCTGCACCTGGTTTTTCAACAACTGGCTGATCACCGCGTATTCGCCGACCAGCGCCTGGTCGGCGATCAGGGGCGCCATGAAGGTCAGGGTTTCGCTCAATTCGCGCTTCAGGCGCGCGGAATGCTCGGCCGCGCCCTCGGCGACGAGCAACGCGGTCTGCACGCCGCCGCCGGTGATGATCGCGATGCCCACCGCGAGCATCAGGCGCGAAACCAGCCCCCAGTTCTTCCAGAATCGAATCCCGCGCATGTTGCTCATCGTTCGGCTCCCTGCTTCGGTGGGCGGACGTTATTTGACCTGCGTGGTCCTGTAGAACTTGCGGTAGTTGTCGTAGTCGCGGTTCTC
The DNA here is from genome assembly GCA_035251855.1 of Burkholderiales bacterium. Classification (GTDB taxonomy): domain Bacteria; phylum Pseudomonadota; class Gammaproteobacteria; order Burkholderiales; family SG8-39; genus SCGC-AG-212-J23. Next base: position 14,275 of record DATFDV010000058.1, on the reverse strand, counting down.
GGCCGCGACGAAGCCCAGGTCGCCGGTGCTTTTCAGCAGATCGGCGCCCGCCTCGAGCACCTGGCGGCCTTCCGGGTCGTTGATCATGTTGATCAAGGCCGCCCTGACCGCGGCAACCTTGTCCGCCGGCACCTTGGGGCTCGCCATGATGCACAGGTCCTGGTAGGCCTCCGAAGTCCACAGCGCGCGGTAATTGAACGACTCGCGGCGCGCGTAACGCGCCAGGACCGAGCTGTTGACCCCGGCGGCCGCCACCTTGTTGACCCGCAGCTGCGCGGAGGAGGCTTCCTGGTTTCCGGTGAAAACCACATTGATCCTCACCTTCGCCCTGAGCAGCGCATCCATCGGCAGCCAGTAGCCGAGAAAGGCGTCGGGCGTCACGAAGGCGACATCCTTGCCGCTCAACTCGTGCAGCGATTGGATCGGCGAATCCTGCGGCACCACGATGGTCGAGCGGATGCCCGGGCCTGCGGGCCGCGCGATCACCTTGTAGCCGAGGCGGTCGCGCTCGGGGGTGAAGAAATGGTTGGTGTACATGAAGTCATAGCCGAACTTCTCGCCGATGATGTTGCCCTCCTGCGCGGTCTTGGCGAGCTTGAGCTCGAGCGGTACGCCGCTTTTCTTGCTCACATGCGTCAGGATCGGATTCCAGTACTGCGCGGTCAGCGCGATGCTGCGCTGGTTGAGCACGTTGAAGCTGTACGCCTTCTGCGCCTGCGCAGCGGCGCCCGGCGAATGCAGCATGACCGCCGCAGCCAGGATCATCGCAGCGCCAGTGATTGTCTTTAGTCTCATCGTTGATCTCCGTATCTAAACCGCTACTTTCAGAAACAACATCGCGCCGCTCAGCACGAGCAGCGCTCCTACCACTCTCAGCATGCCTTCACTGGTCATGTCCAGATGGACCTTGTTCCCGGTGTAGAGGCCGACCGCCATGGGAATCAGGCCCAGTCCATAAGCGATCTGCAGCTTGGGGTCGAACAGCAGGCCGGCGAACAGGAACAAGCTGAGCCGGAAACCGCCCTCCAGCGCGAACAGCCACGAGAAGGTGGCGCGAACTTCGCCTTTGTCGAGCAGGCGGCGCGTGAGGTACATGATGTACGGCGGGCCGCCGGTGCCGAACAGCGCGCCGGCGCCGCCGCCGGCCAGCCCCGCCGGAATCGCCCAGGAGCGCGGCAGCTGCCCGACCGGCTGCAGGCCGAAAATATTGCGGAAGCCGAAGAACATGGTGAAGGCCCCGAGCGTCAGCAGTACCGGGGTGGTGGGAAGCGTGAGCAGCGCGTAGGCACCGATGCAGGCGCCCACCATGCCAAACGGCAGCAGCAGCTTGATCTCGCCCCACACCGCTTTCTTGCGGTTGGTGCCACCCAGGACCAGCGAGGCGGTGAAATCGAGCGCGAGAACGAGCGGTACCGCGAAGGTGAGCGGCTGCGAGAGCGCGAGCAGCGGCACCGAGATCAACGCCGAGCCGAAGCCGGTGATCCCGCGAATGAAATACGCGCTCATCAGAATGCACAACACCAGAACCATGTCTGCCACTGCCGCTCCCTTGCTTCGAAACCGCTCCCCCGCGCTAGTATTGCTCCGGGATCAGTGGCGGGGATCCCCGTTTACGTTGTTTTGCAATTTGTCCCGGTATGTGTTTGTATATTATCGCAAATCGGATTCCCGCACCGAGGCCGCAAGGAGACCCGCAATGGCAGCCGTACTCGACCTTAAAGTCCGCCCGCTCGGCGCGATCGGCGCCGAAATCCAGGGCGTCGACCTGGCGCGCACCGCCGCGCGGGACATCGAGGCCATCAAAAACGCCTGGTACCGGCACGATGTCCTTGTTTTCCGCGGCCAGAAGCTGACCGATGACGACCTGCTGTCCTTCTCGAGGCATTTCGGCACGCTCGACCCGCCGCCGAACCAGGGCGCGGGCCGCAAGTCGCCGGCCGGATATCCCGACGTGTACGTGGTTTCCAACGTGCGCGACGAGACCGGCGAGCCAATCGGTGCGCTCGGCGACGGCGAGGCTCTGTGGCACACCGACATGAGCTATGCGCCGCATCCGCCGGACGCGTCGATGCTGTATTCGCTGGAAATTCCGCCGAAGGGCGGCGATACCTGCTTTGCCAGCATGAAAGCCGCGCTCGCCAGAATGCCGCGGGCGCTGGCCGAGCGCATCCGCGATCTGGACATCAAGCACGACGGCACCTACGACTCGGGCGGCTACGTGCGCAAGGGGCTGCAGGCTTCGGACGACCCGCGCACCTCGGTAGGCACCCCGCATCCGGCGATCATCCAGCACCCGGTGTCGGGCGAGGCCGGCCTGTATCTAGGCCGCCGCCGCAATGCCTACATCATGGGGCTGGAGCTGACCGAGTCCGAGCGCCTGCTGGACGAGATCTGGTCCTACGTGGAGACCGAGGTCTACCGGCACAAGTGGGCAGTCGGCGACCTGGTGCTGTGGGACAACCGCACCACCATGCATCGCCGCGACGCCTTCGATTCGCAGGCGCGGCGCGTCATGCACCGCACGCAGATCAAGGGGTCTGCCGCGCCTAAGCGCGCCGCGCGCGTCTAGGCGTGCTTTAGCGCGTCCAGCGACTGCGCGACGACGCTCGCGCCGTCCTCGAACGTGCGTTTCGCTGCAGCGTAGTCTCCCGCCTTCGCCACGCGCTCCACCTCGGCGAAGAGGTCGCCCAGCGCCATGGCGCCGAGCTGGCGACAGGTGCCCTTCAAGGTGTGCGCAGCGCGCACCGCGCCGGCAGTATCGCCGCGCGCCACGCAGTCGGAAAATGCCGCGCCGAAGCCGGCCAGGCTGCCCTCGAGCTTCACGACGAACCCGGAAAGGACGTCGTTGCGCCCGGTGGCCTCCTCGATCTTGCGGATTTGATCGATCAGCTCGGCATCGAGCAGCGGGGTGGGAGATGCGGGGGTGGCGGGAGCGTTCAAGCTCGCTATGGTAATCGAACGCGGTCAGCGCGTCGTGGCGGTAAGTCCGGCGTCGATCACCAGCACGTGGCCGGTGACCCAGCGCGCCTCGTCGCTCGCGAGGTATACGGCGCCCCAGCCGACGTCCCAGCCGTTGCCTTCGGTGCCGAGGGGCGCCGCGCGCTTGCGCCGCTCGCGCGCTTCGGCACCGAGGCGTTCGACCATCGGCGTCCACACCTGCCCGGGGGCAATGCCGTTGACGCGGATGCCCTTCGGGCCGAGTTGCACCGCCACGCTGGTGACGAAGCCGATTACCCCCGCCTTCGCCGCCGCATAGGCGGTGCGCCCATGGCCGACCAGCGCGGCAATCGAAGACACGCAGGTGATGGCACCGCCGCCGCGCTTTTCCATCGCCGGCACCGCCGCCTGGGTGGTGAGCAGCATCGACTTGAGGTCGATGGTCATGATGCGGTCCCACTCCTGCTCGGTGGTCTCCATCAGGTCGAGCCGCGATTCGACGCCGACGTTGTTGTGCAGGATGTCGAGCCCGCCCCAACACGCCACGGCCCGCTCGACCATGGCCTGGCAATCCGCCGCGCGTGTCACGTCGGCGGCAAACGCTTCGGCGGTTCCGTTTTCCTTTTCGATCTGGGCGACCGTTTCCTCGGCACGCGCGATCTCGGCATCGGCGCAGAGGACCCTGGCGCCCTCGCGCGCAAAAAGAATCGCCGTCGCCTTGCCGTTGCCGATGCCCGGCCCGCGCGAGCCGGCGCCGGTCACGATCGCCACCTTGTCCTTCAGACGTCCCGCCATAGTTCCTCCTGAGGATGCACAGCCTGCTCGACGGTCCGCCCCGGCGCAAGCAGGTGCACCACCTTGTGGCCATGCGCCGCCAGCCAGTCCGCGATATGCGAGCGGTGGCAGTCGGCCGGATTGCTCTCCGCGCACATGACGCAGACGCTTTCCTGCCGTGCGGCGAGCGCGCCCGCCGCCTCGCGGAATCGCGGGCTCTTCATGTGCTCGGGGTAGGGCATCCCGCGGTAGCCACCGAGGGCTGCGGATGGCGCTTGGACGTCGGAAAGGCCCGCACGTCGATCAGCGTGCGGATCTGCGCTGCCTGAAGAATCGAGACGAGCTCGGCGGCGCTGCGCGCGCCGTGGCCGACCGTGGCGATCACCCGCCCTACGCGGCTTTGGCCGCCTTCTTGTCCTCGGTCTTTTTCTCGGTCTTTTTTTCGGCTTTCTCGCCCTTCTTCTTTTTCTCTTCGGGCTTGCCGGCTTCTGCGGTCTGCTCGCCGCGGTCCATCAGCGTCACCAGCGCCAGCGGGGCATTGTCGCCCTTGCGGAAGCCGGTCTTGAGGATGCGCAGGTAGCCGCCGTTGCGCTTGGCGTAGCGCGGCCCCAGGTCGCCGAACAGCTTCTCGACGATGCCGCGGTCGCGCAAGCGGTCGAACGCCAGCCGGCGGTTGGCGAGTGAGGGCTTCTTGCCCAGGGTGATCATCGGCTCGACCACGCGCCGCAGCTCCTTCGCCTTGGGCAGGGTGGTGGTGATCTCCTCGTGCCGCAGGAGCGAGACCGTCATGTTGCGGAACATCGCCAGCCGGTGGCTGGACGTGCGACCCAGCTTTCGAAGACCGTCACCGTGCCGCATGCTAGGACCTGTGCTCCAGACCGGCGGGCGGCCAGTTCTCGAGCTTCATGCCCAGGGTGAGGCCGCGCGATGCCAGCACTTCCTTGATCTCGTTGAGCGACTTGCGCCCGAGGTTGGGCGTCTTCAGCAGCTCGGTCTCGGTGCGCTGGATCAGGTCGCCGATGTAATAGATGTTCTCGGCCTTCAGGCAGTTGGCGGAGCGCACGGTGAGCTCGAGATCGTCGACCGGGCGCAGCAGGATCGGATCGACCGCCGGGGATTTCGGCTGCTCGGCCGGCAGCGCGGTGCCTTCCAGCTGGGCGAACACCGACAGCTGGTCGACCAGCACGCGCGCCGCATAGCGGATCGCCTCTTCGGGCTCGATCGCGCCGTTGGTCTCGATGTCCATGATCAGCTTGTCGAGGTCGGTGCGCTGCTCGACGCGTGCCGACTCCACCGCGTAGGAGACGCGGCGAACCGGGCTGAACGAGGCATCGAGGACGATGCGGCCGATGCCCTTGGTTTCCTCGGGCAGGTAGCGCATGTTGCCCGGCACGTAGCCGCGGCCCGATTCCACCTTGATCTGCATCTCGAGCTTGCCGCCGCTGGCGAGATGGGCGATGACGTGGTCGGGGTTGACGATCTCGACGTCGTGCGCCGGCTCGATGTCGGCCGCGGTGACCGCGCCGTTGCCCTCGCCGCCCTTCTTCTTGAGCGACAGGATCGCCTCGGCGCGGTTATGCAGGCGGAACACCACGCCTTTCAGGTTGAGCAGAATGTCGACCACATCCTCGCGCACGCCGTCGAGCGTGGAGTACTCGTGCACCACGCCGGCGATCTGCACCTCGGTCGGCGCGTAGCCGGGCATCGAGGAGAGCAGCACGCGCCGCAGCGCGTTGCCGAGCGTGTGGCCGTAGCCGCGCTCGAAGGGCTCCATCGTCACGCGGGCGTGGTTGGGCGAGAGGTTTTGAACGTCGACAATACGCGGCTTCAGAAATCCCGTTTGGGGCATGTCTTGGGTCCTAAGAAAACTGGTTACTTCGCTAAAACGCTACGCGTTTTATTTCGAGTACAGCTCGATGATCAGGCTCTCGTTGATGGTGGAGGGCAGGTCGGAGCGCACCGGCAGGTTCTTGAAGGTGCCCTTCAGCGCCTTGGAGTCCACGTCCAGCCATTCCGGAATGCTGCGCGACGCGGCGGCCTCCGCAGCCGCCTTGACCCGCAGATGCTCCTTGACCTTGCCGGCGACCTCGATCACTTCGCCGGGGCGCACCTGGTACGACGGAATGTTGACCCGCTTGCCATTCACCAGGATGCCGTTATGCCGCACCACCTGCCGCGCCTCGGCGCGCGAGGCGCCGAAGCCCATGCGGTACACCACCGTGTCGAGCCGCGATTCCAGCAGCTGCAGCAGACGCTCGCCGGTGACGCCCTTCGAGCGCGCCGCCGCCGCGTAGGTGCCGCGGAACTGGCGCTCGAGCAGGCCGTAGATGTGGCGCACCTTCTGCTTTTCGCGCAGCTGCTTGCCGTAGTCGGACATGCGCGCGCCGCTTTTCTGGCCGTGCTGTCCGGGCGCGTAGGCGCGGCGCTCCACCGGGCATTTGTCGGTAAAGCATTTCTCGCCCTTGAGGAACAGCTTCTCCCCCTCGCGGCGGCAGTGGCGGCATTTGTCGAGATTTCTGGCCATTCCCTATCTCCTAGACGCGGCGGCGCTTGGGCGGCCGGCAACCGTTGTGCGGAATCGGCGTGACGTCGGCGATGCTGCCGATCTTGAGGCCGATGGCGTTCAGCGCGCGCACCGCGGACTCGCGGCCGGGGCCAGGGCCCTTGATGCGCACTTCGATGTTCTTCACGCCGCATTCCTGCGCCGCGCGGCCGCAGCGCTCGGCCGCGACCTGCGCAGCGAACGGCGTCGACTTGCGCGAGCCCTTGAAGCCGGCGTTGCCCGAGGTCGCCCAGGCGAGCGTATTGCCCTGGCGGTCGGTGATGGTGACGATGGTGTTGTTGAAGGACGCGTGGATGTGGGCGATGCCCTCAGAAACGTTCTTCTTGACCTTCTTGCGCGCGCGCGCCGAGGCGGTCTGCTGAAGCTCCTGGCGCGTGGGTGCATTACGACTTGCCATTAGGCTGCCTTCCCTGCTTGAACGTTGAGTTTGATCGCTGCCTTACGCGGACCTTTGCGCGTCCTGGCATTGGTGCGGGTGCGCTGGCCGCGCGCGGGCAGCCCCTTGCGGTGCCGCGAGCCGCGATAGCAGCTGAGGTCGATCAAGCGCTTGATCGACATCTGCACCTCGCGGCGCAGGTCGCCCTCGACGGTCAGCTTCTGCACGTTCTCGCGCAGCCGGTCGAGCTCGGCATCGGTCAGATCCTTGATCTTGCGCGAGCCCTGCACGCCGGCGGCGGTGCAGATCGCCTGCGCGCGCGCGCGGCCGATGCCGAAGATCGCGGTCAGCGCGATCTCGGCGTGCTGGTGGTTGGGAATGTTGATGCCTGCAATACGAGCCATGTTTTCGTGCCTTGGGCGGAACCTGCAATTATAGCTGCTTTAACAAGGTGTTATCAACCAAGAACGCTAGCGTTCTTTACCCTTGGCGCTGTTTGTGCCGAGGGTCGGCGCAGATCACCCGCACCACGCCCTTGCGCCGCACGATCTTGCACTTGCGGCAGATTTTCTTCACTGAAGCCATCACTTTCATAAATGCCTTTCTACTTCGCTCGGAAGGTAATCCGACCTTTCGTCAGGTCGTAGGGCGTCATCTGCACCGTCACCTTGTCGCCCGGCAGGATGCGGATGTAGTTCATGCGCATCTTCCCCGAGATGAAGGCGTGGATCGTGTGCCCGTTCTCCAGCTTCACGCGGAAGGTCGCGTTCGGCAGGTTTTCCATCACTTCGCCCTGCATCTCGATGACATCTTCCTTCGCCATCGCTAGCGCACCGGCAACCCCGGGCCGCCCTTGAAATTGGCCTTGCGCAGCAGGCTTTCGTACTGGTGCGTCATGATGTAAGCCTGCACCTGCGCCATGAAATCCATCGTCACTACCACCAGGATCAGCAGCGAGGTGCCGCCGAAATAGAACGGCACGTTCCAGCGCAGGATCAGGAACTCCGGCAGCAGGCAAACCGCGGTCACGTAGATGGCGCCGGCGAGCGTCAAGCGGGTCAGGATCTTTTCCAGGTAGCGCGCGGTCTGGTCGCCGGGGCGGATGCCCGGCACGAAGGCGCCCGACTTCTTCAGGTTGTCGGCGGTTTCCTTCGGGTTGTACTGCAGCGCCGTGTAGAAGAAGCAGAAGAAGACGATCAGCGCGCCGTAGGCCAGCACGTAGATCGGCTGCCCCGGGGTCAGGGTGCCGGCGATGTCGCGCAGCCACAGCATGCCCTCGGCGGAGCCGAACCAGCCCAGCAGGGTGGCCGGGAAGAGGATCAGCGAGCTCGCGAAGATCGGCGGGATGACGCCCGACATATTCAGCTTGAACGGCAGGTGCGAGCTCTGCCCGCCGTAGACGCGGTTGCCGACCTGGCGCTTGGCATAGTTCACCAGGATCTTGCGCTGCCCGCGCTCGACGAAGCAGACGAACGCCGTGACCACCAGCACTGCCACCGCGATCAGCAGGGCGGTGAGCGGATGCATGGCGCCCGTGCGCACCAGCTCGAGGGTGCCGGCGATTGCCTGCGGCAAGCCGACCGCGATGCCGGCGAAGATGATGATCGAGATGCCGTTGCCCAGGCCGCGCTCGGTGATCTGCTCGCCCAGCCACATCAGGAACATGGTCCCGGTGACGAGCGAAGTCACGGTGGTGAGGCGAAACAGCATCCCGGGGTCGAGCACCAGGCCGGGCTGCGACTCGAGCGCGATGGAGATGCCGGTGGCCTGGAACAGCGCGAGGAACACGGTGCCGTAGCGCGTGTACTGCGTGATCTTGCGGCGGCCCGCCTCGCCTTCCTTGCGCAGCTGGTCGAGCTGCGGGCTGACCGCGGTCATCAGCTGCATGATGATCGAGGCCGAGATGTACGGCATGATGCCCAGGGCAAAGATGGTGAAGCGCGACAGGGCGCCGCCCGAGAACATGTTGAACATGCCGAGGATGCCGCCCTGCTGTCCCTGGAACAGGTCGGCCAGCACCTTCGGATCGATGCCCGGACACGGAATGTGCGCGCCGATGCGGAATACGATCAGCGCCGCCAGCAAAAACAGCAGCCGCCGCTTCAGATCGCCGTAACGCGAGCCCTTGCCGACGTTGGGAAGCGCCGTCGCCATCAGGCCTTGGCGCCCTCGCCGCCCTTGGCGCCTTCCTCGGCGTCAACCGGCGCGACCTTCTTCTCTTTCCTGGCTTTCTTGGGCGCTGCGGGCTTCTCGGTGATCTGAATGCTGCCGCCTGCCGCCTCGATCATCGAGCGGGCGCCCTTGCTGACGCGGATTTCCTTGAGCGACACCTTGCGCTCGAGCTTGCCCGAGAGGATCACCTTGGCGGCCAGGGCCTTGCGCGAAACCAGCCCCGCCGCCTTGAGGGCGGCGAGGTCGATTTCGGCGGCCTCGATGGTTTGCAGATCGCCGGTGCGCACCTCGGCGACGTCGTCGCGCGTCGGCGAGTTGAAGCCGCGCTTCGGCAGGCGCCGATGCAGCGGCATCTGCCCGCCCTCGAAGCCCACCTTGTGGAAGCCGCCGGAGCGGGCGCGCTGGCCCTTGTGGCCGCGGCCGGCTGTCTTGCCCCAGCCGGAGCCCACGCCGCGGCCGACGCGGTGACGGTCCTTCTTGGCGCCGGGCGCCGGTTTGAGGGTATTAAGTCGCATCGATGCGTACCAGGTAGCTGACTTTCTCGATCATGCCGCGCACCGCCGGGGTATCGGCGAGCTCGACCGCGTGATTGATGCGCTTCAGGCCGAGGCCGCGCACCGTCGCGCGATGCGTGCGCCGGATCCCGACGAAGCTCTTGACCAGCGTCACCTTGATCGTCTTCACGTGGTGATTTCCTCGATCGTCTTGCCGCGCCGCGCCGCGATCTCGGCGGGCGTGTTCATCGCGCGCAGGCCATTCAGCGTGGCGCGCACTACGTTGTAGGGATTGGTCGAGCCGAAGCACTTGGCCAGCACATTGGTGACGCCCATCACCTCGAACACCGCGCGCATCGGCCCGCCGGCGATGATGCCGGTGCCTTCGTGCGCCGGCTGCATCAGCACCTTCGCCGCGCCGTGGCGGCCGGTGACCACGTGATGCAGCGTGCCGTTCTTCAGCTTCACCTTGAACAGCTTGCGGCGCGCCTCTTCCATTGCCTTCTGCACCGCCACCGGCACTTCGCGCGCCTTGCCCTTGCCCATGCCGATGCCGCCGTCGCCGTCGCCGACCACGGTGAGCGCGGCAAAGCCGAGCACCCGGCCGCCCTTGACCACCTTGGTGACGCGGTTCACCGCAATCATCTTCTCGCGCAGCCCGTCGCCGCGCTCCTCGTGCTGCATCCTGGGTTGGATCTTTGCCATGGTTCCTCGCTAGAACGTGCCTCTAAAACTTCAATCCGCCGGCACGCGCGGCGTCGGCAAGCGCCTTGACGCGCCCGTGGTATCGGTAACCGGCGCGATCGAACGCGACGCTTTCGATGCCCTTCTCTTTGGCTTTGGCGGCGATGCGCTGCCCGACCGCTTCGGCCGCTTTGCGGTTGCCACCGTTTTTCAGCTGGCCGCGCAGGTCCTTGTCCAGGCTCGACGCCGCGGCGAGCACCTTCTCGCCGGAGGGCGAAGTGATCTGCGCGTAGATATGCGCGTTGGTGCGATGCACGCTCAGGCGCGCGGCGGCCACCTCGGCGATCTTGAGGCGGGTCTGGCGGGCGCGGCGCAGGCGGGCAAGGTTCTTTTTGCTCATGGCTTGGTCATTACTTCTTCTTGGTTTCCTTCAGCACGATGACCTCGTCGCGGTAGCGCACGCCCTTGCCCTTGTAGGGCTCGGGCGGGCGGTAGGCGCGCACTTCGGCCGCCACCTGCCCGACCAGCTGCTTGTCCACGCCGCTGATCACGATCTCGGTCTGCGTCGGCGTGGCGACCTTGATGCCCTTGGGCATCTGGTGCACCACCGGATGCGAGTAGCCGAGCGCGAGCGACAGCTTGTCGCCCTGCGCCTGGGCGCGGAAGCCGACGCCGACCAGCGCCAGGCGCTTCTCGAAGCCCTTGGTGACGCCGGTCACCATGGCGGCGACCAGCGCGCGCATGGTGCCCGACATGGCGTTGGCGTGGTTCGAATTGCCGAGCGCCTTGAAGGTGAGGGCCTCGCCCTCTTGCTGCACGCCGACATTGGGATTGGCCGGGCGCGCGATGGCGCCGAGCGGGCCCTTCACCGAAATATTGCCGCCGGCGAGGTTCACTTCCACGCCCTTGGGCACCGGCACCGGGTATTTGGCTATTCTGGACATGGCAGGCTCACGCGACGATGCAGAGGATTTCGCCGCCGACGCCGTCGGCGCGGGCCTTGCGATCGGTCATCACGCCGCGCGAGGTCGAGAGGATCGCCACGCCAAGGCCGTTCATGATGCGCGGAATGTCGTCGCGGCCGCGGTACACGCGCAGGCCCGGCTTCGACACGCGCTCGAGGCGCTCGATCACCGGCCGGCCGGCGTAGTACTTGAGGCCGATGGCAAGCTCCTTCTTCGCGGCGTCGCCGGCGCCTTTGTCCCCGGCCTTTTGCCGGATGGCGAAATCCTCGATGTAGCCCTCGTCCTTCAGCACCTGCGCGATCGCGCTCTTCAGCTTCGAGGCCGGCATCACTGCCTCCGTGTGGCCCACCAGCTGGGCATTGCGGATGCGGACCAGCATGTCGGCAATCGGGTCGCTCATGCTCATGCGGCTCTCCTTACCAGCTTGCCTTGATCACGCCCGGCACCTCGCCGCGCAGCGCGAGGTCCCGCAGCTTGTTGCGGCCAAGGCCGAACTTGCGATAGACACCGCGCGGCCGGCCGGTGAGCGCGCAACGGTTGCGCAGCCGCACCGGCGAGGCGTCGCGCGGCAGCTTCTGCAGCTTGGCGCGCGCCTCTTCGCGCGCCTCGTCGGAGGCGCGCTGGTCGTAGATGATCTCGAGCAGCTGCGCGCGCTTTGCCTTGAACTTCTCGACCGTCTTGCGGCGCTTCTGGTCGCGGAGCTTGAGTGCGAGTTTGGCCATGCGGTGCCTCTTCAGTGCTTGAACGGGAAGCGGAAGGCGGCGAGCAGCGATCTTGCCTCGTCGTCGGTCCTTGCGGTGGTCGTGATGGCGATGTTCATCCCCCGCAGCACGTCGATCTTGTCGTACTCGATCTCGGGGAAGATGATCTGTTCCTTGAAGCCCAGGCTGTAGTTGCCGCGGCCGTCGAAGGCGCGGTTGGACACGCCGCGGAAGTCGCGGATGCGCGGCATGGCGATGTTCACCAGGCGGTCGAGGAACTCGTACATGCGCGCGCCGCGCAGCGTCACCATGCAGCCGACCGGAAATCCGGCGCGCACCTTGAAGTTGGCGATCGAGCGGCGCGCGTTGGTGACCACCGGCTTCTGGCCGGCGATCTTGGTCATGTCGGCGACGGCATTGTCGAGGATCTTCTTGTCGGTGGTGGTCTCCCCCACGCCCATGTTGATGGTGATCTTGCGGATGCGCGGCACCTGCATCACCGTCTTGTAGCCGTGCTTCTGCATCAGGTCGGGCACCACCTTCTCGCGGTAGTACGTGGCGAGCCGGGCCGGCGGCGCGGGCAGCTCGGGCGCCGTGGACTTGGGCGCAGCCTCCTTCTTGGGCGCCGCTTCCTTCTTCGGCTTTTGCGCCTGTTGCTGCTGCGGGGCCGGCTTCCGTTCCGGCTTGTCCGCGGACTTGTCCCGCTTCGACTTGTCGTCCTTGGCCATTACGCGTCCACCTGCTCGTCGTTTGCCTTGAAGATGCGCACCTTGCGGCCGTCCTGCAGCGTCTTGCTGCGCACGCGGTCGGCCTTCTTGGTCGCCGGATTGAACAGCGCCACGTTCGAGACATGGATCGGCAGATCGCGGTCCACGATGCCGCCGGTGACGCCCTTCATCGGGTTGGGGCGCTGGTGCTTCTTCACCCGGTTGACGCCTTCGACCACCACGTGGTCGGCGTCGACGCGGCGCAGCACCGTGCCGCGCTTGCCCTTGTCGCGGCCCGCCAGCACCACCACCTCATCGCCTTTACGAATTCTTTGCATCACAGTACCTCTGGCGCGAGCGAGACGATCTTCATGAAGCGCTCGGTGCGCAGCTCGCGAGTCACCGGGCCGAAAATGCGCGTGCCGATCGGCTCCATCTTCGGCGTCAGCAGCACGGCGGCATTGCGATCGAAGCGGATCAGCGAGCCGTCGGCGCGGCGCACGCCCTTGGCGGTGCGCACCACCACCGCGTCGTAGATCTCGCCCTTCTTCACGCGGCCGCGCGGCGCCGCTTCCTTGACGCTCACCTTGATCAGGTCGCCGATCGAGGCGTAGCGACGCTTGGAGCCGCCCATCACCTTGATGCACATGACCGAACGAGCGCCGGTGTTGTCGGCGACGTCCAGCACGGACTGCATCTGAATCATGTTTTTTCTCCACTCTCCAACTTACCGGCTGCAGTTACGGGAGCTTTTCCCGTCCCTTTGGTGGCCGGCAGTCTTGGACCCCGCATTCAGGGGACCGCGATTTTAGACGGCCTTCGACTTCTCCACAAGCTTCGTCACGCGCCAGGACTTGGTGCGCGAGATCGGCCGGCACTCGGCGATCTCCACCAGGTCGCCCTCGCCGAACTGGCCTTCCTCGACGTGGGCGTGGTATTTCCGCGAGCGCGTAATGGTCTTGCCCATCATGGAGTCGCGCACCCGGCGCTCCACGCGCACCACCACCGTCTTCTGCATCTTGTTGCTCGTCACCCGGCCCACCAGCGTGCGCTGATTACTCTGCTTTTGTTCCGTCACTTGGTCACTTTCTCTTTCATGATCGTCCGCACGCGAGCGATGTCCCGCTTCACTTTCTTTAGCTGGCTGGTATTGGAAAGCTGCTGCGTGGCGAGCTGCATGCGCAGGCCGAATTGGGCCCGCAGCAGCCCCTCGAGCTCCTTCTGCAGCTCCTGGCCGTCCTTGCCGCGAAGTTCACTAGGCTTCATTTATCCCCCCAGCATCCGCTGCACGACGATGGTGCGGAAAGGCAGCTTGGCCGAGGCGAGCGCGAACGCTTCCTTGGCCAGGAGCTCGGTCACGCCGTCCATCTCGTAGATGATCTTGCCCGGCTGGATCTCGCACACGAAATACTCCGGGTTGCCCTTGCCGTTGCCCATGCGCACCTCGGCCGGCTTTTGCGACACCGGCTTGTCCGGGAACACGCGGATCCAGATGCGGCCGCCGCGCTTGATGTGGCGCGACATGGCGCGCCGCGCCGCCTCGAGCTGGCGCGCGGTGAGCCGGCCTCGCGTGGTGGCTTTGAGGCCGTATTCGCCGAAGGAGACCTTGGCGCCCCGGGTGGCATTGCCGGTATTGCGGCCCTTCTGCTGTTTACGGTACTTGGTTCTTGCCGGTTGCAACATGACTATTCCTTCTTCTCTCCGCTATCGTCCTTGACGATTTTCTTTGGCTTCTTCACGGTAGTTTTCGGGGCAGCGGCGGGCGGGGCATCTGCCTTCCGCGCCGCGGCGGGCTTGCGGTCGCCGTCAGCGCGCGGCTTTGCGGGTGCGCCGCGCTTGGCGCCGGCCTTCGGGAACGGCTTGCGGGCGCGCTTGGGCTCGCTCGGCGCGTCGGGCGCGGGC
>DATFDV010000057.1:0-9839 GCA_035251855.1 Burkholderiales bacterium | reverse complement strand
GCGCGCAGGCTTCCCCCGGTGAAGGGCGACCTCGCCGGCTACGGCGACAAGCGCGCCATCGGCCAGCTGGTGCGCCTGCGGGTGCGCGTGCTGGACGAGGACGGCGCGCCGCTGCCGGGCACGGTGGTCGAGGCGTGGCACTGCAACGCCGCCGGCAAGTACATCCACCCGAACGACACGCACGATGCGCCGGTCGACCCGAATTTCTACGGCGCCGCGCGCCTGGTGGCCGGCGACGGCGGCCTGGTCGAGCTGCGCACCATCAAGCCGGGCGCCTACCCGGTGCCCGACACCGGCGGCTGGTGGCGTCCGCCGCACGTGCATCTGTCGGTATGGGGCCGCGTCTGGCTCTCGCGCCTGGTGACGCAGATGTTCTTCCCCGGCGAGCCGCTGAACGAAGCCGACGCCATCCTGAACGCGATCCGCGATCCGGGCGCGCGCGAGCGCTGCATCGCGCGCCTGGTGCCGTCGAAGAGCACCGAGATGATTTTCGAGCACCAGCTAGTGGTGCGCGGGCGCAAAGGTAGCGCGGGACTGCCCTGACTCACATCCCTATGGCCCGCCTCATTCCCACCGCCGAGATGACGCTCGGCCCATTCTTTCCCCGCGAGTTTGCCGAGGGCGCGAACGATCTTGCGCAAGGCGGATCCGGGGAAATCATCGAAATCACCGGCCGGATAACCGAGCTCGACGGCAAGGCGCTGGACAACGTGATCATCGAGATCTGGCAGGCGGATGCCGCCGGCCGCTTCGACAATCCGGCGTTCCCGGGATGGGGGCGCGCCGCGACCGACGCGCAGGGCAACTACCGCTTCCGCACCATCCGCCCCGGTGCCGCGCCCGGCCGCGCGCCGCACGTCAACTTCCTGATCCTGTACTCGGGGCTGATGCGGCAGCTGCAGACCGTGATGTTTTTCGGCGATGTGGCCGATCCGGTGCTGAGCGCAGTACCGCAAAGCGCCCGGGGGAGGCTGGTGGCCCGGGCTGTCAATCAAACCTGCTACCGCTTCGACATCCGCCTGCGCGGCGGCGAAGAGACGCCGTTCTTCGATGACTGAGATCAAGGACCTGATCTCCTACCAGGTGCACATGGTGGCGAACCTGCTCTCGCGCGGCGCGGAGCTGCGCTACCGGCGCGAGTTCGGCGTCAGCCTGTGGGAATGGCGCACCATCGCGCTGCTCGGCGCCACCGACGAGCCGCAGTCGCTCGGGCACCTGGCGCGCGCCGCCGGCATCGACAAGAGCCAGATGAGCCGCGTGGTCTCGGGACTGACCCGACGCAAGCTGGTCATGCGCGACACCAACGACGAGGACGGCCGCGGCGTGCACCTGCGTCTCAGCAAGAGCGGGCGCAGGCTCTATGGCGGGCTGATCGGCGCGGCCGCCCAGCGCGACGCGGCGCTGCGCAACTGCCTTTCCGCCAGCGAGAAGACCGTTTTCCAGCGCGCGCTCACCAAGCTGGCCGGCCAGGCGCGCGAGCTGATCCAGCACGAGAAAAAATGAGAACCCGCATCACCGAGCTGCTCGGCATCGAGCACCCGATCTTCCAGGCGGCGATGAGCTGGGCATCGTCCAACGCGCCGCTGGTGATCGCGGTGTCGAACGCCGGCGGCCTGGGCGTGCTCGGCGCCGGGCCGATGCGGCCGGAGGATTTTGCCCGCACCCTGGAGCAGATCCAGGCGGGCACGAAGAAGCCTTTCGGGGTCAACATTCCGTTGAATGGCGCACGTGCGGCCGAGCTGCTGGAGATTGCTTTTCACAAAAGAATTCCCGTGATGGTCGCCTCGCAGGGCGGGCCGCGCGAGCAGATGCCGCGCTTCCGTAGCATCGGTACCAAGTGGCTGCACGTCGTCGCTTCGGTCGAGCACGCGAAGAAGGCCGAGGCGGCGGGCGTCGACGCGCTGGTGGTGGACGGCGCCGAGGCCGGCGGCCATCCGCCGCCTTCGCAGGTCGGCACCCTCGTCCTGGTGCGGCGCATCGTGCGTGCGACCAGCCTGCCGGTGGTGGCGAGCGGCGGCGTCGCCGACGGCGCCGGCATCGCCGCGCTGCTCGCGCTCGGCGCCGAGGCGGTGCAACTTGGCACGCGCTTCATCGCCACGCCCGAAGCCAGCGTGCACGACAATTACAAGCGCGCGGTGCTCGCCGCGGACGTGCACGACTCGTGCCTCGTCGGGCCGGCGTCATTGCCGGTGCGCCAGCTCAGGAACGCGTTCACGCGCAAATTCGACGCCGCGCCGCTCGCGGAACGCGAGGCCCTGTTCAAGGCCGCATCCCTCAAGAAAGCCGCGCTCGAGGGCGACGTGGAGTGGGGCAAGGTCGAGGCCGGGCAGAGCGCCGGCCTGGTGGACGACATCCTGCCGGCCGCCGAAATCATGCAGCGCCTGGTCGAGGAGCTCGAGCAGGCAAGAAGGAGACTCGCTTCGCTATGACCTTGCTTATCGAAAACCGCGGGGCGGTTCGCATCCTCACGATGAACCGCCCGGAGAAGCGCAACGCGCTCAACTTCGAGCTGACGCAAGGCCTGCTCGATGCGCTGCGCGCTGCAGATTCCGACGAGTCCGTCGGCGCGATCGTGCTCACCGGCGCGGGGCAGGGGTTCTGCGCCGGCGCGGACCTGAACGAGTTCAAGGACCTCGGGGCTGGGGTGGCGGCGGAGGAGCGCGCCGAGCTGACCATGCAACTGCATTTGACGTTCACGAAGATTTCCAAGCCTGTGGTTGCTGCTATTAACGGCCACGCCATGGGCGGAGGCGCGGGGCTCGCCATCGCGGCCGACCTGGCGGTGATGGCCGAAGGCGCGAAGCTCGGCTACCCGGAAGCGAAGCACGGCATCGTCGCCGCC
The DNA here is from genome assembly GCA_035251855.1 of Burkholderiales bacterium. Lineage (GTDB taxonomy): Bacteria > Pseudomonadota > Gammaproteobacteria > Burkholderiales > SG8-39 > SCGC-AG-212-J23. The sequence goes on along the minus strand of DATFDV010000057.1, from coordinate 6,997 downwards.
ATCGTGATGGCGAACCTGGTGCGCCAGGTCGGCCGCAAGGCGGCGTTCGAGCTGGTCTCGCTCGCCGAGCCGGTCGACGCGCAGCGCGCCTTGCAGCTCGGCATGGTGAACAGGGTTGTGCCTCTGCCCCAGGTCGTCAGCGAAGCCATCTCGTTGGCCGAGAAGCTGGCCGCGGTGAAACGCCCGGCGATGGCGGAGACCAAACGCCTGTTCCACGAGGTGGCGGACCTTGCGCTTGCTCCCGCGCTCGAGCGCGGGCGCGATACCAACAAGCGCATGCGTAACTTCGCCCAGCTCGGCAAGAAATGAGGCCGCTCGACGGGCTCACCATCCTCGACCTGTCGCGGGTGCTCGCCTGCCCGTTCGCCTCGATGATCCTCGCCGAGCTCGGCGCGCGCGTGATCAAGGTCGAGCAGCCGGGCAGCGGCGACGAGACGCGCAGCTTCGAGCCGCAGCTCGCCGCCGACAGCGCGTATTACTTCGCCTGCAACCGCTCGAAGGAATCGATCACCGTCAACCTGCGCTCCGACGAGGGCCGCAAGCTGATCCGCGAGCTGGCGCAGAAGGCCGACGTGGTGCTGGAGAATTTCCCCGTCGGCACGCTCGCGCGCTACGGGCTGGATTTCTCCTCGCTCTGCGCGCTCAATCCACGACTGATCTACGTTTCCTGCACCGGCTTCGGCCAGAGCGGCCCGTACGCCGAGAAGAAGGGCTACGACACCGTGTTCCAGGCGATGGGCGGCATCATGAGCCTCACCGGCGAGAAAGGCGGCGGGCCGGTCAAGCCGGGGCTGCCGATCGCCGACCTCACCTCCGGCCTGTGGATCGCCATCGCCATCCTCGCTGCGCTTGCCGGCCGCGCGCGCACCGGCAAGGGGAGCTACGTCGACTTCTCCATGCTGGACGGACAGATTTCCCTGTTGACGCTCGCAGCGGCCAGATATTTTGCTTTGAATGAAATACCGCCCAGACTGGGCACCGAGCACCCCGGCCGCGTGCCCTCGGCCACCTTCCGCTGCAAGGACGGCAAGTACGCGCACATCACGGCGAGCGACCAGCACTGGGCGCCGCTGTGCAAGGCGCTGGGCTTGGAGGCGTGGGGGGCGCCGTACTCCGACAATGCCGTTCGTGTGGACAAACGCGATGAAGTCATGGCCACCCTCACGCAGAAAATCTCCAAGTTGCAGAGGCCCGAGCTGCTCTCCATGCTCGACGAGGTCGACGTGCCGGTCGGCCCGGTGAACGACGTCGCCGAGATCCTCGCCGATCCGCACGTGTGCGCGCGCAGGCTGATCGGCAGCTTCGACTACCCCGGCGTCGGCGAATTCAAGGCGCTCGCGATTCCCTACAAGTTCCTCGGCTGGGACAACCCGCAGATCGGCCGGCCGCCCGCGCTCGGCGAGCACACCGAGAGCGTGCTCAGCGAGCTTCTCGGGCTTTCCGCCGAGCAGGTCTCGAAGCTGCGGGCGAGCCGGGCCATATGACCATCGAATGCACTGTCGCCGGCGGCATCGGCACGATCGCGCTCAACCGGCCGGAAGTGCGCAACGCTCTCAATCTCGAGATGTGTGACGCCTTGATCGATCAGATGGGCAAGCTGCGTAATGACGAATCCATAAAACTGGTATTCATCCGCGGAAACGGGCCGGTGTTCTGCGGCGGCGCGGATCTCAACGAACGCAAAGGCAAGAGCGAGGCGTGGATCCGCGAGCGGCGGCTGCGCGCGTTCGCGGCCTACGCGGCGCTCGAGGCGCTGCCGATGCCGTGTGTCGCGCTGGTCCAGGGCGCTGCCATCGGCTCCGGCGTGGAGATCGCCGCGGCGTGCGACTTCATCGTCGCGACCCCCGAGGCCTCGTTCCGCACCCCGGAAGCGCAGCGCGGCACCGTCGGCGCCACCCAGCGCCTGCCGCGCATCCTCGGCAAGCGCCTGGCGAAGGACCTGATGTTCACCGGCCGCCCGCTCACCGCGGAAGAAGCGTATCTGGCGGGATTCGTCTCGCGGATTGCGGCAGACCTGGAGAACGAGAAAACGGACATCGCACAGGCCATCCTCAAGGCGCCGCCGCTGGCAATGAAGCTCGCCAAGCGCACCATCGACCGCGGCATCGAGCTCGACCCGAAAGGCGCGCTCGAGGCGGAGATCGAAGCGATCGAGGAGCAGCTGGCCGCCGGGCAGTGGATGGGAAAGACATGAACTGGCCGGCGCAAACCCTGGGCGAGGTCCTCGAGAGTCGAAATCCACAGGCCCAAGCCCTGGTGACCCGCAACGGCCGGTTCACGTACAAGGAGCTGCTCGAGCTGGCGAGGCGTGCCGCTGGCTCGCTGCAGGCGCTCGGCATTCGCAAGGGTGACCACGTCGGCATCCTGATGGGCAACGACGAGCACTGGCTGTCGCTCTTTTACGGCGCGGCGCTGATCGGCGCGGTGACCGTTCCGGTGAATACGCGCTTCAAGAGCGCCGAGATCGCGTTCTGCCTGAAGCAGGCGGATTGCAAGCTGCTGGTCTATGCCGAGCGTTTTCTGAATATCGACTTCGGCGCGATGGTCCGGGAGACGGGGTTCGCTCATGCAGTCCAGCTGGAGGAAATGCCCGCTGGCGCCTTCACCGCCAACCCGGTATTGCCCTCGGACATTCTCCTGATCCAGTTCACCTCGGGGACCACCGCGTACCCCAAGGGCGCGATGCTCACGCATGACAACATGCTGCGCAATGCGTGGGCGGCGGGAACGCGGGTGGGCATCCGCGCCGAGGACCGCTACTTCAATTGCCGGCCGTTCTTCCACGTCGCCGGCACTACGCTCTCGGCGCTGATGTCGCTGGTCGCCGGCGCCTGCCTGGTGACGCTGCCGACCTTCGAGGCCGGCGCGGCGCTCGAGATGATGGAGCGCGAGCGCTGCACGCTGATCTCGGGCAACGACACCCTGTTCCAGATGCTGATGGGCCACGCCGACTTTCCGAAGCGCAAGCTCAGCCTGCGCGGCGGCTGGTCGGCGGCCGGCCCGGAGACCATGCGCGCGATCATCGACCGCATGGGCTGTAAAACCATCTGCGCCGCGTACGGCCTCTCCGAGGCTTCGCCCAACGTGGTGATGAGCGACTGGCGCGACCCGGAAGAGCTGCGGGTACAGGGCCTTGCGCTGCCGCACCCCGGAATCGAAATTCGTATTTCGCCCGAAAGAGAAATCCAGGTGCGCGGCTGGAGCATCATGCGCGGCTACTGCAACAACCCCGAGGCCACCGCCAAGGCGTTCACGGAGGACGGCTGGCTGCGCACCGGCGACCTCGGCAGCCTCACGCCCGACGGCCGCCTGCGCATGACCGGACGGCTGAAGGACGTGTTCCGCGTCGGCGGCGAGAACGTGGCGCCGGCGGAAGTGGAAGAAGTGCTGCTCGCGCATCCGGCGGTGCAGACGGCGCAGGTGATCGGCGTGCCGGATGCGCGTTTGGGGGAAGTCGGTTTTGCTTACGTCACCGTGAAGGCTCATGCGAAGGTTTCAGAAGCAGAACTGCTTGAATGGTGCAAAGAGCGCTGCGCCAATTTCCGCGTGCCGCGCTACCTGCGCATCGTCGGCGACTTCGAGTCGATCGGCATGACCGCGAGCGGCAAGGTGCAGAAGACCAAGCTGCGCGAGCACGCATTGCGCGAGCTGAAGCTGTGAGCCTGCGCGGCGCCGACGTGCTCACGCGCACGCTCGCCGCGGCGGGCGTGAAGCAGGTGTTCGCGCTGTCGGGCAACCATGTGATGCCGGTGTTCGACGCCGCGCTCGACGCCAAGCTTCCGCTCATCCATGTGCGGCACGAGGCGGCGGCGGTGCACATGGCCGACGCGTGGGGGCGGCTCACCGGCGAGCCGGGCATCGCGCTGGTTACCGGCGGGCCCGGCCATGCGAATGCGCTCGGCGCTCTCTATACCGCGCTCGCGGCGCAGTCGCCGATGGTGCTCATTTCCGGCCACGCGCCGCTCGACGAGCTGGGCAAGGGCGCCTTCCAGGAGATGCCGCAGGCCGAGCTCGCCAAGCCGCTCACCGTGGCTTCCTGGACCGTGCAATCGGCGGACGCCGTCGGCGCGGACGTGGCGCGGGCGCTGCGCGAGGCGCGCAACGGCCCGGTGCATCTCAGCGTGCCGAACGACGTGCTGGATGCGCGCACCGACTCGCCGATAGGGCGCGTCGAGCTGCCGATGGCGACCACCGGAAAAATCCCTGAGGCGCTGGCGAGCGCGAGGCGCCCGCTGGTCATCGCCGGGCCAGCGGCGATGCGCATGCAACGCAGGGGCGGCATGCCGGTGATCGGCATGGAAAGCCCGCGCGGTGTAAATGATCCGAGCCTCGGCAAGCTGGCCGAAGTGCTAATCAAGGCCGACGTGGTGCTGCTGCTGGGCAAGCCGCTCGACTTCACGCTCAAGTTCGGCAAGGCATTCTCGCCCGACTGCCGGGTGCTGAAGGCGGATGCGTCCCAGGTGCTGCCCGAGCCGAGCGCAGCGCAGCGCGCCTGGTTCGAGGAAGTGAGCGCGGCGCTGCGCTATCGGCCAGCACAATGGACCGAGCTGAGCTCGAAGCCCGGGGAGCCGCTGCATCCGGTGGAGGTGTGCCGCGAAGTGCAGAAGCTGCTGGCCTCGCCCGGCGCGGTGCTCGTCGCCGACGGCGGCGAGTTCGGCCAGTGGGCGCAAGCCTGCCTGCAGGCCCCGCGCCGAGTCATCAACGGCGTGGCCGGATCGATCGGCTCGGCGCTGCCGTTCGCCGCCGCGGCCAAGCTCGCCTTTCCCGACGCCCCGGTCGTCGCGCTGCTGGGCGACGGCACGCTCGGCTTCCACCTCTGCGAGATCGATACCGCGGTGCGCTATGGCCTGGCGTATGTGGCGGTGGTCGGCAACGACGCCTGCTGGAATGCCGAGCATCAGATCCAGCTGCGCGCCTACGGCGGCGCCCGTGCGCACGGCCTGGATCTGTTGCCGACCCAATACGGTTCGGTCGCCGCCGCGCTAGGGGCGCAGGGCGCAGATGTTTCTACGGCGGAGGGACTTGCGAGCGCGTTGCAGCGCTTCGCGGCGGCCGGCAAGCCGGCCCTGGTCAACGTGATGATCGAGCGCGCCGCCGCGCCGCGCTATTGAGAGCGGTTTTCCTGCTGTGGTTGCTGGGCGTCGGCGGCGCGATGGCGCAGAACTGCCCGCCCGTGGATCGGGAACAACAAAAAGCGAAGGAGGCCGAGTGCCGCGCGGCCGGCGGCCAATGGTCGCGCTTCGGCGTGCACGACCACCTCTGCGGCATCTACAGCTGCGCCGAGCGCACGAAGGATGCCGGCAAGCCATGCCGTAACCGCGCCGATTGCGAACATCTTTGCATCACGAACAATCCGCCCCGGATCGGCGCCGAGGCAACGGGGCAATGCACGGCGGTAAAGACGAGCTTCGGCTGCTTCACCCACGTCGACGGCGGGAAGATCGTCGGGCGGGTGTGCCTGGACTAAATCGGTAATTCGGGGTCAGGTTCACAATTCGTGTTGCACGTACGTGCAAACAGAATTGCGAACCTGACCCCGAATTACTGACCCCGATTTATTGTCGTTCGATCTTGCGCGACTCGACCAGCTTCTTCCAGCGCTCGACCTCGGTCTGCACCTGCGCGCGCATGAGATCGGGCGTGGTGGGAGCCGAGCCGCCGCCGAGGGCCGAGAGGCGCTTCTGCACTTCGGGTTCGTCGAGCACCTTGCGCAGCTCGCGGTTCAGGCGCTCGACGATTGCCGGCGGAGTGTTTGCAGGCGCGGCGATGCCGAGCCAGGACTGGAACACGACGCCCGGCACCGTCTTCGCCACCGGTGGTACCGCCGGCAAGTAGTCCTTCGGTTCGGGCGAGGTGACGGCCAGCGCGCGCAGCCGGCCGGACTTGAGGTGCGGCAGGACCAGCGTCATGGTCTCGAACATCACGTCGACGCGCCCGGCGACCACTTTGGTCACCGGCGAGGTGCCGCCCTTGAACGGGATGTGCAGCATCTCGATGCCGGCTTCCGCCGTCAGCCATTCGCCGAGCAGGTGGTGGCTGGTGCCGACGCCGGCCGAGGAGTAGCTCAGCTTGCCCGGCGCCGCCTTGGCGCGCGCGATCATGTCCTCGAGGCTGCGGATCGGCGAATCGGCGGAGGTGGCGATGACGAAGGGGTAGGTGGTCACGGTGGTGATCCACGAGAAATCGCGCACTGCATCGAACGGCAGCTTGGCCATCATCGCCGCCGCGGTGGAATGGCCGGCGGTGGCGAGAAGCAGCGTGTGGCCGTCGGGCGCGGCCTTAGCCACCAGGTCTGACCCGATCACGCCGCCGGCGCCGGGTTTGTTCTCCACCACCACCGGCTGGCCGAGGAGCGGGGACAGCGACTGCGCCACCACGCGCGCCACGGTGTCGGAGCTGCCGCCGGGCGGGAAGCCGACGACGATGCGGACGGGACGATCGGGATAGGTTTGTGCAGCAGCATTGACCCCGATCGAAAGGGCCCACAGAAATAGCAAAACCCTGGACATCATCCGTCCGCGATGCTGTTCTCGAGCACGCCGACCTTGTCGATCTCGATCTCGACCTTGTCGCCAGGCTTCATCCAGATCGGCGGCGTGCGCCGCGCGCCGACCCCGCCCGGCGTGCCGGTGACCAGTACGTCGCCCGGCAGCAGGGTGGTCCAGCTCGAGACGTACTCGATGATCTTGGGAATCTTGAAGATCATCTGCTCGGTGGTGGCGTGCTGCATGCGCTCGCCGTTCAGCCGGCACGAGAGCGTCATCTTGGTGTTCGGCGGGATCTCGTCGGCAGTGACCATCCAGGGGCCGAAGCCGCCGGTGCGCGCGAAGTTCTTGCCCGCGGTCCACTGGATGGTGTGGCGCTGCCAGTCGCGCACCGAGCCGTCGTTGTAGCAGCTGTAGCCGGCGATGTGCTGCCACGCATCCTTCTGCGAGATGCGCCGCCCCGGCTTGCCGATAATGACCGCGATCTCGGCTTCGAAGTCCATGTGCGTGGA
>DATFDV010000056.1:0-8250 GCA_035251855.1 Burkholderiales bacterium | reverse complement strand
AGGCGACTTTCACGAGCGCCTGCGAAAGCCCCACCAGCAGGCCCAGGTGCGCGACGCGCGCGACGGTGCCCGCCAGGTCCTTCAGGAACTCCTGGTTGTCGAGCGAGCGCGCGACGAAGTTCTGCAGCGCGGCCTCGTAGCTCTCGTCGGGGTTGATCCAGCTGGTGCGCTCTTTCGCCTCGCGCGCGGCCTTGAGCATGTACGCCTTCAGCCGCTCGACCAGCGGCGCGGAGACTTCTCCGGGCCAGATGCCGATCAGGGCCTGGTAGAAGTGATATTCATCGCTGCGCGAGGGCGGCGCCTCGACCCGGTTCATCGCGCTCCAGCGCCGCAGCGTCATGCGCCAGCCGGAGGCGAGCTCGGAAAGGACCGCCAGCCGCGCGCGCACGTCCTCGGAGCGCTTGGTGTCATGCGTCGAGCTGCCGAGCATGGTGGTGGGCCAGCGGCGCGCGCGCTCTTCCGCCGCGGCGTGAAACGCCTTCAGCGGCACGCCGAAATGCGACGGATGGCCGCCCACTTCATTCAGGGCGATGAGGCGGTTGTAGCGGTAGAACGCGGTGTCCTCCACGCCCTTCGCCACCACCGGGGCGGTGAACTGCTGGAAGCGCATCGAGAAACTGAGCATCTCGCGCCGGCGCTGCCCGCTGGCCGGCGCGGCCTGCAGGGTGAGGACGCTGCGCACGAAATCGAGCACGCTCGGGTCGGCGATGCGGGTGGCGCGCTTCGCGGCGGCGACTGCGCCGTCGATCACGCGCCGGTCGGTGTCCGACACGCCGCGCGCCGAGACGTAGGTGCGATAGACCGGAAACTGCGCCGCGATTTCCGCCAGCGCCTTGCGCAGGCCGCTCGCGGTGTAGTCGCGCGTATAGCGGTTGCCCGCGGCGATGCGCGCCAGCCAGTTCGAGAGCATGAACAGCTCGGCGGCGAGCGTGGTCGCCATGATCAGCAGGCGGCTCTCGCGCGCGAGCTCCTCGAAGCTGCGCCGGACGCCGGTGAAGCGCTGGTAGATGCGGTCGAAGCGCGACTCGGCCGCGCCGTCGATGTACAGGCCGGTCAGCAGGTTGACGAAACGGTAGCCGGTCTCGCCGTGCACCGGCCAGTCCTGCGGCAGCTTCTCGTCGTCGGCGAGGATCTTCTCCAGCACGATCCACCGCTTGGGGAACAGCTCGCCCAGGCGCTCGAAATACTGCTTCGGATCGGCCAGGCCGTCGGGATGGTCGATGCGCACGCCATCGATGCCGCCGCCTTTCGCCAGGCGCGCCACCAGCCCATGGGTCTGCTCGAAGACCGCGCGATCCTCCATGCGCACGCCGGCGAGGTCGGTGATCTCGAAGAAGCGCCGGTAGTTGATCTCGTCGGAGGCGACGCGCCAGTACGCCAGCCGGTAGTGCTGCTTCTCGAGCAGGCGGTGGAGCGCAAGCGTGTCCTTCGGCGCCCGCTTCAGGCCCGCCCGGCTCTTTGCGTTGAGCGGGAAGCGATGGTCGAAGTAGCACACGCTCCACTTGCCGCTCTTGCGGTCGCGCTCGAGCTTGAGCTCCTCCAGCGCTTCGCCATAGTGCTTGCCGAGCACCGGCAGCAGCAGCTTGCCGCGCGCCCAGTCGATGTCGAAGAACTTGGCGTAGGGCGAGGCCCTGCCCTTCTCCAGCACGTCGAGCCACCAGGCGTTGTCGGCGTGCAGCACGCCCATGTGGTTGGGCACCAGATCGATCACCATCCCCATGCCGTGCTTCTTGAGCGCGCCGATCAGCCGGTTGAGCTCGGCCTCGCTGCCGATCTCCGGGTTGACCGCGTTGTGGTCGATGACGTCGTAGCCGTGCGTGCTGCCCGGCCGCGCCTTGAGGAACGGCGAGGCATAGAGGTGGCTGATGCCCAGGTCCGCGAGGTAGGGCACCAGCGCGATGGCGTGCTTGAAGCCGAAGTCCTTGTGGAACTGCAGGCGATAAGTGGCGACGGGCACAGCAACGGGTGCAGGCGGCACGGCAGCCTTGGCCGCGCTGCGCTCGACCATCGCCTCGGCCAGCGCTGCCACGCGCGGATCCGCCGGCCAGCGCTCGAGCGCGAGCGGCAGCTTGCGGCGCCAGTTCGGATGCTGGTCGACGGTGCCGGGCAGGTTCGCCTGCTCGAGGAGCTCGAACACGTCCTCGGGCTGCACCATCGCCAGCTTCGCCGGCGTGCGGGCGATGAACGCATGCGCGGACTGCGCCGAGCGCTCGACCAGCTTCGCAAGCTTCTGCTTCTCGCTTTCGCGCATTTCCATTTCCTTCTGGAAATCCACGGTCAAGCCGAGCTTCTGGCGCAGCTTGAGATCGCTCGCTTCCCAATAGCCGCGCCAGGTCGGCAGGTCATGGGTGCTCACGCAGACCAGCGCGTCGCGCGGGTAGGCCTGCGGCGGCGCGTACTCGCCTCTCGCATCCTTCTCGAAGAGCAGCGGCCGGTACGAGAGCACGCCGGCCTCGTTGAGCGCGGCGCGCAGCGCGGCCGGCACGGTGCCGAGGTCCTCGCCGATCACCAGGCAGCGCGCGCGGCGGCTCTCGGCGGCGAGGACCGCCAGCAGCTCGCGGAACGGGTAGTTGACGTAGCCGCCGCGCTCGGGCTTCTCGCCCTGCGGGATCCACCACAGGCGCGACAGCGCCATGACGTGGTCCATGCGCAGCGCCCCGCCCACCGGCATGTTGTCGCGCAAGAGATCAATGAACGGCTGGTAGCCCTTGGCGCGCAGCGCGCGCGGGGAATAAGGCGGCAGGCCCCAGTCCTGGCCGCGCGGATTGAACTCGTCCGGCGGCGCGCCGCACGAGGCTTCCACTGCGAACGCTTCCTGGTCCGACCACAGCTCGGCCCCGCCGCGGTCGGCGCCGAGCGCGAGATCCACGTAGAGCCCGAGCGGCATGCCGAGCTGGTGGGTGCGGCGCTGCACCTGCTGCAGCTGCGCGCGCGCGGTGGCCTGCAGCCAGCCGTGGAAGGCGACGCGGTTTGCGTGCTTTTTCTTGAAACTTGAAACTGCCGGGGAGTGCGGATCCTGGTATTCAGCGGGCCACGACTGCCAGCCGCCGCCGAACTTCTCGCGCAGGGCCTCGAACACCGCGAAATCGCGCAGGCCCCTGCTCGGCAGGTGGACCTTGGGCCTGGTTTTACGGAACACGCCTTCGAGGGCTTCGAGCTTCGCCGCCCGCACGCCTTCGTAGTCGACCAGCTCGGCATCGCGCAGCGCCCGCAGCCGCCGGCGCAGCTTGTCCGACTTCTCGAAGCCGGGCACCGCTTCGACGTCGATATAGAGCACGTTGAGCGCGTGGCGGCTCGAGGGGCTGTACGGGCTGCCCTGCGTCGCATGCAGCGGATTCACGCCGATCACGCCGGCGCCGAGGCCGGCGGCGATCTCGGCGAGCGCTCGCAGGTCGGTGAAGTCGCCGATGCCCCAGTTGCGCTCGGAGCGCACGCCGTAGAGCTGCACCATGAAGCCCCACAGCCGCCTCTGCTCGAGCGCCGCGGGCCGGTAGCAGGGCCCGGCCTCGAGCGCGAGCTTGCGCGGCTTGCGCACCGGCCCCATCGCCCTGGCCAGCGCCGCGCGCACCCCGGCTTCGATGGGCTTCTCGTTACCCCAGACATCGAGGTAGCTGGAGGCGATCTCTTCCGGGGATGTGCGGGTCACTGCGGCGGCACGAAGGCCGGATACGCGGCGGCAGACGGCGCATAGAGCAGCCGCGGCCCCATCGAGAGCGACCACACTTCCAGCACCTTCCACCGGGTGGCGTCGAGAGCGAGCACGTATTTGAAGTCCTCGCCCTTCTTGCGCTGGCGTACCAGGGCAGGAGAAGGCTTGGCTCCCTTGGGCACCGGGCTGACGTTACGGATATTGGCCACGATCACCGCCCGCTGCGGGGACTCCTGCGTGTTGCTGACGATCCGGCGCTCGAGCTTCGTTCGCCGCCGTTGCTGGATCAGGGACTGGACCGACTCGTGGAACTGGCGCGTCCTGCCCGCCGTGATCTCCAGCATCTGGCGCTGGTAGGCGGCTTCGGTGGGATCGGCGGGGGCACGCTCGCGCAGCGCCTGCTCGCGCCAGTCGAGCAGGCCCCAGTAGGAGCGTAGCGCGGCCTCGGGGCTGCCGAGATCCGCAGCCGGTGGCGACCCGGATTGCGCCAGCGCGCAGGCAGCGACGGTCATTGCAGCCGGCACGATCACCCAGTTACGGATCAGCACCACCAATTGACCGACCATGCCTCGCCCGGCTTGCCGTTCGACCATAGCGGAGCTTCGCGCGGCGCGTCCTTCACCGCTACCTTCTGGTCGCCGCAGTTGGCGATCAGCGTCAGGCCGCTCCATTTCACCTCGAATGCGCGCTCGCCGAGCAGGCGGTAGCTGCCCGGGCCGAAGCGGCGCGGCGCGATGGCGCGCGCGCGCAGCTGCAGCAGCTTCTTGTAGTGCGACAGCCAGCCCGCGTCGCGCCGGGTCCAGTCGAGCACGCATTGCCGGAACGTGCTCTCGGCCAGCGGATCCGGAATCGAATTCCTGAAAGAGGCAAAACGGCTGAACTCCTCGCGCCGCCCCTTGCGCACCGCCTCGCCCAGCTCGCCCTCGAAATCGCAGAAGAACAGGAACGGCTGCTGGCAGCCCCATTCCTCGCCCATGAAGAGCAGCGGCGGAGAGGGGGCGAGCAGCTGGATTGCGCTTAACGCTTTCAGTTTTTTCTCGTCGGAAAGCGAAAGCAGCCTGTCCCCGAACGCCCGGTTTCCGATCTGGTCGTGGTTCTGCAGGAAGTCGACAAAGCACGACGGCGGGAGGTGCGCGCTCGGCTCGCCGCGCGGCTCCTTGCTGAACGGCGACTCCTCGCCCTGGTAGGCAAAGCCCTCGGCCAGGCAGCGTGCCAGGTGCTTCGCCGGTGCGTCGGCGTAGGCGACGTAGTAGCCATCCGACTCGCCGGTGGCGAGGACGTGGTAGCCGTGGTGCGAGTCGTCGTTCCACTGCGCGGTGTACTTGCCGGGGCCGATGAAGCGCGCCTGATTGGCGTCGTTCTCCAGCACCAGGTGCTTGCCGGCGGGCACCGAGGCACAGATCTCGTCGAGGATGTGGCGCGGGGATTCGTCGATGATGGCGTGCACCGCGTCGAAGCGCAGGCCGTCGAAGCGGTATTCCTCGAGCCAATAGCGCACGTTGTGGACGAAGAATTTCCTCACCGAATCATTCGAAAAGTCGATCGCCGCGCCCCAGGGCGTCTGGTGCCGCTCGGTGAAGAACTGCGGCGCGTAGCGCGGCAGGTAGTTGCCCTTCGGCCCGAAGTGGTTGTAGACCACGTCGAGCAGCACCATCAGCCCGAGGCCGTGCGCCGCGTCGATGAGCGCCTTCAGCTCCTCCGGCCGTCCGTACACCGAGTCCGGCGCGTACGGCAGCACGCCGTCGTAGCCCCAGTTGCGCTTGCCGGCGAAGTCGGCGAGCGGCATCAGCTCGATCGCGGTCACGCCCAGGTCCACCAGCGCCTTGAGCTTCTTCGCCACGGCGGCGTAGGTGCCTTCGGGCGTGAACGCGCCGACGTGCACCTCGTAGATCACCGCCTCGGTCCACGGCCGGCCGGTCCAGGCGTGGGCGGCCCACTTGTAGGCCTGCGGGTCGACCACCTCGCTCGGGCCGTCGACATCCTCGGGCTGGAAGCGCGAAGCCGGGTCGGGCACCAGCAGCTCGCCGTCGATGCGGTAGCGGTAACGCGTGCCGGGACCGGCTTGCGGCTCGACGTGCTCGTACCAGCCAGCGGGTTTGGACCCCATGGGGACGATTCGATGCCCCAGACTAAGATCGACGTTTTTCGCTCCGGGCGCCCAAAGGCGGAAGCGCACGCCGCCGCCCGCCAGAGCCTCGGCGCCGAACGGCATCGAATGCCGGCTTACGGTTTTTTCCTGCGCGGCCACCAGCGTTCCAGCATTTCCGCGGCCCAGTCCTTGCCGCCGATCCCGAAGGCGAGCGCGAGCGCGAGCACCACGCCCGCCAGCACGATGAGGAAGGTCTGGCGCACGATGTCGCCGCCGACATTGACCTGGTCGAGCGCGATCAGCACCACGAAGGCGAGGATCGCGTACTGCGCCAGGCGGCCGAGGATGTCGGCGTCCTGCATGTGGACGTTGCGGCAATAGGCGGTGACCGCGTTGCCGACGAAGCGCGCGAAGTAGGCGCCGAACGCGAGGATCAGCAGCGCCACCATCACCTTGGGCAGGAACAGCACCACGCGCCCGAGCAGATCGGTGATGTAGGTGAGGCCCAGCAGGTTGAAGCCGATGATCAGCGAGGCGAGGATCACCAGCCAGTAGAAGAGCAGCGCCAGGATGCCGGCGGTGTCGGTCTGGATGCCGCCGTCGCGCAGGAAGCCGTCGATGCCGGCGCGCTCGGTCAGCACGTTGAAGTTGACCGCGCGCAGCCCGCGGGCGATGGCGAAGCGCACCATCTTGGCGATGATCCAGCCGGCCAGCAGCACCAGCAGCGCCAGCACGATGCGCGGCAGGAATTCGCCGACGCTGATCAGGAAGCCGCGCAGCGGCTCGAGGGACATTTCCAGGTTCTTCATCGTGCGCCTCCCAGCATGCCGAGCACCCCCGCCAACGGGACGTTGAACCACGCCGGCCGGTTGTTGATTTCGTAGCGCAGCTCGTACAGCACCTTCTCCAGCTCGAAGAGCGCGAGCAGGCCCTGCACGTCCTCGAACGAGGCGTACAGGCCGCTGCCGCGGGTGGCTTCGGCATAGGTATTGAGGAAGGCCTGGCGCACCTCCGCTTCCCAGGCGTCGAGGCCGTCGTCCCTGACGCCGGTCAGCGGCTCGTGCTGCTTGCGCGCGCTCCACTTCGCGTAGCTGAACGAGCGCAGCATTCCCGCCACGTCGCGCAGCGGCGAATGCTTGCGGCGCGCGTCGGCCAGCGGGCGCGACGGCTCGCCCTCGAAATCGATGATCACGAAGTCGTTGTTGGCGATCAGCACCTGGCCGAGGTGGTAGTCGCCGTGGTGCCGGGTCTTGAGGCCGGCGCCCTTCGGCGCCGCGCAGGCCTCGATGAAGCCCATCAGCTTTGCGCGCTGCGACAGCACCGGCGCCGCGTTATCCGGAGAAGTCCGCTCCAGGAGGCCGAGCGTATCGTTCGCCTCCTCCCGCACCTTCGCCTTCCACGCCTCGAAATCCTGCGCGCCCAGGGGCTCGGGATCGAACGCCGGGTCGCCCGAGCGCATGGCGAAGGCGCGATGGAGCTGGGCGGTGCGCGTGGCCAGGGTCTGCATCAGGCTGACGTAGCCGCCGTGCGGCTTTTCCACCGGAGCGGTGGCGAGGAAGCGCTCCAGGTAGCCGAGCGTGTAGGCCCAGGCGTCGCCCTGGTTGGGCAGGTAGCCCTGCAGCAGCGCCACGGTGGTGGTTTCTTTCTTGGCAACGTATTCCACCGCGCCCGCCAGCGGCACGCAGTGCGGGAAGCGCGCCACCTCGGTGAGGTAGCGCCCGACCTCGAATTCCGGATTCACGCCGGCGCGCATGCGGCGGTAGCACTTGAGGAAGAAGCGGTCGCCGAGCTGCACCGAGGTGTTGGTGCTCTGCGTATGCAGCGCGGTGAGCTGGATGCCCGCCAGCTCCTCGGCGCTGAGATCGGGACAGGCAGCGCTCTTGATGAAGCGCAGCGAGCCGTTCGCCGTCGGCACGGTGCGGCCGCTGCAGATCGCCTTGACCACGTGGCGGCAGAACCCTTCGTCGGCGATCGCGTCGCCCAGCACGCCGACATTCGCCTGCTGTCGCACGCGCGCCACCGTCAGCGGGGCAAGCGCGCGCACATGGTCCTCGTCGACTTCCCAAGCCAGCGACATCGGCAGGAAATAGAGAGCGTCTTTTACAAGAACAAAATTCAAAAGCCAGCTGAGACCGCCCACGTCCCAGATTACGTAGTCGGCGACCGGGGCCTTGGTGATCGCCTCGCCCTTCGCCGCGTACCAGCGCTGCGTGCCGATGAAGCGCGGCAGCACCTCGTTTTCGAGCTGGGTGCGCAGCTGCTCGGCCATGCCGATGCGCCACGGCACCACCTTGTCGCGGAAAAAGCTGGTCCAGTTGTCGAACAGGACCAGCACCGGCGCCTCCTCGGGCACCAGCACGTCCTGGTGCCAGGCCGGGGCCGGCGCGTCGGTGGCGAGGCGAAACCAGTAGAAACCGTGCGCCGGCAGCGTCAGCAGGTAGGGCAGCTCGCCGATCGGCGGGAACGAGGTGCGGCCGAGCATCTCGACCGGCACGCGGCCCTTGAAGCGCTT
>DATFDV010000055.1:0-23126 GCA_035251855.1 Burkholderiales bacterium | reverse complement strand
CAGCAGCAGGGCGACAACAACACCAACACGCAGAGCCAGAGCGCAGGTCAGAGCGCCACTTCCGGCGCCAGCGCCGACAAGGAAAAGAAGTACTAGACCCTGGTCGTAGTCTCGAACGAGAGCGGGCCCTGGGCCCGCTCTTTTTTCGCCCGCGCCGCGCCGCGCATCTCTTCGGCCGGGCGCGGGAAGCCGCTGCGGCTGCTGTAGTCGAAGCGCCGCGGCGGCGGGGCATTTTCCTCGCGGCTGAGCCGGGCAGCGGTGGCGATGTCGACCGCCGTGACGCCGGCGAGCGCGGCGATGCCGGCGGGGCTGCGCGAGCTGGCGATGTCCAGCGCATCACCCGCGACCCGCGCCCATACCCACGGCGCGCGCTTCCAGGAGATCAGGATGCCGACGCCGGTGGCGATCTCGCGGGCGCCGTAGAGCCGCACCACGCTGTCGGAGCAGCGAAAGCCCATCGCCTGGCGCACCAGGCGCGGGGCGATCAGCTCGGCGAGGCCGAGCCCGATGCTGAAGAAGCCCAGGCTGGCGGCTACGGTTTGAGCACGACTTTGATGCATCCGTCCTCCTTGTCGCGAAAAGTCTTGTACAGGTCGGGGCCCTGGTCGAGCGAGGCGGTATGCGTGACCACGAACGACGGGTCGATCTCGCCCTCGACGATGCGGCGCAGGAGGTCCTGCGCCCACTTGTTGACGTGCGTCTGGCCGGTGCGCACGGTGAGGCCTTTCTGCATCAGCGCGCCCATCGGGAACTTGTCGATCAGCCCGCCGTAGACGCCGGGCACCGAGAGCACGCCCGCCGGGCGGCAGACGTAGATCATCTCGCGCAGCACGTGCGGCCGGTCGCTCTCCAGCATCAGCGCCTGCTTGGCGCGGTCGTAGATCGTATCGGGATGCTTGAGGCCGACGTGCGACTCGAGCCCCACCGCGTCGATGCATTTCTCCGGCCCGCGGCCCTGCGTGAGCTCCTGCAGGCGCTCGATCACGCTCTCCTGCTCGAAGTTGATCGGGATCGCGCCGCCGGCCTGCGCCATGCTGAGGCGCTCGGGCACCCGGTCGATGGCGACGACCTGCCGCGCGCCGAGCAGCACCGCGGCGCGGATGGTGAACTGGCCTACCGGGCCGGCGCCCCACACCGCCACCGTGTCCTCGGGCTGGATGTCGCATTGCACCGCCGCCTGCCACCCGGTGGGGAAGATGTCGCCGAGGAACAGCGCCTGCTCGTCGGGCATGCCGGCTGGAATTTTTACCGGCCCCACGTCGGCGAACGGCACGCGCACGTATTCCGCCTGCCCGCCGGCATAGCCGCCAGTGAGGTGCGTATAGCCGAACAGGCCCGCGGTGCTGTGGCCGAACACCTTGTCGGCGATCTTGCGGTTGCGGTTGGTGCGCTCGCACACCGAGTAATTGCCGCGGCGGCACTGCTCGCATTCGCCGCAGATGATGGTAAAGGGAACAACGACCCGGTCTCCCGGTTTGAGCGTCCTGTTCTCGGAGCCGACCTCGACCACTTCGCCCATGAATTCATGGCCGACGATGTCGCCGCGCATCATGCCGGGGATGAAGCCGTTGAAGAGGTGCAGGTCGGAGCCGCAGATCGCGCAGGTCGTCACTTTGATGATGGCGTCGCGCGGATCTTCGATCTGCGGGTCGGGAACGGTATCGCAGCGGATGTCCTTCTTGCCGTGCCAGCAGAGTGCTTTCATGGAAATCCCGTCGAGATGACGGGGTTGCCCGTGCAAGAGGCGCGCCAGGTCTCGCCGCGTCAGCCGACCTTCAGGCCGACGAGTCGTTCCAGGGTAGCTTCGTCGCGCGCCAGGTCCGCCGAGCGCGCGCGGTGGGCGATGCGGCCACGCTCGATCAGCACCGCGTCGTGCGTGAGCTCGAGCGCGATGTCGGTGTGCTGCTCGACCAGCAGGATGGCCAGCGACTCATCCGCCACCAGCCGCTTGAACCCTTCGGCGATGGCTTCGACGATGATCGGCGCCAGCCCCTCCAGCGGCTCGTCGAGCAAAAGCAGCGCCGGGTTGGTCATGAGTGCGCGTGCAATCGCCAGCATCTGCTGCTCGCCGCCCGACAACTGGTTGCCGAGGTTGCTTCTTCGTTCCTTCAGTCTTGGAAACAATTCGTAGACCGTGTCGAGCCCCCAGCGCCCGGGGCGCGCGGCGACCGTGAGATTCTCTTCCAGCGTGAGCGAGGGGAAGATCTCGCGCTCCTGCGCCACCCAGCCGATACCCAGCTGCGCGCGGCGGTGCGGCGCAAGTGCAGTAATGTCTTGGCCGTTGAACAGGATTGTTCCTGCCTGAAGACGGGTATAACCCATCACGGTCAACAACAACGTGGATTTGCCCACGCCGTTGCGCCCCAGCACCGCGAGGCTGCCGTTGCGCGGTATCTCGAGCGCGACGTCGTCGAGCACCACGGCGTCGCCGTAGCCCGCGCGCACTCCCTTCAGCTCAAGCAGCGAGCCGGGATTTGCCAAGGTAGACCTCGCGCACGCGCTCATCGCGCGCAATCTCCGCGGGCGGGCCGGCGACCAGGATGCGCCCGCCGACCATGACGATGATGCGGCTGGCGAAGCGGAACACCACATCCATGTCGTGCTCGATGAAGAGGATGGTGAGATCGCGCGACAGTCCGCCGATGGCGTCGAACAGCGCCGCGCTTTCGTCCTTCGGCACGCCCGCCGCCGGCTCGTCGAGCAGCAGCACCTTGGGCCGGGTGGCGAGGGCGAGCGCGATCTCGAGCAGTCGCTGCTGGCCGTACGGCAGTTCGCGCGTTTCCTTCGTGGATGGAATCTTCAGCGAATCCAGAATCCCCTGCGCCTCGTCGATCGCAGCGCCGAAACGCGGCAGCCCGCGCCACCAGTTGCGTGCGTTGCCGTCGCGCTCCAGCACCGCCAGCGTCACGGATTCGAGCGCGCTCAGCTGCGGAAACAGGGTGTTGATCTGGAAGGTGCGCGCCAGCCCCTTGCGAACCCGCTCATGCGGTGCGTCGGCGGTAATTTCCTCCCCATCGAGGAAGATCCGCCCGGCATCGGGCCGCAGCATCCCGGTCATCAGGTTCATCAGCGTGGTCTTGCCCGCACCGTTGGGCCCGATCAGGGCGTGGCGCTCGCCGCGCGGAAGCTCGAGCGCGATGTCGTGCGCGACGACCAGCGAGCCGAACGACTTATTTAGATTTTTGGTAGAGAGCATTGAGTCCGCCCAGGACGCCGTTCGGCAAGAACATCACCACCGCGACCAGCAGCAGGCCGATCCAGAAATACCAGTACTGCGGGTTCAGGCCGGAAAACTGGTCGCGCGCCACCATGTAGATGATCGCGCCGATGATGCCGCCGTAGAGGCGGCCGGTGCCGCCGAGGATGAGGATCACCAGCACGTCGGCCGAGCGGCCGAACGACAGCGTTTCCAGCGACACGGTGGAGGTGGTGTTGGTGAGCAGCGCCCCGGCGATGCCGGCGATCACCGCGGCGATGGTGTAGGCCTTGCGCAGGTGGGCGCGGCTCGGCGCGCCGATTGCCGGCATGCGCGTGGCGTTCTCGCGGATGCCGCGCAGGGCGAGGCCGAAGGGGGAATGAATGATTCGTCTTGAAATCAAAAAACAAATGAAGAGCACGGCGAGCGAATAGGCATAGGCGGTGCGGCCGAACATGTCGAAGCGGAAGCCGAACAGCTCCCCGGTGTTGATGCCCTGCAGCCCGTCGGCGCCGCCGGTCAGGTCGCTCGCGCTGTTCGCCGCCTCGTGCAGCAGCAGGCCGAGTCCCATGGTGAGCATGATGAGCGCGAGGTGCCGGAAGCGCACCACGATGTGGCTGGTCGCATAGCCGACCAGGCCGGCGGCGACTCCGCCCAGCAGCAATCCGGCGAGCGGCTCGCTCCAGTAGTGCTTGGCGAGCAGGCCGGCGGTGTACGCGCCGACGCCGAAGAAGGCCGCGTGGCCGAGCGAGACGATGCCGGCGTAGCCGAGAATGAGGTCGAGCGACAGCGCGAACAGCGCGGTGATTGCGATCTGGCTGGCGAGCGACAGGTAGTTCGGCGTGACCAGGAAGGGCAGCAGCGTGCACAGCCAGAACACCGTCTCCAGCCAGTGCCAGCGGGTCTTCTGCCTGAAATGTTCGCTAGCGTTTGCCAAACAGGCCCGCCGGGCGCCACATCAGCAGCGCCACCATGACCAGGTAGATGAGGAAGGCGCCGAGCCAGGGGAAGTAGTACTTGCCCGCCATGTCGCTGATGCCGAGCAGCGCCGCGGCGGCGAAGGAGCCGCCGATCGAGCCCAGGCCGCCGACCGCGACCACGATCAGGACATAGACGAGGAAGGCGAGGGCGAACGTCGGGTCGAGGCCGACCACCTCGATGGCCAGGGCACCGCCGAGCCCGGCCAGGCCGCCGCCGAGCGCAAAGGTGAACATGAAGGCGCGGTCGACGTCGATCCCGAGGCCGCGCGCCATGCGCTGGTTGTCCACCGCGGCGCGCACCTGGGCGCCGAAGCGCGTTTTCTCGAGCAGGAAAACCAGCAGCGCGGTGACCGCCAGTCCGAAGACGATGAGGAACAGTCGATAGACCGCGAAGTTCACGCCCATGAACTGGACCGAGCCCTTCAGGTACTCCGGCACGCGCGCCGACTGCTGCTCGGTGGTAAAGGCCCAGGCGAAGGCCGCGACCGAGATGAACACCACGCCGATGGTGAAAAGGCACTGGTCCAGGTCGGAGGCGCGATACAGGCGGCGGTACAAGGTCCGTTCGAGAATCACCGAGATCACGGCGCCGGCGAGAAACGCCATCGGCAGGGTCGCCAGGAACGGCCAGCCGAAGTCGTTCACCAGGGTGACCGTGGCGTAGCCGCCCACCATGGCGAAGCTGCAGTGCGCCAGGTTGACGAAGTTCATCATCCCGAGCGTCACCGACAGCCCCACCGAGAGCAGGAACAACAACATGCCGTAGGCGAAGCCGTCGAAGAGGACGGCCGCCAGCGAGGACAGCATGGCCTAGGAAAAGGTTACGGGCCTTTACTTTTTCTTCCGGCGCTCGCCCTCGGGGTCCTTGACGTTCGGGATGCGGTCGAACGCCACGTTCACCAGCTCGTCGCCGACCTTCTCCACGCGGCGGATGTAGACCGTCTGCACCACGTCGCGCGTCTCCGGGTCGATCGACATCGGGCCGCGCGGGCTGTCCCACTTCAGGCCCTTGGCGGCCTTGATCATGGTCTCGCCGTCGGTCTTGCCCTTCGTTTTCTTGAGCGTCTCATAGATCGCGTGCATGCCGTCGTAGCCGCCGATCGAGAAGAAGTCGGGGTTGCGGCCGTGCATGGCGTTGTACTCCTTGACGAACGCCTGGTTCAGCTTGTTGTCAAGCTTGTAGTCGTAGTGCCAGGCGGTGATGATGCCCAGCGCGTTGTCGCCCATCGCCTTGAGCGCTGCCTCGGCGGTGGTCTCGCCCGAGCCCAGGATCTTGGTCTTGTTCTTGTCGATGCCGCGCTCGGCGAACGCCTTGCCGAGCGCCGCCGGCTGCGCGCCGCCCGGGATGAAGATGTAGATCGACTGCGGACCGATGTCCTTGGCGCGCTGCACGAAAGCCGCGAAGTCCGGGTTGGCCACCGGGAAGCGCACCGAGCCGACGACCTTGCCGCCGGCGGCCTTGAAGCCCTGCTGGAACGCGGCTTCCGAGTTGTGCCCGGGGCCGTAGTCGGTGACCATGGTGTAGGTGTCCTTCAGGCCGCCCTTGGTCGCCGCCCAGGTGCCGAAGGTCTCCATCACCTGCGGCAGCGTCACCGAGGTGCGGATCATGTAAGGCGACTTGGTGATCACCACCGAGGTGGCGGCGTTCATCACCACCATGAACTTCTTCGCCTCCGCCGAGACGTCGCCGCCGGCCATGGCGTTGGGCGTCAGCACGTAGCCGGCGAGGAGGTCGACCTTGTCGCGCACCACCAGCTCCTGCGACAGGCGCTTGGCCACGTCGGGAGCGATGCCGCCGGTGTCGCGGCGGATCAGCTCGATCTTTCGGCCGGCGACCGTCTCGCCGTGCATCTTCATGTAGGTCTTGATGCCGTTGTCGAGCTGCGCCGCGGCGTCGGCGAACTGCCCCGACGAGCTGAGGATCAGTCCGATCTTGATCGTCTGCTGCGCGTGCGCCGTGCCGAAGGCTGCGGCAAGCGCGGTCGCGATGATTGCTTTCCTCATGTGTTCCCTCCTCCTAGAGATTGCGGAATTCTAACCCCAGACCTCCCGGGCCACCTCGACCGCCAGCGCGAGCTTGCGCTTCTGGTCGTCCTCGGTCAGCCGGTTGCCCACCTCGCTCGAGGCGAAGCCGCACTGCGGGGACAGGCACAGGTTTTCGAGCGGAACGTATTTCGCCGCTTCCTCGATTCTTTTCTTCAATTGATTCTTATCCTCCAGCCGCGGCGTCTTGGTGGAAATCAGGCCCAGCACGACTTTCTTGTTCCGGGGAACGAACCTGAGGGGCGCAAAGCCACCGGCGCGCGCGCTGTCGTATTCCAGGAAAAAGCCGTCGACCGCGGTCTGGAACACCGCCTCGGCCACCGCGTCGTAGCCGCCTTCGGCCATCCACATGCTGGCGTGGTTGCCGCGGCAGGTGTGCATGGTCACGGCGAGAGAAGCGGGGCGGTCGGCCAGAATGTCGCTGATCACGTTCGAATACTTCAAAGGCAATTGCGCCGGGTCCTCGCCGTCGCGCTGCACCTGCGCGCGGATGCCTTCGTCGCACAGGCAGGCGAACGACACGTCGTCGATCTGCAGGTACTCGAGCCCCGCCTTGGCCAGGTCGGCGATCTCCTCTCGATAGGCGCGGATGATGTCGCCCCAGAATTCCTCAACGTCCGGATACGCCTCGGCGTTGACCACACCGCGCCCGCCGCGCATGTGGAGGTAGGTCGGCGCGGGGATACACAGCTTTGCGGTTCTCGATGTGGATTTCCTGAGGAACTCGAAGTGCGAAACCATCACTGGCTTCGAGCGTTGCACTTTGCCGCTCACCACCATCATCGATCTGGTCTCGGACTGGGCGCCGCCCTCGCCATGGAACTTGAGGGCGTACTGGCCCTGCGTGGCGCTGATGCCCTCGAAGCCGGTGAGGAAGTCGACATGCCAGAAGGCGCGGCGGAACTCGCCGTCGGTCACCGATTGCAGCCCGGCCGATTCCTGCAGCGCGACCGCCTTGCGGATGGAGCGGTCTTCGGCCTCGCCCAGGGCCGTTGCGGAAAGCTGCCCCTTCTTGAAAGCCTCGCGTGCCTGCTTCAGCTCCGGCGGACGAAGCAGGCTGCCAACATGGTCGGCGCGGAACGGCGGTTTCAGGCTTTTTAAACCTCGCTGCCCGGCAGGCGCCGGTCGCCGTGGCCGTAGCGGCGCTCGTGCGGGACGGGCTCCGTTTTCTCCCGGCGGTCGACCTTGGCGGTGCCGCGGCGCTCGATTTCGGTCTGCCCGCGCCAGCCGAAGAAGGTGGCGATCAGGGCCGTGCCGGCATGCAGCCAGACGTCATGGCCGTGCAGCGGCACCAGGCCGAACAGGGTGTTGGTGGCGGGGATGAGGCCGAGCACGGCGAGCAGACCGTAGACGATGGCGAGGGTGCGGGCATACACGCGCGGGCTGCGCACGCGCCGGCCGATATGGTCGGCCTGCCACGCCACCAGGCCCCAGATGCCGATGGCGATGTGCGCCAGGCTGTGCAGCAGGTTCACCGGAAACAGGCCAAACAGGTAGCCGTACAGGGTGGCCACGCGCGGCGGTGGCGCCTCGGCCGGCGCCGGCGCAAGCGTGTCCGGCACGAGGCCCAGGATGCCGGCGCTCAGGTAGACGATGCCGGCGAACAAGGCAAAAGTAGCGGTTCTCATTGACTCCTCCCGCGGCGGAGTCTAGCCGACTACCTGCCGTTGTCCTAGAAACCCGTGCTGTAGGCGAGGTGGCGGCGGTCGGCCAGGCCGAGGCGGCGCTCGCGCGCCACCGGCAGCATGCGCTGCCGCCGCTCCTGCTGGGTGCGTCGTTCCATGTTGGGCTCCGTCGCGCGCCATCCGAAGTAGGCCGCGATCGCCGCGCTGCCGGCGTGCAGCCAGACGTCATGGCCGTGGATCGGCAGCACGCCGAACAGCGTATTCATGCCCGGGATCAGGCCCATGACTGCCAGGGCGCCGTAAAACAGCGCGATCGAGCGCGCGTAGACCAGCGGGTGCGACAGGCCGCGCCAGGCGGCAATGCCCCAGGCGCCGATCGCCAGGTGCACCGCGCTATGGAGCACGTTCACCGGGAACACGTCCAGCAGATAGCCGTACAGCATGGTGAACTGCGTCGGCGGCGCGTCCGCCGGCGGCGGGCGCAGCGCGGCCGGGATCAGGCCGAGCAGCCCGACGACCAGGTAAATGATGCCGAAGATCAAGGCAAAGGTTGCGGTTTTCATGGGGCCTCCGCGTATTCGTGACTCAAGGCGACCGCGCCGCCGCGCGCCAGCACGGCGACCCGGCAGCGCGGCTTGGCCCGGGCGCTGCGCACCGCGTGCTTCAACGCTCCCCACTTGGTGGGGAAGTACGCGATGGCGACGCGACCCGGTCCGCGCTCGTTGACGCTCCAGACGCCGTCCCGGGTCTGCGTGACCGCGAGGAGCGGCGTGCCGGATTCCTTCATCGGAATTGCTCTAGCTTTTCTTTTCGACCTTGAGCTCGTTCTTGATCGACTTCACGCCATCGACCTTCTTGGCGATGTCGCCGGCCTTCTTCTTGGCGTCGGCGGTGTCGACCCGGCCCTTGAGCGTCACCACGCCGTTGTTGCTGTCGACGTCGATGTTGGTCATGGTCTTCATCCCCACGTCGCTGGCGAGCGCGGTCTTCACCTTGGTGGTGAGGGTGGCGTTGGAGGCGGTGCTGCTCACCTTCTCGCGGTTCTGGGCGCGCTCTTCCGCGGTCGGCATCTTCTCTTTGGTGCTCTCCACCTTGTCCTGGACCTTCTCGCGGTTCTGCGCGCGCTCCTGCGCGTTGGGCAGCGTGTCCTGCTTCTGCTGCGCGTACACGGGGAACGCCAGGGTTGCGGCGGCCACTACGATCAGTGCTTTCATTACATTCTCCTTCGGGTTGAAAAAATCAATCGGAGCCCGAGGGTGCGGCGGCATGGATCACCTCGGGCTTGTCAATCGGGGGGCGGCGGATCTCCTGCTCCAGGCTCGGCCGCTCGCGCTTGGCGAACGGCGCGAGGCGCACCGGCTGGCCGCTGGCCGCCGAGCGGTAGAGCGCGCGGATCACGCGCACGTCGGCGAGGCCCTCGTCGGCGCCGGGCTCGGGGGCGCGGTTCTGCACGATGCAGTCGGAGAAGTAGAGCAGCTCGGGCGCGAACTGGTCGCGCTTGGCGAAGCGCCGCTCGCGCATCTCGCCGTCGATGGTCAGCCGGTGGCGCAGCGGACGCGAGTAGTCGTAGGCGGGCTCGACCGCGAGATCGCCCTTGGTGCCGGCGATGCGGTAGGCGGACACCTTGCCGGCGCCGAAGCTCGCGGTGAAGGTGGCGACGCGCTCGTTCGGGAAGCGCAGGATGGCCGCTACCGACTCCTCGACCTCGTCGAGCGTGCCGGCGCAGGCGGCGCGCACCTCGAGCGGCTCCTCGCCGAACAGGCTGCGCGCGGCGTTGATGCAGTAGATGCCGATGTCGTAGAGCACGCCGCCGCCGGTGTCGCGCCGCACGCGGATGTTGCCCGGCACCACCGGAGTGCAGAAGGTGGAGTTGAACAGGCGCGGCTCGCCGATGCGCCCGGAGCGCGCCACCTCGCCAGCCTCCAGGTTGGCGCGCTCGAAGTGCAGGCGGTAGGCGACCATCAGCTTGACGCCGGCGTCGCGCGCGGCGCGCATCATGCGCTCGCACTCTTCCTCGGTCACCGCCATCGGCTTCTCGACCAGCACGTGCTTGCCGGCGCGCGCGGCGCGCTCGGCGAACTCGCAGTGCAGGGTATTCGGCAGCGCGATGTAAACCGCGTCGATGTCGGACCTGAGGCACTCGTCGTACTGCTCGTAGGAATAGGTGTTCGGCACCTCGTACTTCCTGCCGAGCTGCTCGCGCTTCACCGGGTCGCCGGAAACCAGCGCCACCAACCTGGAATTGCGCCGGGCGTTGCCGAACGCGGGCAGCACCGCCACCTGGGCGATGTGGCCGAGGCCGATGACCGCGTAGCGGATCTGGCGTTTTGGCATCAGGCGGCGCGGCGCTTGCGCGCCGGGCGTTTGGCTCGGGCGGCGGGTTTCTTCTCGACGCTGTTTTTGAGCAGCGTCATGAGGTCGATGACGTCGGCGCCCTTGGCCGGTTTTTCGGCGCCTGCCTCGGGCTCGGTGAGCTCTTCGGTCTGGCCGGCCTTCACCTTCTCCTTGATGCGCTTGAGCAGGTCCTCGCGGTACGTGTCCTTGTACTTCTTCGGCTCCCAGTCGTCGGCCATGTCCTCGACCAGGCGCAGCGCCATGTCGAGCTCCTTGGCCGTCACCTTGGCCTTCGGGATCTCGAGCTCGGCCGGCGCCTTCAGCTCGTCGGCATAGCGCAGGGTGTTCAGCACCATCAGCTCGTCCTGCGCGACCAGCGCGGCGAGATACTGCTTGGTGCGGATCACCACGCTGGCGATGCCGGCCTTGCCGGCCTTTTCCAGCGTCTCGCGCAGCAGCGCGTAGGCTTTCTCGCCGCGCTTTTCCGGCACCAGGTAATAGGGCGTCTCGAAATACTGCGGCTCGATGTCCGCCAGGTCGACGAACGCCAGGATGTCGACGGTGCGGCTCGCCTCCGGGTTGGCGCGGCGGAAGTCCTCGTCGGACAGCACCACGTACTTGTCGTCCTTGTACTCGTAGCCCTTCACCACGTTGCCCCAGGCCACTTCCTTGCCGGTCGCCTTGTTGACGCGCTTGTAGCCGACCGGCGCGAGGTCGCGCTTGTCGAGCATCGTCATGTCGAGCTCAGCGGCGCGTTTCTTGGCCGAGTGCAGCTCGACCGGGACGTTGACCAGGCCGAAGCTGATCGCCCCTTTCCACAGGCTGCGCGCCATGGCTAATGGTTCAGGTCCTGCAGCAGGTTGGCGAGATCATCGGCGTGCTCTTCCTCCTTGGCGAGGATCTCCTCCATCAGGCGCCGGGTGGTCGAATCCTTGTCCGCCAGGTAGGCAACGATCTCGCGGTAGCTGTCGATGGCGATGCGCTCGGCGATCAGGTCTTCCTTGATCATCTCCTCGAGCGTCCCGCCCTCGACGTATTCCGCATGGCTGCGCGAGGTCAGGCCGTCGGGCGAAAAATTCGGCGCGCCGCCGAGCTGCGTGATGCGCGCCGCGATCTGGTCGGCGTGCTGCTGCTCGTCGTTGGCATGCTCGAGGAACTCCGCCGCCACGCCCTCGGCGTGGATTCCCTGCGCCATGAAGTAGTGGCGCTTGTAGCGCAGCACGCAGACGATCTCGGTCGCCAGCGCCTCGTTCAGCAGCCGCAACACCACGTCGCGATCGGCGTGGTACCCGGGAGTCACCGCGCCCTGCGCGATGTGCTCCCGGGCCCGCTTGCGCAACGTCTGGATGTCGGAGAGGAACGCTCCGGCCATCTACGGCTTCTGCTTGGTCTCGGCAGGCTTGCGCTCAGGCGCCGTGCCGCCGGTGGCCGCGCTCGGTTGCGTCCGTCTCTCTTGCTTGGCGTCCGCCGTCTTCTCGGCCTTGCCCTTGGCGCGGTCGCGCTCGACCTTCGCCTGCTTCATGCACGCGTCCTTCGCTTCGCCCTTCTGGCCGTCGCAGCGCTCCTTGGCGACGTCGTAGGCGGCGTCGGCCTTGGCGTCGGCGACCTTCTTCTGCGCCTTGGCCTGGTCCTTCTCGTTCTTCGCGTCGAGCTCGGCCTTGGCGACCTTCTCCTTGGCCTTCGCCTCGGCCATGCAGATGTCCTTGGCGTTGGCTTTCATGCCGTCGCACTTGGCCTTGTCGGCCTTCGCCTGCTGCTCGATGGCTTCCTTCTCCGCGTTGCCCGCCTTGCGGCTGGTGTTGTCGGCGCGCTGCTCGGTGCGCGGCTTGGCCGCGTCGCGGTCCGCCGGCTTCTGCGTGGTTTGCGCCTGCGCGGTGGCCGCGAATACGACCGCCACGGCCAGCGCGATGCTGGAAATGGTGAGTTTCATGGGTTTACGGGCTCCTTTGGATTAAGGCCTTCTCAGCAGGCCCGCGACCAGCGAGACCAGGAAAAGGACCACGAACACGACGAACAGGATCTTGGCGATCTCGGCCGCGCCGGCAGCGATGCCGGTGAAACCGAAAACCGCCGCGATGATGGCGATGATGAAAAAAGCGAGCGCCCAGCTCAACATGACAGACTCCTAGAGGTTGTAGGTTGCAGCGTGGAGGACTGAGCAAACTCCATGCCCACGCTGTCCGAGGATGCGGAGCGCTCGCCTATGTAACGTTCGGCGCGCTGCTGTAAGAAGTACGTGTCGAACGCACGCTGCCCTCGTAGTGATCTTGCTACGGGCTACGCGCGGGCACGGCTCATGCTGGAGCCGCTTCATGGGGAAGCGAGTCGCATGAAGCCCGACGAAAACATTCCACTGATGACGTGGCGTGCGCGGCCGGACATGTCGTGCGAACAGGTCAGTCGCGCATGGCTGGAATACACCGGTTACACGTCGGAGCAGGCGCTGGGCGAGGGCTGGACGCGCGCCATGCACCCGGAGGACCTGGGCCGCTGGCTCGACACCTGCGTGCAGGCCTTCGACGAACGCAAGCCTTTCGAGCTCGAGTACCGCCTGCGGCGGCGCGACGGCGAGTACCGCTGGGTGCTCGAGCGCGCGGCGCCGCTGTACGCGGGCGAAGGCGTGTTCGTCGGCTATGCCGGCGCGTGCGTCGACATCGACGCCCACCACCGCATGCAGCATGGCCTGGCGCGCGCGCTGGAGCGCGAGCGCCGCGCGCGCATCGCCACCGAGGAGGCGAGCCGCCTGCGCCACGACCTGATGGTCTCGGTGCTGGAGGAGCTGCGCGCCCCCGCCGAGGCGATCGCCGCCTGCGCGGCGCGGCTGGAGGACCGCACGATCGAACGGCACGCCCGCGCCCAGTGCCGCGTGATCGCCAACCTGCTCGAGCTCGCCCGCCCCGGCGGCGCGGCGGCGAACGAGCCGCTGCTGTCCGGCGTGCGGGTGCTGGTGGCCGGCGTGGACGGCGAAGGGCGTGCCTTGCAAAGCATGCTGGCGGTGGCCGGGGCCGAAGTGCGCCTCGCCTCGAGCACCGAGGATGCGCTCGGTACCGTCGGGTCCTGGCAGCCCGACGTGCTGCTATCCGACCTGGGTGAAGGGGGCGACTCGCTCATCCGCGAGCTGCGCGCGCTACCCGCCGAGCGCGGCGGCTGCCTGCGGGCAGCGGCGCTGAGCGCGGGCGACACGAGCACCGTCGGCTACGACGCGCGCCTGTCGAAGCCGGTCGAGCCGGTCGCGCTGCTCGCCACGGTGGCGCGGCTCGCGGGCCCGTAATTTGCATGGAGCAAGTGTCCATTAAAGGAGCATTCGCATGAACTGGGATCGCATTCAAGGCAACTGGAAGCAAATGACCGGCAAGCTGAAGGAGAAGTGGGGCAAGCTCACCGATGACGAAATCGGCCAGATGGGCGGGCATCGCGACCAGCTGATCGGCAAGATTCAGGAGCGCTACGGCGTACAGAAGGACGAAGCCGAGCGCCAGGTGAAGGACTGGGAATCCCGCATCTAGGCGGGCAATGAACCCACGGCAGAATAACCCGCAACCGGCGAAGTGGCCGTTCGACCCGATGCAGCCGGGCGACCACGAGCCGGTGCCGGCTCCGGCTCCGGAAAAAGGCAGGTCATGAACCTCTTCAGACGTAAGGCAATGCTCGGCCTGTTTGCCACGCTGGCGCTCGCCGCGTGCGCCACCAAGGAGCCCGAGACCAGCCGCACCACGGGCGAGTTCACCAGCGACGCGGCGCTCACCGCCAAAGTGAAGAGCGCGATCGCCACCGACGTCGGCGCGCGCACCGCCGCCGCCATCAACATCGAGACCTACCGCGGCGTGGTGCAGCTTACCGGCTTCGCCGACTCGCGCGAGCAGGCCGCCCGCGCCGAGGCGGCGGCGAAGAAGGTCAGCGGCGTGCGTTCGGTCAAGAACGACGTGCGCATCAAGTCCACCTCGTAATCCTAGGAGGGCCTATGGCACCCACAGTGGCCGCACCCGCGGCCAGGCAACTGCATTTCTCCCTTCCGCCGCTTCCCTATGCGGAGGATGCGCTCGCGCCAGTCATCTCGGCCGAGACGCTGAAGCTGCACCACGGCAAGCACCACAAGAAGTACGTCGACACCACCAACCAGCTGCTCGAGAAGGAGCCGCTCAAGGCCGGGTCGCTCGAGGAGGTGGTGCGCCAGGCGAAAGGCAAGCTGTTCAACAACGCCGCGCAGGCGTGGAACCACGACTTCTACTGGCACTCGCTGTCGCCCAAGCGCCAGCGCCCAGCCGGCGCGCTGCTGCACCGGCTGGAAAAGGATTTCGGCAGCTATGAGAAATTCGCCGACGCGCTGTCGCAGGCGGCGATCGGCCAGTTCGGCAGCGGCTGGGCCTGGCTGGTCGACAAGGCCGGCAGGCTCGAAGTGATGGCCACCGCGAATGCCGACACGCCGATGGCGCAAGGCATCCGCTGCCTGCTGACGCTCGACGTCTGGGAGCATGCCTACTACGTCGATTACCGCAACGAGCGAGAGCGCTACGTCTCGGCCATCCTGGATCGTCTCAACTGGGAGTTTGCCGAGAAGAATCTCGGCTAGGCAGCACCACCACTGCGGCCACCTCGAGCCGGTGGCGCAGCATGCGCGCGACGATGGCGATGTGCTGCACGCGGTCGCGCGTCAGCCCCGCCGCCAGGTCGTTGAGCGCCATGTTGGCCTGCTCCTCGATCTGCAGCAGCTTGGCCGCAAAGTCGTCGTGCTCTTCGTTGATGCTCATTGACCCCCCGGAACGGCACGGCAGCTTACCGACAGCCCGGGCGGGGGGCTGTCGGGTAAAGCCTGACCTTTACTTTTTCTTACCGCCCTTGCGCCCGCCTTTGCGGCTGGCGGATTTTCCGGCGTTCGAGATGCGCGCCGCGCGCGTCTTCGACATGCCTTTGCGCTTGAGCGCCTTGTACTTACGCTTGTTCTTGATCGATTTGCCTGCCATCGGACCTCCTCGGTAGGGAAAACCCCTGCCCGAGCAGGATTCGTACCCCGGCACCGAAATTGCAATCGCGTTACGCGCGATGGCCCTCTCGTTCAAGCCGGAGCATCTGCGGCACTACAAGAACCTCGCGCTGCTTCTCTTCAGGTACGGGCGCCGCGACGTGGTGGCGCGCGCCGGCCTCAACGAGCTGCTGCCCCAGGAGCCCGAGCGTGACGAGCACGCCGAAGCCAGCGCCGAGCAGCTCGCCGCCGACGTCGAGCGGCTCGGCCCGACCTACATCAAGCTCGGCCAGCTCCTTTCAACGCGCCCGGACATCGTGCCGGCGGCCTACGCCCAGGCGCTCGCGCGTCTGCAGGACCGCTGCGAGCCGCTGCCCTTCGAGCAGATCGAGCAGGTGCTCGCCGAGGAGCTCGGCCTGGTGGCTTCGCGCGCGCTGCGCGTCGACCGCGAGCCGCTCGCCACCGCCTCGATGTCCCAGGTGCACCGCGCCAGCCTGGAAGACGGGCGCGAAATCGTCCTCAAGGTGCAGCGTCCCGGGCTGCGCGAGCAGGTGCTCTCCGACCTCGAGGCGCTGGACGAGGTCGCCGGCCTGCTGCGCAGCCGCACCGACTTCTGCACGCGCTACGGCATCGACCTCCTGTTCGAGGAATTCCGCAAGTCGCTGGTGCGCGAGCTCGACTTCCGGCAGGAGGCGATGCACCTCCTCACCATCTCGGCCAACTTGCGCGAGATCGAGGAGATCGTTCTGCCGCAGCCGATCATCGGCTACACCACCTCGCGGGTGCTGGCGATGGAGTTCATCCCCGGTACCAAGGTCACCGAGCTCTCCCGCCTGGAGCGGCGCGAGCTCGGCGGCGAGCAGCTGATCGACGCGCTGTTCCGCGCCTATCTCAAGCAGATCCTGCGCGACGGGCTGTTCCACGCCGATCCGCACCCGGGCAACCTCTTCCTGGTCGGCGAGCGCATCGCGCTCATCGACCTGGGTATGGTGGCGCGCCTGTCGCCCGGGCTGCAGGAGCGTCTGCTGCAGTTGCTGCTGGCGGTGAGCGACAACCAGTCCGACGAGGCCGCCAAGGCGCTGCTCGCGATGGGCGAAAGCAGGGAGGACAGCAGCGAGAACGCCGACATCCCCGGCTTCCACCGCGCGGTGGCCGACCTGCTCGCCCAGCACCACGAGATGTCGTTCGAGCCGCCGCAGGTCGGGCGCGCGGTGCTGATGCTGCTCAAGGCGGCCGGCGACAACCGCATCCGCCTGCCGGTCGAGCTCGCCATGATCGGCAAGACGCTGCTCAACCTCGACCAGATCGCGCAGGTGCTCGCGCCGCACTTCGACCCGAACGCGGCCATCCGGCGCCACGCCGCCGACATCACCCAGCGCCAGGTGGCGAGGGATCTGTCGCTCAGCTCGCTGTTCAGCACCGCGGTCGAGATGAAGGATTTCGTCCAGCACCTGCCGGGCCGCGTCAACCGCATCCTCGACCGGGTGGCCAACAACGACTTCTCGGTCAAGGTCGATGCGATCGACGAGGCGGGCCTGATGGAGGGCATGCAGAAAGTGGCCAACCGCATCACCCTCGGGCTGGTGCTCGCCGCGCTGATCGTCGGCGCCGCGCTGCTGATGAACGTGCCGACTTCCTTCGTGATCTTCGGCTACCCGGGCCTGGCGATCCTGCTGTTCCTCGCCGCCGCCGGCGGCGGCGCTGCGCTCGCCGTCACCATCCTCGCCAACGATATCCGCGGCAGGCGAAAGGCGAAGCCTTAGCCTAGGCCTTCAGGCAGTCGCTCATGAAGGCCTTGCGCTCCTCGCCCTTCAGCTGCTTCCTTGCGCGGCTCCTTCTTGCTCAGTGCGGCGGCGGCGCCGGCGGCCGCGGTGCCGACCGCGCCAGCCACCGCGCGTCCGGCGGTTTCGACGAGGTTTTTCAGGTCGGTTGCCATGCGAGGCGCGTTGCAACATTTGTGCCTCGCGCTGCGCAGGGATTCGCCCGTCACAACGCCAACCACCGCATTGCGCCGTGTGCCACGACTCGCGCCCGCTCTGCGCGCCATGCAACATCGCCTGCTTACACAGTCCTCTCTTCCAAGGAAAGCAATGAAGCCCAGCCTGTTGGAAAACCGCGGCGTGCCGCTGGAGAAGCAGAAATTCACCTGGCGCGACCTGGTGCAGAAGCCGATCAGCAAGCTCGACGACGACGCGTACACGCGCGTGCGCATCATCCTGATGAACGGCATCGAGCTCGAGGCGCACCATTTCTCGCACAGCGCCGCGCGCATGAACAAGGCCTTGCAGCTGCCGCTGGCGCAGATCCGCCGCGTCGAGCAGCACCAGGCGACCATGATCAACTGGCTGATCGGCGCCGACCATTCGCCGCTCGAGACCACCATCGCCTACGAGCAGGTGGCGATCGACGTCACCGCCGCGGTGGCGATGAACGAGCCCGATGATTACCTCGCGCAGGTCTACCGCTTCGGCCTGCTCGAGGACTTCGACCATTTGTACCGCTACTCCGCGCTGCTCGACCGCCTGGAGGGCAAGGACGCGAACAACATCCTGCAGAGCTACACCGACATCCTGCCGGGCCGGCCGACGGTGGACGAGCATCGTGCCCCGCAGGACGACCTGCGCAACCCGTACGACCGCAAGAGCGCCGCGCCGCTCTCCAAGCTGCACGCGCTCACCATCATGGCGGCGGAGCAGCAGACGCATAACTACTACATGAACATCGGCCCGATGTATTCCGATCCGGTGGCGCGCCAGCTTTACGCCGAGATCGCCTCCATCGAGGAGCAGCACGTCACGCAGTACGAGTCGATCATCGACCCGGAGGAAAGCTGGCTCGAGAAGTGGGTGATGCACGAGCTGGGCGAGGTCTACAACTACCACGGCTGCATGCAGCAGGAGTCCAACCCGCGCATCAAGGCGATCTGGGAGCGCTTCCTCGACTACGAGCTCGGCCACCTGCAGATGGCCTGCGAGCTGTTCAAGAAGCACGAGAAGCGCGACCTGGAGGAGATCCTGCCCGAGTCGCTGCCGGAGCCGATCCCCTTCGCCTCGCAGCGCGAGTTCGTGCGCGAGACGCTGGCCGGCGAGGTCGACCTGCGCGCCAACGGCGCCGGGATCGTGCCGAAGAGCAAGGAAAGCAAGGCTTCGCTCGCGTATCGCAAGCAGATGAACGCCGACGGCTCGCCGTCGGAAACCGTTTCCGCCGGCTATAAGTGGGCGCCGGGATCCGAACTCAAACTGAAAGTGGCATGACTAATGAACCAGAGCGGCATGCAGACAGCGCCCGAAGCCGGACGGGCAATGCTGGAGAACATCGAGCTGACCAAGCCCAACGGCGGCGACGAGCGCGACCTGGCGAAGATCCGCCTGCAGTACGCCAAGGAGTCCGACCCGGTCGGCTCGCTGCCCGAGCCCAAGCAGGCCGGCATGGCGGCGGTGCTGATGGACAAGCTCGGCGAGCGCCTCGCCTTCGAGCGCGCCGGCACGCGCCTCTACGACGCGCTGATGGTGAAATGCGCGGCCGACGGATCGGCTGGCATCCCGGCGAAGGATCTCAAGCACATTCGCGACGAGGAGGCCACGCACTTCGCGCTGATCGGCGCGGCGATCCAGTCGCTGGGCGGCGATCCGACCGCGCAGACGCCGTCCGCGGATGTCGCCGGGGTGGAGGGCATGGGCCTGATGCAGGTGCTGACCGACCCCAAGACCACGGTGGTGCAGGCCTTACACGCGATCCTGGTCGCCGAAATGACGGACAACGCAGCCTGGGAAGAGCTGATCGAGCTGGTCAGCGAGGCTGGCAACGACGAGCTGGTCGAGCGCTTCACCGAGGCGCGCGACGAGGAGCAGGAACACCTGGAGAAGGTGCAGGACTGGTACAAGGCCGCCACGCTGGCCTCCGCGAACGGCGGCTAGTTTCTTACCAACTTGATCTTCAATGAACCAGAAGGAACCCTAATGAACGCAAACGTTACGCTCATCGCCGCATCACTCGCCCTCGCCTGGTCCATCGGCGCGCAGGCGCAGGCTCCGTCCGCCAGCCAGGGCGGCCAGGGCCAGCAGCAATCCGCGCAGCAATCGGACAAGCAGCGGATCCAGGAAGAGCACAAGGCGGCGATGGAGAAGTGCAAGGATATGCAGGACAACGGCAAGAAGATCTGCGAGGCCGAGGCGGAGGGGCAGAAGAAGGTCGCCGAAGCCGAGGCGAAGGTGAAGGAGCGCGACACGCCGAAGAATCGCCTGGAGGCCGCCGAAGCCAAGGCCGAGGCGCAATACGAAGTTGCGAAGGCGAAATGCGGCGATCAGGTCGGCGATGCCAAGAACGCCTGCGAGAAAGAGGCGAAGGCGACCAAGGATGGCGCGATCGCGCAGGCCAAGCTCGAATCCCAGAAGCAGGGATCCGCTGCCACCGGCGCGAGCGGCGAGCAGAAAGCGAAGCCGCAGTAACTGCCGGCTAGGTGCTGGAGGCGAGTCGGATCTTGCGTCCCATCAGCTTGGCGCCCAGCCCTTTGAGGTTGACGCGCGCGCGCCTCGCCTTGGGAAACATCTCCGACTCTTCTTCCTTCACGTGGTGGTTCACGTACTCGCCGAGCACGGTGAAGGTGGCGGCGAATTTGGGATCGCTCGGCTTCATGCGCTCGAGCTGACGGATGAGGACTTTGGCCGAGTCGTGCTCGACCTCGGCTTCGTTCATTAGGTCCTCGTCCTTGATCGCCTTGCGCACCGCTGGGTAGAAGATTTCCTCCTCGATGCGGGTGTGCACCTTGAGCGCCTGCAGCACCTGCTTGACCAGCGCCGGCTGTTCCTCCTCGTCCATCTTCTCGAAGGCGCGGAACGCCTTCTTCACGTAGTCGTGGTCTTCGATTAGCAGCGCGACCGCGCTCACCGGTTTCGACTTGGGCATGGTTGTTTTCCTCTAGGCCTGGCTGGAAGCGCGCAGGCGCGCCAGGACTTCTGCTTCGGCGTGCGCCCAGTCCTCGGCCTCGAGGCCCGGGGTAAAGCCGCGCTTCTCTGCGCGGTAGTACGCGGCCTGCCGGATCATCTCGTAGATTTCGCTGGCGCTCGGCATGAGCGCGTCTGGCGCGGGAGGCTCGGCGGACATGGCGCTCATCATGCCTTTCGCGCAGGCGCCGCGATACCGCCGCGCTGTCGATGGCGGCTGATTTTTCTGTAGCGAGGCGGCGACGGACGAGGGGCGTGTCGGAGAAAGTCTGACAACCGAAACCGCGCCGTACCGACAGGCTGTACCTGTTTGCAAGCGGCGGGCAGGTGCATGATGGCCGCTTCACCACAAGAGAAAACCCCTATGAGACAAAGACTGGCGAAGCGCGAAGCCGAGCGCCCGGGCCCGGTTGTGAAGACCGCGGCCAACACCGCCGCGGAGGCGGCGGCGGCGCCGGGCGAAGGTGAATTGCTGGAAATGATTTCGGAGGCGGCATACTACCGGGCGGAGAAGCGCGGATTCAGCCCGGGGCTGGAGGCCGAGGACTGGGTACAGGCCGAGGCGGAAGTCATGGCGCGGTTGCAGGCGATGCGCGGCCGGCCCTAGGTACGGGGTTTGCACGGTCGGGGCATTTCCTTTGAAGGAGCTGCCATGGCAGACGATCTCAAGCAAACCGGCAAGGCCGACGACCAGCGCATCAACGTCGAGCAGGACCACGAGCTCAATTACTGGTCGAACGTGCGCCGCCACCTGAGCCGCTGACGCCATGCAAACCGTGCTCAGGAAGATGGGGCCGAGCGCCACCGACATGATCCGCGCCGACCATACCCGCGTCGTCGCCGCCTTCCATCGCTACAAGGCCGACTCCCGCCCGAAGAAAAAGCGGGCAATCGCCGCGATGATCTGCGGCGCGCTGATGGTGCATGCGCGCATCGAGGAGGAAGTCTTCTACCCGGCGATGCGCGCCGCGGGCAGCACGCTGCTCGACGAGCTCGAGCCGCAGCACCAGGAGATGCGCACGCTGATCGCGCAGCTCACCGGCATGCAGCCCACCGATCCCCAGTACGACCTGACGTTCATGGAGCTGATGCGCGACGTAATCCACCACGTCGCCGACGAGGAAACCATGCTCCTCACCCATGCCGAGAGCGTGCTCGGCGACCGCCTGGGCGAGCTCGGCGCGCAGATGATGAAGCGTCGCCTCGAGCTGATGGCGCCCAAGGCCCCTTCGGGCAACGGCTGGATGGTCGGCGCCGGCGCGCTGCTGGCCGGCCTGTACCTGCTGCGTCGGCGGGCCTAGAGCAGGATACGGCCCGGGCGCGCCGGGCCGCGCCTCACTTCAGGGAAGCGGCGATGCGCTTCGCTTCTTCCAGGTGCTTCTCGATCACCGGCGCGGTCTTCTCGGCATCGGCCTTGAGCTGCGGGTCCTTGGCGTTCTTCGCCGTGTTCTGCACCAGCTTCAGCGCCTCCTCGTGGTCCTTCACCATCTGCTGCATGAAGACCTTGTCGAACTGCGCACCCGAGGCCGACTCGAGCTTCTTCATCGCCGGCTGGTGCTTCTTGGCCGGCGCGCTGGGCAGCTGCACACCCTTGGTCTTCGCCATCGAGCGCGCCTCGCTCAGGTGCTTGCGGTGATCGTCGACCATGTGCTGCGCGAATTTCTTCACCTCGGCCGAAGAGGCCTTGCTGGCGCCGAGCTTGCCGGCCTGCACTTCGGCGAGGTCGGACTGCGCGATGTCGCGCATCATCTTCGCGTCCTGCTTCTGCAGCCCGGCTTTTTCCTTCTTCGCTTCCTGGGCCACGGGCGATTGCACGAAGGCAACCAGCGCGGCAAAGCCGACGGCCGCGGCGAACACCTGCTTGTAAAGCCTGCTCATGTCAGTTCTCCGGATTGAGTGGATAACGTGCATGAGAACAGGCGCCGCGCGCGCGCGCCTTCGCCGCCGTGTCGCGTCGCCCGGATATTTCGGGTCGTGGCGAGCGGTGACGTGCGGTAGTAGGGAATGCTAAAGCCGCGTAGCGCGGCGCTCTTCCATGCCCGGCGCGAGCCGTTCGCCGGTGGTGCGCGCGATGTGCTGCAGGTCGCCGTCGATCAGGATCAGGTAATCGACGATGCGCCGGATCCGCGCGTTGCCTTCCTCGTCGTCGGCGAAATGCAAGAGGTTGAGGAAGCCGTTCGCCATCAGCGCCTTGACCGCGTGGTCGAGGCCCTCCACCGCCACCTCGGAGAGCATGCGGCCCCAGGAGCCGAGCACGCACAGCACCGGCACCTTGCGGTAGCGGGCGTGCGAGCGGATGTCGCCCAGCAGCGCGAACATCTGCGACTCGTCGAAATGCACGCCGAGGCACACCAGCCCGAAGCGCTCATTTTCCAGCTGCTCGCGGGCGGCGTCGCCGGTTTCCACGAACACCAGCTCGTGGCCCTCGAGCACGCGGGCGAGGCGCTCGCGGTTGTCCTGGCCCACCGCGACCAGAATCTTGGTGCGTGGCGCCGTGCCGCTCACGGCTGCTAGATCGCGGCGAGCGGCGCGCGCGGATCGAAGTCGCGCCAGGAGCCGTCGGCCCAGCGCCCCTCGGCGCGGCGCACGTCGCGCGCGCCCTGGCGGCGCAGGATCTCGATGGCTTTTTTCTCGATGCCGGGGCGATCGACGTTCACCGCGATCATGCGGCCGCCGCGCGGCTCCAGCGGGTGCTCGACCGAGGCCGCGTCGTAGCGCCCGGCACGCACCTTGGCCATGGTGCCGGCAAACGAGCCGACATAGGCGCCCAGGCCGGCGCCGAGCGGGATCACCACCATGCCGAGCTCGCCCGAGGCGAGCCAGCCGAGCGCGGCGCCGATCACCGCGCCGATCACCGCGCCGAGGCCGGCGCCCATGCCGGCGGTGCGCGAGCCTTCGCTCGACGAGGGCGCGTCGCCGCCCACCGGGGTCATCGCGTGCTGCCCCGGCGGCGAGACGTAGAAGGCGTCGACCTCGCTGCGCTGGAAGCCTTCGCGCTTGAACTCCTCCAGCGCCGCGTCGGCCTCGAGGGACTTGTCGAACATG
>DATFDV010000054.1:0-4663 GCA_035251855.1 Burkholderiales bacterium | reverse complement strand
GGCGAGCACGTAGAGCTCGCCGCCGCGGGCGCGCACCTCCTGGAGGTTCGACTTGAGCTTGTCGAGCAGCGCGTCCTTCGGCGCGATCGCCACCACCGGCATCGCCGCGTCCACCAGCGCGAGCGGCCCGTGCTTGAGCTCCCCCGCCGCGTAGGCCTCGGCGTGGATGTACGAGATCTCCTTCAGCTTGAGCGCGCCTTCCATCGCGATCGGGTAATGCACGCCGCGCCCGAGGAACAGGGCGTGCTGGCATTGCGCAAACCTGGCCGCCCACGCCGCCATCTGCGGTTCCAGGCGCAGCGCGGCGGCCACCGCCGCCGGCAGCTCGCGGAGCTGATCCAGAATCTGCATTTCGCGTGCGGCTGCGATGCGGCCCTTCGCCTTGCCCACCGAAACGGCGAGTCGCAACAGCGCTGTGAGCTGCGAGGTGAAGGCCTTGGTCGAGGCCACGCCGATCTCGGGGCCGGCGCGCGTCATGAAGCGCAGCGCCGCCTGGCGCGCGAGCGCGGATTCGGCCACGTTGCACACCGCGAGCGTGCGGTGCTGGCCGAGGCGCTTCGCCTGCTCGAGGGCGGCGAGAGTGTCGGCGGTCTCGCCGGATTGCGAGATGGCCACCACCAGGGCGCGGGGGTTCGGCACCGTGTCGCGGTAGCGGTACTCGCTCGCGATCTCGACGCTGCACGGGACGCCGGCCAGGGTCTCCAGCCAGTAGCGCGCGACCATGCCGGCGTGGTAGCTGGTGCCGCAGGCGAGGATCAGGGCCGAGTCGATTTCCTCGAATTTTTCCTCTCCTGCAAATTCTCCCTGGAGCGTCGCGTAGACCGCCGCCGGCTGCTCGAAGATTTCCTTCTGCATGTAATGCCGGTAGGGCCCGAGCTCCATCGCGTCGGCGGTGAGCTGGCTGACGTGAAGCGGGCGCTCGACGAGGTGGCCGCGCGCGTCGGCGATGCGCACGCTGCGCAGCGTGACCTCGGCGCAGTCGCCTTCCTCCAGGTAGACGATGTTGCGCGTCACCTGGAGCAGGGCGGAGGTGTCGGAGGCGGCGAAATTCTCGCCCTCGCCCAGGCCCACCAGCAGCGGCGCGCCCATGCGCGCCACCACCAGCCGCGCGGGGTCGGCCGCGGCGATGACCGCGATGGCGTAGGCGCCTTTGAGCTCGCGCACCGCGGCCTGCACCGATTCGAACAGTTCCTGGGTCCCCAGCGAATGAATGAGATGGGCGATCACCTCGGTGTCGGTATCCGAGGTGAACCGGTAGCCCTGCGCCTGAAGCCGCGCGCGGATCGCCGCGTGGTTCTCGATGATGCCGTTGTGCACCACCGAGATGCCGCCGCTGATGTGCGGGTGGGCGTTGCGCTCGGAGGGCACACCGTGCGTGGCCCAGCGCGTGTGGCCGATGCCGATGGTGCCTTCGAGCTGTTGTTCGTCAGCAAGCTTTTTCAGCTCGGCCACGCGGCCGCACGACCGGAGTCTCTGGAGAGAACCGTTGATCACGGCGACGCCCGCGGAGTCGTAGCCGCGGTATTCCAGGCGGCGCAAGCCTTCCAGCAGGATCGGCACCACGTTGCGCCGCGCTACCGCGGCGACGATTCCACACATCGGGGCTTTCCTTGCAGTAGAAAAAGGGCGCCGGCGGTGAGCGCGGCGGCGGGTGCGGCGGGGGCGAGCTGCCCGAGCAGGGCGCCGAACAGTATCGCCGCGGCGCCGACCGCCAGCGGGCGGCGGCCATCGGTCGCGATCCACAGCACCAGCGTGAGGCCGGCGTACGCGAGGAAATGCCAGAGCGTGTCCCACGGCTGCGCCAGGGTGTACGGCGAGGCGGCGAGGATCAGGATCTGCAGCACGATCGCGGCCGCGGCGCTGAGGAACCACGGTCGTTCAATACGCATTCTGTTTGCCGAGCACCACCACCACGGTCTTGAGAATGATCTGCAGGTCGAGCAGCAGCGACCAGTTGCGCAGGTAGGCGAGGTCGTATTCGATGCGCGCCTTCATCTTCTCGATGGTGTCGGTCTCGCCGCGCAGGCCGTTGACCTGGGCGAGGCCGGTGATTCCCGGGCGCACCTTGTGGCGGATCATGTAGCCGCGGATCAGCTTGCGGTACAGCTCGTTGTGCGCCACGGCGTGCGGCCGCGGGCCGACGATGCTCATGCGCCCCTGCAGCACGTTGATGAACTGCGGCAGCTCGTCGAGCGAGGAGCGGCGCAGGAAGGCGCCGAAGCGGGTGATGCGGCTGTCGTTGCGTGTCGCCTGCCGGACGACGTCGCCGTCCTCGGCCACCGTCATCGAGCGGAACTTGTAGACCACGATCTTGCGCCCGTCGAGGCCGTAGCGGCGCTGCTTGAACAGCACCGGCCCCGGCGAGGAGCGCTTCACGCCGATGGCGATCGCGGCGAGCAGCGGCGAGATCAGCACCAGGATCAGGCTGGCGAGCGCGAGGTCGCTCAGCCGCTTGACCGCGCCGTTGAACCCGTAGAACGGCGTTTCGCACACCGCCACCACCGGCAGGCCGCCGAGCGAGTCGACGCGCGCCTGGATCAGGTCGGAAACGAAGATGTCGGGCACGAAGTAGATCGACGCGGTGGTGTCGCGCAGGTCCTCGAGCAGGCGCAGGATGCGCGGCTGCGAGGCCATCGGCAGGGCGATGTAGATCACGTCGACGCGGTTGGCGCGCGCGTAATCGGCCAGGCGCGACAGGCCGCCCAGGTTTTGCGCCTCGGGCACGTCCTGCAGCCGGCCGGCGGCGCGGTCGTCGAAGTAGCCGGTGAAGCGCACGCCGAGCATCGGATCGTTCAGGCGCTCGGCGAGCTTGCGACCCAGGTCGTTGGCGCCGGCGATCACCGCCACCTTGCGCATGCCCTCGACCGCCAGCACGCGCGGCAGCACGATGGGCAGCAGGCGATGCGCAGTGAACAGCACCGCCGGGGTGGCGAGCGCCCAGGCGAGCAGCACGCGCTGGTCGAAGGCCTCGATGGTGCGCGTCGCCCAGCCGAGCAGCACCAGCAGGCCGACGATCGCCACCCAGCCGGTGACGATGTCCAGCATCAGGTCGCCGGGCGCGCCGCCGGCGCTGGCGCTGTCGCGCCGGCCGCTGCCGGTGACGCCGCCGGGGAAGGTCATCGCGAATACCAGCAGCGCGAGGATCAGGCAGGCGCCGTTGAACTCGGCGCCGAAGAAGGACAGCGCGCCGGCCAGCGTGCCGATCACCACCAGCGGATCGAGCGCCGCCTGCAGCAGCGGGCCCGGGCCGGGCTGGCTGCGAAGCATCAGGCGCGTCCGGGTTTCGCGGGTGGCGTGCAAAGCCCACACAGGGTAGGCGAGCACGGTTCAACGCTGAGGTGGCGAGGCGTGCCCGCCCGTAGGCTCACCGGACTAGCGTTTGGCGCCTAAGTCAAACGAACTATTGCGTAATCACTCTCGACTATATTGGACACCGCTATGCCATTGACCACAACCGAACCGTCGTCCAGCCCGGTGCAGCCGCAGCCGATCCCGCAGTCGATGCCCGCTTTGGCCAATACGGCTGCGGGCGACGGCAACGCCAGTTTGTCAGATTCGGCGCGTTCGGCGGCCACCGATTTCCTCCAGATCGAATCCATCGTCCTCAACCTCGACGCCTCGCTGAGAGTGCATGCCCGCGCTCACTTCTTCAGCTGGACGCAGGGGCTGCTGCAAAGCCTGATCCGGCACGAGCTGATGATCTGCACGCTGTGCCTGGGCAAGCCGCCGGCGTTCCGCGCCGACGGCTTCTCCATGACCACGCCCGACCCGAGCACGCTCTCGGACATCTTCCTGCGCGACACCTCGGTCGCGCCCGCGCTGCTGAAGGCGTGGGAAGAGAAGCGCTATCAGCCTCTGGTTTGGGATGTTGCAAGCAATTCTTTGGGAAGCGGGGCGTTCACCAGGGAGGTGGAGCGCCTCGGCGCCACGCAGCTGCTGGTGCACGGCGTGCACGACGCCGACGGCCGCGCGATCACGCTGTTCACCTTCGCCTGCCGTCCGGGCAGCGTCGGCCCGCGCCAGACCTACCTCGCGCAGCTGCTCACGCCTTCGCTGCACGCGTCCTGGGTGCGCACGCAGCTTCAGCGCACCCCCACCTCGGCCGACAAGGCCTCCAGCCAGAGCGTGCTCACGGTGCGCGAGCTCGACATCCTCAAGTGGATCTACCTCGGCAAGTCGAACTTCGAGATCGGCGCGATCCTCAAGATCAGCCCGCTCACGGTGAAGAACCACGTGCAGAAAATCCTGCGCAAGCTGAACGTCGTCAACCGCACCCAGGCGATCGGCAAGTCGCTCGAGCTTCGCATCCTGAACCCCTAAAAAGGGCCGCACGCAGTTTTTACGGAACGGGGCCACCAGCCCCGTTTTCGTTTCTGTCTCCTGCTTGTGTTCCCTGCTTTTGTCCCCATTCCCCGACGCGACTAGTCCGCACGGCGCATCAGCCGCAGCGCCGGAAGGCTCCGCGCCGTAATACCCCGCCTCTACGATGACGCGACGCTTTCATGAAACCGCCAAAGCTTATTCTCGTAGCCTGCCTGACCCTGGCCGCCGGCGCTGCCGCGGCCGCCGACGCCCGCTTCGAGGAGCGCAGCGCGGCGCACCCGGCGCTGTATTCGTTCGTCGACGTGTTCCGCCTCACCGTGAGCGGCCCGACGCTCGGCCT
>DATFDV010000053.1:0-14520 GCA_035251855.1 Burkholderiales bacterium | reverse complement strand
AAGGGTTAAGATTCGGCGCCTGTTCGCCTGCATGCGCCCAAGCCCCGTTGATGAAATTCTGATGTACGCCCATAGGAGGCGAATGATATGCGATCCGGCCTGAAGGTCCTGTTTTGCTGGCTGTTTGCCGTGCCTGCGCTGGCGCAAATCACGGTGCAGGAATACCCGGTGCCCAGCGGCCACCGCGTGCATGACGTCTGGGCCGACGCCACGCCCGGCGGGCCGGTGTGGATCTCCGCGCAGGGCAGCGGCAACCTCGGCATCCTCGATCCGAAGAGCGGCAAGATCGAGTTCGTGCCGCTCGGCCGCGGCTCGGCGCCGCACGGCGTGGTCGCCGGCGCCGACGGCGCGCCCTGGCTTACCGACGGCGGGCAGAACGCGCTG
This sequence comes from Burkholderiales bacterium, assembly GCA_035251855.1. GTDB lineage: Bacteria > Pseudomonadota > Gammaproteobacteria > Burkholderiales > SG8-39 > SCGC-AG-212-J23. The sequence continues at coordinate 14,136 of DATFDV010000053.1, read as the reverse complement.
GTGCGGGTCGACCCGAAGACGCGCGCGGTGAAGGTTTTTCCGCTGCCGGAGGGCGCCGCTTACGCCAATCTCAACACGTCGATCTTCGATGCCAAGGGCGTGCACTGGTTCACCGGGCAGAGCGGCGTGTACGGGCGCCTCGATCCGCGCAGCGGGAAGATGGAACTCTTCGATGCGCCGAAAGGCCGCGGCCCCTACGGCATCCACGCCACGCCCGACGGCACGGTGTACTACGCCTCGCTGGCGGGCTCCTTCGTCGGAAAAATAAATCCGGACGGCAGCACCACCGTGATCCAGCCGCCGACGCCGCGCCAGGGCGCGCGCCGCGTGTGGTCGGATTCCAAGGGCGATGTCTGGGTTGCGGAGTGGAACTCGGGCAACCTCAGCCGCTACCGGCCGAAGACCGGCAGCTGGAAGACCTGGAAGGCGCCGGGCGACGAGCCGCATGTCTACGCGGTTTACGTCGACGAGACCGATAAGGTGTGGGCGGCGGAGTGGACCGCGCAGGTCATGCTGCGCTTCGACCCGGCGAGCGAGAAATTCGAGAGCTTCAAGTCCTCCAGCAGGCGGCCGAACGTGCGCCAGATCCACGGCCGCAAGGGAGAAGTGTGGACGCCCGAGTCAGGCGCCGACAAGATCGTCGTCTACCGCTACCGCTGAGGGGTTCCCTCTAGCCAGCGCATCGCCTCGGCCTGCGTGTCGAAGCGGCGCAGCGCGCAGCCGCGCGCGCGGGCGTCGATCTCGGCGAATACGTACAGGCGCTCGTTCAGCACGTTGTCGAGGATGGCGATGCGCTTCGGGCCGTCCTTGTCGGAGATCAGGTCGCGGATCTTGCCGATGCGGTCCTGCAGGCGGCGCACGTCGACCAGCACGTTGCCCACCGCGTTCTCGCGCGCCTCGCGGCCGATGTCGCGCGCGATGGCGCCGGGCGTCGGACAGCTGCCCGAGATCGTCACCATCAGCACGCCGCCGCTCACGCTGTAGTCGAGCCTGTACCCCATGGGGGCGAAGTTACAGGTCCGGCCGTCGGAGGGGGGTAAGGGTTTGTTAGATAAGGGCTAGGCGGGTATTAATGCCGGGCGGCGCGCGCCACAGCCTCCCGGACTGTGGCGCGCGCGCCTGGCGTTCCCGCTGCAGCCCCTTTATCGAATCACTCGGGAAACGGACGGTCAGTGCAGCGCGCGCGCGAAGGTCCGTCCGCGCAGGTAATCGAAAGCGTGCGGCTGGTCGTGCACGAGATCCGAGATGGCGTGGGTGATCTCGTCGTGGATCTCGTCGTATTGCGAATCGATCTTCGGGTAGATGCCGATGTCGGTGACGAAAAGGTCGGCGTCCGGAATGCGGTTGGGGTCGACGTCCTTGGGCAGCATGGCGCGGTCCTGCACGGCGAAGCCGTGGAGGGCGGGGCAGCGATGGAAAAGCGAGCGGATGCGGGCCTCGACATCGGCTTCCAGCCTGCCAAGCAGGCTGTCGAATTGGGGGGAGGTCTTCATGGGCTCGCAGCGTATCGGCCTGTAGCAAACCGGCCAATCGGGGAGTCCCTGAAACAACTACAGGCGAACCCTTAGTGCCAGGTTCTGGCGAAAGTCCGGTCGCGCAGCCACTCGCCGGCCGCTGGCTCCTGCTCCAGCAGCTCCCCCAGCGTCTGGGCGATGTCCTGGTAAATCTCGCCGTACTGCTCGGCCGAGAGCCGTGGCGAAATGCCTATATCGCTGACGAACAGGTCCTCGGCCTCGGCGCGGATGGCAAAACCGCACAGATCGGGGCACCGCGCGAACAGCGACTGCAGCTGCTCTTCGAGTTGGCGCTGGGTTTTCATGGCTTCTACGCTAGTCCCCCCACATTGCACTGCGGCACCGCCGCAAGATGCCGGCCGGCCTAGGGTGTTTCGCCTACAAGTTTCGACTACACGGCCACGCCCGGGGGTGAGCAACTGTCAGCCGCGCCAAATACTTGGCATGATGCGGAGACCTGAAGGAGCCAAGCACATGTCCAAATTCGTCATTTCCCCGCATTTTCGTCTGCACGAGTGGGTTGCCGAGGAGAAGGGTTACTTCCGCGCCGAGGGGCTCGACTACGAGTTCCGCGAGGTGTTCCAGACCCATGCCACGCCGAACAAGGTCGGTGCCTACACCAGCTTCGAAAAAGGCCGTGAAACCAACGTCAGCTGCGCCTGCCACTGGACGGTGAACGTCGCCGCCTCGCAGGGGCTGGGCAAAATGTATACGGACGCGTATTCGGTCTCGCCGAGCGGCGTGTTCGTGCCGCCGGAATCGCCGATCCGCCAGCCCGCGGACCTCAAGGGTGTGCCGATCTCGGTCGGCCACCAGTCGGGCAGCCACTATTCGACGATGCAGGCGCTCGAGCAGTACATGCCGCGCGAGGATATCAAGCTCTCCTTCGCCGACGGCATCCTCTTCGGCCGCATGGAGAAGCTGATCGACCGCCAGGTGCCGGCCGCCGCCGTGTTCAGCGGCCCGTACTACTTTCTCGAGCAGCTGGGCTTCCGCAAGGTCATCGACACCACCTTCATGATCGCCTCGATGCTCACCGGCGATCCGGATGCGGAGGACGTGCGCAAATATTTTCGCGCGCTACGCCGCGCGCAGCGCGACATCGACCTGCGCCCCGAGCTCTACACGCACTACTACCGCAAGGAATTCCCCGCGCGCTTCCACGGCGAGATCGACACGCGGCGCTGGGGGCCGGGCGAGCGCATCGTGTTCGAGCCCTACACGCGCGAGGTGTTCGAGGAGTCGTTCAAGTGGATCGCCGAGCGCGAGATTTTCGATCCGGCGAAGATGGGCGCGGGACGCTACGAAGAGGCTTGCGTCTCGCTGACCTGAATTCGGGGACGGAGCCCTAATTGATCGGGGACCGAGCCCTAATTGCGTCAGCTACGCGTCTCAGGAATTAGGGCTCCGTCCCCGAATCAATGCAGGGTGCGCACGAACGTGCGCCCGCGCAGCACCTCTTTTGCAGTCGGCCGCTCGAACATGAAATCCAGCAGCGCGACGGCGATCTCGTTGTAAATCTGCTCGCACTGGTCGGCGTTGAGGTACGGGTAGACGCCGATATCGCTCACCACCAGCTCGCGCTCCAGGGCGATGGCGCGCAGCTCCTCCGGCAGCGAGGAGGAATCCTGCACGGTGAACCCGAAGAGCTGCGGGCAGCGGTCGAAAATCGTACCGATGCGGGCCGCGAGGTCCTCTTCGATCGGGGCGAGGTCGGCGTTGAGGCTTCCGAGCTGTGCAGGTTTCATGACCCGATGTACCGCAAGGAACGGACCCGCCGTTATGCTGTCGGGCGTGAGCGACGGTGAAATACCGCGCCGCCGGGTCTGAGCATGCGGCGCATCTTCTACGGCTGGTACATGGTCGGTGCCGCGGTCGGCCTGCAGTTCCTGCAGGCGGGCCTGGTCTCGCAGGCGTTCGGCGCCTACCTCGCGGTGCTCTCCGAGGAGCAGAACTGGAGCAAGACCGCGCTCTCCGGCGCGGCCGCGCTGCAGCAGATGGAGGTCGCGCTGCTTGGCCCGGTGCTCGGCTGGCTGCTCGATCGCTTCGGACCCAAGATCTTCGTGCGCGTCGGCGTGGTGGTGTTCGGCACCGGCCTGTGCCTGCTTTCGCAGGTGCAGACGCTGCCGCAGTTCTACGGCGCGTTCATCGTCATCGCGCTGGGCACCAGCCTGTGCGGATTCTTCCCGCTCAACGTCTCGCTGATCCACTGGTTCGAGCGCAAGCGGGCACGCGCGCTGTCGGCGATGTCGATCGGCCTCGCCCTCGGCGGCATCATGGTGCCGCTGGTGGCGCAATCGCTGACCACCTACGGCTGGCGCGCCACCGCCCTGGCGAGCGGCATCTTCGCCATCTGCGTCGGCCTGCCGCTGGCCTTCGTGATCCGCAACAGCCCGCACGAGCATGGGGAAGTCCCGGATGGAATTCGTGAAGAAAATCTCTCAACTGTCAGCGGGGGCGATTCTTCCAAAAAAAGCACCACGCGAGACTTCACCGCCCGCGAGGCCCTGCGCACCTCTGCCTTCTGGCTGATCTCGCTCGGCCACGGCTTCGCGCTGTTCGTGGTGCACGCAGTCGCGGTGCACGCCATCACCCATCTAAAGGAGGGTTTGGGCTACTCGATCGCCGAGGCCTCGCTGGTGATCAGCCTGGTGACGATGTCGCAGATGGGCGGCGTAGGGCTCGGCTGGCTGATCGGCGAGCGCTGGGAGAAGCGCTATATCGCCGCGGGCTGCATGCTCGCGCACGCGGTCGGGCTGCTTCTGCTCACCTACGCCACCTCGCTCACCATGGTGGTGGCCTTCGCCGTGCTGCACGGCGCGGCCTGGGGCCTGCGCGGGCCGTTCATGCAGGCGATCCGCGCCGATTATTTCGGCCGCAGCGCCATCGGCATGATCCTCGGCCTGTCGTTCATGATCATCGTCATCGGCCAGGTCGGCGGGCCGATCATCCCGGGCATCTTCGCCGACATCACCGGCAACTACCGGCTGGGCTTCAGCATCCTTGCGCTGCTCGCGGGCCTGGGGTCGATTTTCTTCGTGCTGGCGAAAAAGCCGAAGCCGCCGCTCGCCTAGAAGAACACCAGCGCCCGCGCCTCGATGCTCTGGCGCGGCGGCGCGCCCGGCGGCGTGCCGGGATCGTCGAAGGAAGTGTGCGGCGTGAACCGCGCCCGGCCGTCCTTCACGGAGTCGTAAACCTTGAACACCAAAGCCTCGTCGCGGCACATCTGCGGGAAGTAGAACCAGCGGTGCCTGGGGCTGTACTTCAGGCGGTAGGTCTGTCCGACGCGATGCGGGTAGCGCCGCTCGGCGATCAGCAGGTCCTCCGGCTCCACGCTCTTTGCATCGGCGATGGCGAGCGGATTCGACTGGATCGGCTGGTTGATCGCCCGCCAGACTTGAATGATGGCGAAGCGGCGTTTCAACAGTTCCTCACTCTCGTCCGGGAGCAGCTCACGAACCCTATTTGGTCCCGACCAGTCGGTGTAATCGTTGTGCGCCGAGAGCACCGGCTCACGCAAGAGCTTGGCCTCGCGTTCGGCCTCATTACCCGAGCGCAGCGTGTGGTCGAACACGTGGACGCGCTGCGCTCCGGACAGCTTTGCAATCAATTGTGAAACTTCGGGGTAATAGACGCGCTTCAATTCGTCCGGGTCAAGAAAATCGCGCACTGCGCTGCGGTGCTCGACAAACGTGAACCCGTTCTCGTCGAGATTGAAGGTATGGGCAAGTGGACGGCCATCCCTCACCTCGACTTGGTGGGATTCCTCCGCACCGCTGCTGCGGCGGTGGATGTTGTTCGGGCCAAAAGTCTCGTTGACGAGCTTCTCGCCCGTGGCGATGGTGTAGGGGATGCTGGCTTGCATCCCAAAAGTCTAAAGCATGCGTTTAGTGCAGGGCTCGCATGAAAGTTCGTCCTGGTAAGAGGCGCCTGGCCTCGGGGCGCGCGGCCACCGCGCTGCTGATGGCGCGCACGATTTCGTCATAGACCTCGTCGTACTGCCGCTTGCCCAGACGCGGCGAGAGGCCGATCTCGAAGATGAAGAACTCGCCCGCGAGCGAGGTCGGGTCGAGGTGGTCCGGCAGCCCGGAGCGGTCGCGCACGGTGAAGCGCCACAGTTCCGGGCGGCGGCTAAACAGGCGCGCGACACGCCCTTCCAGCTCCGCTTCGACGGTGTTCATTCTTATAAACCCCCCACTGCAAATATACTTGCGCCGTGGAGCACGGCAACGACTTTCTGTTTCAGGCCAGCCTTTATTTCGCAGCCGCGGTGGCGGCGGTGATGATTTCGCACCGCCTCGGCCTGGGCTCGGTGGCGGGCTATCTGCTGGCGGGCATCGCCATCGGCCCCTGGGGCTTCCAGCTGGTCGACACCGCCGACCACATCCGCGCGCTCGCCGAGCTCGGCGTGGTGTTCCTGCTGTTCGTCATCGGCCTGGAGCTCGAGCCCAAGCGCCTGTGGAACATGCGCGCGGAGCTTCTCGGGCTTGGCCTGTCGCAGGTGGTGGGCTCGGTGGCGGCGATCACGCTGGTCGGCTGGGCGCTCGGCTTCGACCTGCGCGTCGCGCTGATCGCCGGCATGGCGCTTTCGCTTTCCTCGACCGCGATGGCGCTCGCGCCGCTCACCGAGCGCGGCGCGCTCGCCACCAAGGGCGGGCAGGGCATCTTCGCGGTGCTGCTGTTCCAGGACATCGCGGTGATCCCGATGCTCGCGCTGCTGCCGCTGCTCGGCACCGCGGGCGGCGCGAGCGCATTCTCCTGGCCGAAACTGACCCTCTCGCTGGCGGTGGTGGTGGTCACGCTCGGCGGCGGGCGCCTGCTCGCGCGGCCGGTATTCCGCCATATCGCGCGCACGCGGCTGCGCGAGATCTTCACCGCTTTCGCCCTGCTGCTGGTGCTGGTGATCGCCCTCGCCTTCGAGCACGCCGGCCTGTCGATGGCGCTGGGCGCCTTCCTCGGCGGGGTGCTGCTCGCCGAATCGGAGTACCGCCACGAGATCGAGGCCGCGATCGAGCCGTTCAAGGGCCTGCTGCTCGGCCTGTTCTTCATCGCGGTGGGGATGAGCGTCGACTTCGCGGTGCTGATCGCGCGGCCGTGGACGGTGTTCGGCCTGATCGCCGGCCTGTTCCTCGTCAAGGGCATCGTGCTCTGGCTGATCGCGCGCCAGGCCGGCTTTGCGCGCGCCGAGCGGCCGCTGTTCATCCTGCTGCTCGCCCAGGGCGGTGAGTTCGCCTTCGTGCTGCTCGGCGTCGCCACCGGCCAGGGCGGCCTGGGCACCGATACCGCACCCGCCATCACCCTCGCGGTGGCCGTGTCGATGCTGCTGACACCTTTCCTGCTCGCGCTGCACGACCATCTCGCCCCGCGCTTCTTCGCCGTGCCCGAGCAGGAGCGCGCCCCCGATGTCCCGCAGGCGGGCAAGGTGATCGTCGCCGGCCTGGGCCGCGTCGGCCAGGTGGTGGCGCGCATGCTGCATGCGAGCGGCCACCAGCCCACGGTGCTCGACGACGACCCGGACCACGTCGAGCAGTCGCGCAAGTTCGGCTTCCGCGTGTTTTACGGCGACGCCACGCGGCTGGACCTGCTGCACGCCGCCGGCGCCGACAGCGCCGACTTCCTCATCATCACGCTCGACGACTCGGACGCGATCACGCGCCTCGCCAAAATCGCACGCACGCATTTTCCGCAGCTGCGCGTCCTCGCGCGCGCGCACGACATGCGGCATCTCTTCGCGCTGCGCGACGCCGGCGTGGAGTTCATCGAGCGCGAGACCTGGCTCTCGGCGCTGAAGCTGGGCGAGATCGCGGTGGCCCAGGTCGGCGGCGACGCCGAGCGCGCGCGGCGCACCGCCGAGACCTTCGCCGAGCACGACGTCGAGGTGGTGGCCAAGCTCTACGCGGTGCACCGCGAGAGCCCGGACGCCCACGTCACGGTGTCGAACGAGCTGCGCGACCAGCTCGCGCGCACGCTGAGCGAGGATGAGCGTAGGATTGCGGAAATCAAACCAGGACGACCATGAGCGCACCCGCCCCCAGCAAACCATCGCCCCAGCAGGCGCCGCAGGACCATTGGATCGACCTCGCCGAGCGCATTTTCGTTCAGCTGTCGAGCCGCGTATACGGCACGCTCGCTTCGTCGGAGGCGAAGAAGCCCGACCCCAAGGCGCTGGCCGCTTTCAGCTTCAAGCTCGCAGAAGCTTTCGAGCAGGCCACCAGGGAAACCGACCGCATGCGCGCGAGCATCGAGGCGGCCAACAAGGCGGCGGTGAAGCTGGACGATGTGGATCTATCGAGCGTATTCCAGAGCACCAAGAAATAGGACCGTCGCATGGCTTTGCCCTCGCTGGAACGCAAGCAGTACAAGCTTGGCAAATACGACATCGTGGCCCAGCCGCTGCTCGGCTCGGCGCACATGCTGCGCTACACGGTGATGCTGAACGGCAAGCGCATCGGTGCGCTGATGAGCGTGCCTAACGAGTCCGACTGCCGCTTCATGGAGGCGCCGCCGCCGGTGCCGCCGCTGCGCATCTTCGCCCTCACCAACCGGCCCGGGCGCCCGAAGAAGGGCACCACGCCCCTCTCGCGCTCCGAGGAGCTCTAGGCCTGTTCCGTCGTCGTGACTTTCTGAAGGCGGCCGCGCTCGCTTGGCCGGCGAGCGCGCTTCCCCAGGTCGGGAAGAAGAAGGACAAGCCGCCGCCGGGCATCCTCGTCAACGACGTCCACTCGCAGCTCAACTCGACGCGGGTGTGGCGCATCGTGCAGCCCGACACGCTCGACGGCGTGCGCAGCGCCATCAAGGCGGCGCAGAAGGAGGAGAAGCAGGTCTGCCTCTCGGGTGCGCGCCACGCCATGGGCGGCCAGCAGTTCCTCGCCGACGGGCTGATGATCGACACCCGGCGCCTGTCGAAGGTGCTGGCCTTCGACCAGGAGAAGGGCCACCTCGAGGTCGAGGCCGGCATGCAGTGGCCGCAGCTCCTCCAGGTGCTGGCCGCGGCGCAGAAGGGCCGCGAGCAGCAGTGGACCTTCGCGCAGAAGCAGACCGGCGCCGACAAGCTGACCATCGGCGGCTGCCTGGCCGCGAATATCCACGGCCGCGGGCTGAAGATGCCGCCCTTCATCGGCGACGTCGAGTCGTTCAAGCTGCTGACCGCCAGGGGCGAGCTGGTCAACTGCAGCCGCACCGACAACCCCGACCTGTTCCGCCTGGCGATCGGCGGCTACGGCCTGTTCGGCCTGATCACCTCGGCGACGCTGCGCCTGGTCGAGCGCCGCAAGGTCGAGCGCGTGGTGGAAGTGCGCTCGGTCGAGGGCCTGTCGAAGGCGTTCGCCGAGCGCATCCGCGACGGCTACCTCTACGGCGACTTCCAGTACGCGATCGACGAGACTTCCGGCGACTTCCTCAACCGCGGCGTGTTCTCGTGCTACCGCCCGGTGGAAGCCGATACGCCGGTGCCGCCGAACCAGCGCGAGCTGCGCGAAGGCGAGTGGACCGAGCTCCTGCACCTCGCGCACCAGGCCAAGGGCGAGGCGTTCCGGCGCTACGCCGGCTTCTACCTGCAGACCAACGGCCAGGTGTACTGGGCGGACGAAGCGCAGATGAGCGTCTACCCGGAGAACTACCACCGCGCGCTCGACCAGCGCCTCGGCTCGCAAGTGAAGGGCACCGAGGCGATCACCGAGATCTACTGCGAGCGCGAGCAGCTCGAGCGCTTCATGATGGAGGTGCGTAACTATGCCCGCCGCGACAAGGTCGACATCATCTACGGCACGGTGCGGCTGATCGAGCAGGACCGCGAGAGCTTCCTGCCGTGGGCGCGCAAGTCCTACGCCTGCGTGATCTTCAACGTGCACGTCGAGCACACCACCAGCGGCCTGATCAAGGCGGGCGACGTGATGCGCCGCCTGATCGACCTCGGCCTCAAGCATGGCGGCAGCTACTACCCGACCTACAACCGCTACGGCCTGCGCCGCCAGGTCGACGCCTGCTATCCGCAGCTGCAGGAGTTCCTCAAGCTCAAGCTCAAGTACGATCCGCAGGAGCTGTTCCAGAGCGAGTGGTACCGCCATTACAAAAGGATGTACGAGAACAAATAGCCTTTTGTGGTTGCTTCTCGGCCTGTTCGTCCTCAGGGTCGTCGGCCAGGCGCTGGTCGCATTTCTCGATGTGGAATTCCTTCCGCCGATGCAAGCCTGGTACTCGGGCCTGATGCCCTATGAGGTCCTGCTTCCCTCGCAGATCGTGATCGTCGCGCTGATGGCCAAGATCTCGCTCGACTTCACGCGCGGCCGCGGATTTTTTTTCGAGAAGAACCGGTTTTTCGCCACCGCATGGCTCTGGTTCGGCTGGGTGTACCTGGCCGCGATGATCGCGCGCGCCGTCTTTCTCTGGGACCATTCGATCCCGATCGTCTTCCACTGGGTGCTCGCCGCGTTCGTCATCACCGTCGGGCTCTCGCATCGGCGCCGGCTGCGCCAATGAACGAGCCGATGACCGTGCTGACCGACTACGCCCTGGGTGGGATGGCGACGTGGCTTTCGCTGCTGCTTTTTCCGAACCCCCAAGCCTCGAGAAGGCTGTGGGCCCTCGCCTTCGCCGCCCTCGCGGCGGCGGCCTTTCTCGGCGGCACCTGGCACGGCTTCCTGCAGAGCGCTCTCCTGTGGAAGGCGACCACGCTGAGCGCGGGCGTGGCGAGCTTCGGCATGGTGGCAGGATCATCGTATGCCGTTTTTTCCGGACCGATCAGAGCGTTCATGCTTACGGCGGCGTTGGCAAAGTTGGTGGTTTACTCGGTGTGGATGCTCGGCCACGACGCCTTCCTCTACGTGGTCATCGACACCGCCATCGCCTTCCTCGTCGTCGCCGCGATTCACCTATGGAAATGGAACGGACCGATCCTCGCCGGCGTGGCGGTGTCGATCGCCGGCGCCGCGGTTCAGGCGAGCGGGTTCAGGCTGCACGAGCACTTCAACCACAACGATCTCTACCATGTGATCCAGATGGTGGCGCTGGTGCTGCTCTACCGCGGCGCGAAGCGGCTCCAGAGCTCGTAGGCGAGCACCGCCGGCACGGCAAGCGCGGCGGCGAGCGCGGCCCAGAACACCGCCTTCGGCTCCGCTGCACGCCCGCGCAGGTGCAGCACCACATGACCCAGCGCCGCGCCCCAGAGCGCGAGCGGCACCGCCGCGGCGGCGGCAACGAGCGGCACGAAGATGAAACCGAAGGCGGCCGCCGGGCCCGGCTGTGACAAAATCATCACCGTAGAGACGAGCGCCATCGTGAGCGCCCCCGCGATGCCGGCCCACAGGGCCCAGCGCGCTTCGGGCCGTTCGATCCAGCGTTGCATAATCAGGTTTTAGCAGAAGGGAGAGCCCCATGCGCCGTGCCGTGATGTTCCTCGCATTCGTGCTGGCTGCCTGCGCGCAGCCGGTGACCAAGGATGAAACCGCCGGCCTGGACTACGGCCCGAAGCCGACGCGCTGGCAGGAAGAGGTGAAAAGCTACCTCGCCGTGCGGCTCAACGATCCGAAGAACGCGATCATCGAGTTCCGCACCGAGCCGCAGCAGATGTACCAGCGCAAGGTGGCGCTGCGCAGCATGCATTACGGCTGGGCGGCGTGCGTCTGGGTGAACGACAAGAACAGCGCCGGCGCCTACCAGGGCTTCTACCCGATGACCTTCTTCTTCCGGCACGAAAAGATCGTCCAGGTGAACAGCGGGCCGGACGACTTCGGCATCGGCGCCCAGTACGCGCGCAGCCAATGCGAGCAGCTCGGGGCGCCGTTCAAGAACTAGGGAGTACCAATGAAATCCTTCTTGCCAAGCTCGACCCCATTGGCGCGGAGAATGTTGTAGGCGGTCGCGCAGTGGAAGTAGAAGTTGGGGATCGCGTGCCCCAGGAGATATTGCAGGCCGGTGAATTTCATCTCGCCGCTGCGCATCTTCAGCACCACCTCGCGCTCTTCGGAGCCGTCAACCTTCGCCGCCGGCACCGACTCGAGGAAGTCGAGCGTCTTGGCGATGCGCACCTTGAGCTCGGCGATCGTCCTCTCGGTGTCTTCGTGCTTGGGGATCTCGACACCCGCGAGGCGCGCGACCGCGCCCTTGGCGGTGTCGCACGCGATCTGCACCTGGCGCGAGAGCGGGAACATGTCGGCGATCAGCCGCAGCCCGCCGGGCACCGCCGGATCGATTTTCTTGGCCTCGGCCCAGGCGTGGGCCTTGTCCAGGATGCCCGACAGGTTGCGCAGCGCGTTCGCGAAGCGCGCCGCGCTCGCCTGGTGCATCGAGAGTTTCATTCGCCTTCCCTCCAAGGGTGACGGCGAATTCTACGGCTAGAAGCTCCAGCGCCTCGACGAGCTCGCCGACAGGGCCGCCACCACGCCGATCAGCACGCCGATGCCGAAGCCGACGCCGATCGAGGTCCACGGATTGGCACGCACCACCTGGTCGGTGTATTCGCACGCCTCGTTGGCGCGCTGCCGGACCGCGTTGAGCGTCTCGTTCAGCCGCTCGCGCGCGGCCTTCAGCGTTTCCAGCGTTTCTTCCTGCCCCGGAATTTCCTGCACGTTGCTCGGGATTCTTTCGGCCTGCATCGGTTCCATGATTGCCCCTTTCGGTGTGGTTTTGACTGCGAACCAGAAGAAAGGAGCAATCGACGTGCCGGCTAGTGGAATACCCTCGCGAGGGTGCGTCCGCGCAGCAGCTCGGCGGCTTCGGGCCGCTCCTCGAGCAGCTCGTAGAGCGCATCGGAGATCTCGTCGAGCAGCTCGCTCGCCCGGGCGCCGTGCAGCGCGGGGTGGCAGGCGACGTTCGACAACGACAGGTCGTCGCGCACCGAGAACCCGCACAGCGCGGGCTGGCGCCGGAACAGCGCCTGGACCACATTGCTGACTTCAACGGTGACCGCGTTCATTGGGTTACCTCGCCGTTTCTTATAAGCGCAAGATGCGCCTGGGAGATGCCCACCGCGAGGGAAGAATGCCGCTCCTGACAGCGGATTACGACCACCCCCGCCGCCGGTCGGTCGCTATCCGCCGCCGGTCACCCGGCGCGCGTGAGAAATTCACCCGTATACTGCCCGCGAGGAGGATTTCATGAAAAGAACCGTCCTGGCCCTCGCCGGCGCAGCGCTGCTTTCCCTCGGCGCCGCGCATGCCGAGCAGATCGTCGTCTCCAACTACGGGGTCACCACCAACGGCATGCCCTTCGCCATCGCGGTGGAGAAGGGTTACTTCAAGGAGCAGAAGGTCGACGTCGACGGCATCCTCACCTCGGATGGCGGCGGCACCACCATCCGCAACCTGCTCGGCGGCAAGCTGTCGTACGGCGAGGCGGCGGTCTCAGCGGTGGTCTCCGCGGTCCAGGGCGGCGCCGACCTGAAGATCATCAGCGGCAACGTGCACACGGTGGCCGAGTTCGTCTGGGTGGCGATGCCCAAGTCGCCGGTGAGCTCGCTCAAGGACCTGAAGGGCCGCAAGCTCGGCTTCACCAACCCGCGCTCGACCAGCCAGGCGCTCGCCCACCTGCTGATGGAGAAGCAGGGCCTGAAGCCCGACGAGGTCGAGCTGGTGCGCACCGGCGGCTTCGGCGCCGGCCTGACGATGCTCGAGATCGGCGGCGTCGATGTGGTGCCGGTGGCCGAGCCGCTGTGGTCGAAGAACCAGGGCAAGTACAAGCTGATCGCTTCGGCGCCCGATATCCTGCCGGCGCTGTCCAACGTGGTCGGCGTCACCACCGGCGCGGCAGCCAAATCGAACGGCGAGTTCATCCGCGGCGTGATCCGCGCGCGGCGCAAGGCAGTCGAGTTCATGTATGCCAACAGCAGGGAGGCCTCGGCGATCATCGCCAAGGCCTACGACCTCGAGCCCGCGGTGGCCGAGCTCACGGTGAAGAACCTGCTCGCCTCGGAAAAGAAGGGCGGCGTTCCGTATTGGGGGCCGGGCGACATCCGCATCGACACCATGGACAACATGATCCGCGCGCAGAAAATCGTCGGCGCCATGAAGGGTGACGCCGACTGGTCGAAGCTGATCGATGAATCCTTCCTGCCGGACGACCTGAAAACCAAAAAGAAGTAGAAGTGATCGTTTCCCTGCGGGCCGTGTCGCGCGTTTATCCGGCGCGCGCCGGCCAGCTTGAGGTGCACGCGCTCGGCCCGATCGACCTCGAGCTCGCGCAAGGCGAGTTCTTCGCCGTGGTCGGCCCCTCGGGCTGCGGCAAGTCCACGCTGCTCGACGTGATGGCCGGCCTCGCGTCTGCGTCCTCGGGAGAAGCGTTTTTCGAAAACAAGCCCGTCAAGGGCGAGGTGCCCGAGGGCATCGGCGTGGTGTTCCAGGAGGACGCCAGCTTCCCCTGGCTCACGGTCCACGACAACATCGCCTTCGGCCTGCGCCGCGGCGGTATGGCGGAAGCCGAGGTGGCGGCGCAGGTCGGCTACGCCATCGACTTCATGGGCCTGAAGGAGTTCGCGCGCGCCTACCCGGCGCAGCTCTCGGGCGGCATGCGCCAGCGCGTGTGCATCGCGCGCACCCTGGTGCTCAAGCCGCGCCTGATCCTGCTCGACGAGCCGTTCGGCGCGCTCGACCAGCAGACCCGCCTGCTGATGGGCGACGAGCTGCTGCGC
>DATFDV010000052.1:0-15437 GCA_035251855.1 Burkholderiales bacterium | reverse complement strand
CCTTGCGCTGCGCGTGCCCGACGAGCAGACGCTGATGGCGTACAAGGCCAAGCTGGAGAAGCTCGGCATCGAGGTGGTCGGCCCCACCGACCACACGATCTGCAAGTCGATCTATTTCTTCGACCCGAACGGCCATCGCCTCGAGCTCACGGTGGACACCACCACGCCGAAGATGAAGAAGGACCTGGCAGAAGTCTGCGTGCCGATGCTCGACGAGTGGTCGAAGACCAAGAAAGCGCCTCACCACGCCGATTGGGTGCACAAGAAGTGACACTCGACGTGACACCCGAGTGGGTGCACATCCAGTATCCGGAGACGGCGCAGTTCCGCGAGGTCTACGGCTTCGCCGGGTCGCAGGGCATGGTGAACCTCGAGGGCATCCGCTTCAGCCAGAAAGATCGCCGCGGGAAAACGCTCGCGGTGTTCATGCATCCGGCCACCACCTTGCAGCTCTTGCCGGTGCCGCAGGCACTGGCGAAGGCCGGGGTCGACGTGCTGTGCGCGGCCTCGCGCTTCGCCAAGAACGACACCCCGCTGATCATGGAGAAGGTGGTGCTCGATCTGGGCGCCTACATCCGCCACGCAAAGGAGAAATGGGGCTACGAGAAGGTGGTGCTGTGCGGGTGGTCCGGCGGCGGCTCGCTTTCGCTGTTCTATCAGGCCCAGGCAGAAAGGCCCAGCATCACGCAAACGCCCGCAGGGGATGAAGTGAACCTGAAGGATGCAAAGCTGTTCCCCGCGGATGCCCTGATCTTCCAGGCCGCGCACCTGTCGCGGGCCCGCATTTTGTCCGAGTGGATCGACCCTTCGGTGACCGACGAGGCCGACCCGGACAGCCGCGACCTCGAGCTCGACATCTACAACCCGAAGTGCCCGAACCAGCCGCCCTATTCGAAAGACTTCATCCAAACCTTTCGCGCGGCCCAGCTCCGCCGGGTGCGGGCCCGCACTGCGTGGGTCAAGGAATCGCTGGAAAAGCTGAAGAAGCTCAACACCGGTGAATTGGAGCGCGGCTTCGTCACCTACCGGACGCTTTGCGACGTGCGCTTCATGGACCCGGCGATCGAGCCGAATGACCGCAAGCCGCGCTGGACCTTCCTCGGCGCGCCGGAGACGGCCAACACCGGTCCGGTGGGCATCGGCCGCTTCTCGACGCTGCGCGCGTGGCTCTCGCAGTGGTCGCTGGACGACTCCAACGCCGACGGCCCCCGGTGCGCGGCCTCCATCAGCGTGCCGCTGCTGGCGATCGAGAACTCGGCGGATGACGCGGTGCCGCAGCCGCACGCGCGCATCATCCACGACGCCGCCGCCAGCCGCGACAAGACCTTCAACGTGATCAAGGGCGCGACCCACTATTACCAGGGGCAGCCCGAGTTGCTGAAGCAGGCGGTCGATCTTTGTGTAGGATGGATGGATAAACAACGTTTGCTCGATTGAGGAGGGGATCTGATGACTAAGTTGTTGGCCGTAGCGCTTGCGCTGTTCGCCGGTTGCGCGTTCGCGCAGGAGACGATCAAGATCGGCGTGATTACCGACCGCGTCGGCGTGTCCAAGCCGTACTCGGAGCCCGCCACCGAAGGCGTGATCTTCGGCGCCGAGGAAATCAACCGCAAAGGCGGCCTGCTCGGGCGCAAGATCGAGCTGCTGGTGGAGGACGACCAGTCGAGGCCCGACATCTCGGCGGCGCTCGCGCGCAAGCTGGTCGACCAGGGCGCGGTGTTCATCCTCAGCGTGTCCCTCAGCCCGGCCACGCAGCAGCAGCAGACCGTGACCATGGAGGCGAAGACGCCGCAGATGACGCCGATGAATTCGGCCGACTACCTGACCACGCAGCTCGACAACCCGTACTTCTGGCAGACCGGGCCGCTCGGCTCGGTGCAGATCGCCACCTTGCTGGCGCACGCGAAGAGCAAGAACTTCAAACGCGTGGCCCTGATTACCGACAACTCGGACCTGGGCCAGGCGATCGCCAAGGCGTTCAAGGCCACGCTCGAGAAGGGCGGCATCCAGGTGGTGGCCGAGGAGGTGGTGCCGCGGGGTGCGACCACCGCCATGCCGCAGATGCAGAAGCTGCGCGCCGCCAATCCGGAAGCGATGTTCCTGGCGGGCGTGCTGACCGCGGAGAACGTGCTGATCTTCCGCGCCTACAAGGAGCTCGGGGTGAAGTTCCCGATCCACTCCTCCTACAACCTCTCGGTGCCGATCTACGAGTCGGTGGCCAAGGGGCTGATCAACGGCATTACCTTCGTCGACGCCTACGACCCGGACAAGCCGGAGGTAAAGGCGTTCGAAGCCGCCTACAAGAAGGCGACCGGCAAGGCCTCGCAGAACCTGCACGGCTACGGCTACGACGGCATCATGCTGATCGCCGATGCCATCCGCCGCGCCGGCTCCACCGACAAGGAAAAGATCCGCGAGGCGATGCAGAAGACGAACTACGCGGGGGTGATGGGCAAGAAGGGCATGAAATACAGCTTCCCCGCCGGCAAGCGCGCCGGCTTCGACCCGGACGGCATGGTGGTGCGTGTCTACGAGAAGGACAAACAGGGGCGCGTGCTGCACGTCGGTTCGAAGTAAAGCTTGCGGGACCTTCTCGAGCTGGCCGTCAGCGCGACGGCCTCGGGCTGCATTTATGGCCTGATCGCGCTCGCCTACCTGCTGATGATCCGCCCGACCGGGATCATCAATTTCGCGGTCGGCGAGTGGGCGATGGTGGCGGCGTTCGGCGGACACCTGCTGCTCTACCGCTACGAATGGCCGTACGCGCTCGGCATGGCGGCCGTGGTGGCCTTCATGATGCTGGTCGGCTGGGGCACCGAGCGCGTCGCGGTGCGGCCGCTGGTGGAGAAGGGCGCGCCGCTGCTCGCGCCGATCCTCGCGCTGCTCGGCGTGCTGGTGGTGACGCGCGAGGTGATCTCGGTCAGCTTCCCGCCCGATCCGCTGCCGGTGCCGTTCCCGTTCGGCATCGGCCGCCTCGAGATCGGGCCGGTGGGCGGCTCCTACCAGAGCTTCTTCATCATCGTCGTCACGCTGCTGGTGTTCGCCGGCATGTGGTTCTTCTTCGAAAAGACGCTGTGGGGGAAAAGCTTCGAGGCGGTGGCGCTCAACCGCAGGGCGGCGGCGCTGATGGGCATCAACCTGTCGCGCGTCACCGCGCTGTCCTTCGCCGGCGGCGCCGGCGCCGCCGGTCTGGCCGGCCTGCTGGTCTCGCCGAACATCTCCGCGCATTACCTGATGGGCGTGCCGCTCGCCATCCAGGGCTTCACCGCGCTGGTGGTCGGCGGGGTCGGCCGCGTCGAAGGCGCGCTCCTCGGCGGATTGCTGCTCGCCTTCGCCGAGCAGTTCATCGCCCGCTACGCGCCGATTCCTTCCGGCTATACGCAGGGCGTACCGCTTTTGTTCCTGATGATCTTCCTGCTCGTGCGCCCCACCGGCTTGCTACGCGCTCGCGCATGACGGCAAAGCGCCTGGCCTGGGTCGGCGGGTTCGTGATTCTCGCCGTGCTGCCGTTCTTCCTCGGCAGCTACCACAACGACGTCTATCGCAAATTGCTGCTGTGGATCACGCTCGCGCTTGGCTACAACTTCCTGTTTGGCATTTGCGGCCAGGTGGCGTTCTCGCATTTCGCGTTCTACGGCATCGGCGCCTACAGCGTAGTGATCCTGCTCTTCCAGCTGAATCTGCCGTTCCCGGTGGCGATCGTGCTCGGGGTGGTGATCTGCGTGGTGCTCGCCCTCGCGGTGGCCATTCCGGCGACGCGCCTGGAGGGCTTCTATCTCGCGCTGGTGACGCTCGCGCTTGCGCAGCTCTTCATCGTGGTGCTGAACGAGGGCGGCGATGTCACCGGCGGCACCGGCGGCATCGCGAACTACCGGCTGCCGCCGATCTTCGGCTGGCGCATCGCCGGCCCGTCCTACACGGTGGTGATCGTGGCCCTGCTGGCGGCGACGCTGGCGGTGCTGTGGCGGCTCGACCATTCGTGGTTCGGACGCGCCTGCCGCGCGGTGCGCGACAACCCGGAAGCGGCGGCCGCCATGGGGGTGGACGTGGCGCGCACCAAGGTGATCGTCTTCACCCTGACCAGCGCGCTCGCCGGCATCGCCGGCATGGTCTACGCATTCGTCGACAACACGGTGAACCCGCCGATCTTCGGCCTCGACAACGCGTTCCTGATCCTCTTCATGGTGATCGTCGGCGGTGCGGGGCGCCATGCCGGCGCCGCGATCGGCGCGATCCTGCTGTTCCTGCTGCCGTTCTGGCTCTCGCCGCTCGTCGGCCACCACCACCAGCTGGTCTTCGGCCTGCTGGTGGTCGCAGCCATCCTCCTGCAACCCAAGGGACTGATCGGCCTGTGGGATCGATTCTCGAGGTAAGGCGCCTCACCAAGCGCTTCGGCGGGCTGACCGCCGTGGCCGGGCTCGACTTCGACCTGCGCGAGGGCGAGATCCTCGGCGTGATCGGCCCGAACGGCGCGGGCAAGACCACCACCTTCAACATCATCGCCGGCACCTACGACGCCGATGAGGGCGAGATCCGCTTCGCCGGCCAGCCGATCCTCGGCCTGGCGCCGCACCGCATCGCGCGCCTGGGCATCATGCGCACTTTCCAGCACAACCGGCCGTTCAGCGGCATGCCGGTGCTGGACAACGTGATGGTGGGAGCCCATACGCGGTTCAGCAAGAATGTTTTTTCAAGGAAAGCTGCCAATGAAGAGCGCTTTCAGCGCCGGCGCGCGGAAGAGCTGGTCGAGTTCGTCGGCCTCGCCGGGCTGCGCGACGCCGACGTCGGCACGCTGTCCTTCGGCCAGGGCCGCCTGCTCGAGATCGCGCGCGCGCTCGCCGGCGAGCCGCGCGTGATCCTGTTCGACGAGCCCGCGGCGGGGCTCACGCCGGCCGAGCTCGACCGCCTCGGCGGCATCATCCGCGGCATCGCGCAGCGGGGCATCGCGGTGCTGCTGATCGAGCACGACATGCGCTTTCTGCTGCCGCTCGCCAGCCGCGTGGTGGTGCTCAACTTCGGCGCGCGCATCGCCGAAGGCACGCCGCAGGAAGTGCGCTCGCAGCCCGCCGTGATGGAGGCCTACCTTGGCGATGCTGCGGCTCTCTGACCTCTACGCGTCTTACGGCGCGGCCCCGGTGCTGCAGGGCGTTTCGCTCGCCGTCGAGAAGGGCGAGACGGTGGCGCTGCTCGGTCCCAATGGCGCCGGCAAGTCGACCCTCCTTGCGGCGATCACCGGGACCATTGCGCGCAGGGAAGGGCGCATCGTCCTGGACGGCATCGAGCTGGCGAAGAAGCAAAGCCATGCCATCGTGGCCTCCGGCGTAGCGCTGGTGCCCGAGGGCCGCCTCGTGTTCTCGCCCTTCACCGTCGAGGACAACCTGCGCCTGGGTGCGGTGCGCTTGAAGGAGCGAAGCGGCGGCTCGCTGCGCGAGCGCTTCGGGTACGTCTACCAGCTCTTTCCCCGCCTGGCCGAACGGCGCAAGCAGCCCGCCGGCACGCTCTCCGGCGGCGAGCAGCAGATGCTGGCGATCGGCCGCGCGCTGATGAGCAATCCGCGCCTGCTCCTGCTTGACGAGCCGTTCCTCGGGCTGGCGCCGCTCGTGGTTTCCCAAATAGAAAATGCCCTGGAAAAGCTTCGCACCAGCGGCATGACGATGCTGATGGTCGAGCAGAAGCTCGACATCGCGCTGCAGTTCGCGCAGCGCGCCTACGTGCTGATCAAGGGCAGGGTGGTGCTGGAGGACAGCACCGCCAGCCTGGCGCGTCGCAGCGACCTGCGCGATTTGTACTTCTCACTGGCGACCTCTTCGCTTACTCCGCCTCCCTTGACCATGGGAGAGTAATCCTCCGCCGTTGCGCCTAGCATGGGGTCAATGGCGTGGCCTCCCGTGCCGCGGCAGATCACTACTAGCGGAGGGGGAAATGCTCAAGGGAATCCGGTTGTCTCATTCAGGGCAGATTCTTGCCAAGAAAATCAGCTCGCTGATGCTCCGATCCTTGATTTTGTTCTCACTGGCAGCGCCGAGTGCTTATTCGCAAGCGGTGCGCGGCTGCCCTGACGGGCAGGCAATCCAGGAATTCGACGTTGCCGGCCGATCCGTCGTCTGCACGCCCGTCGTGGCTCCCGGAGCGCTGAGCGCGGAGATCGCCGCGCGCCAAGCCGCCGACCAGACCCTCCAGAACAACATCAATAGCGGCGACGCTGCAGCTGTATTGGAGGCAAAGAATTACACCGATCGAAAATTCGCTGAGACAGGGTTCGTCAAGCTGCTCACCGTCAGCTGCAGCGAAGGCAAATCGATCGGCGGAGCCATCGCGGGCGAGGACGGCAAGCAGCCGCTGGTGCTCGACGTACAAGGAAATTGCTCGGAACACGTCCGAATCAAACGGGACGACGTCACCCTGCAAGGCAATGGCGGCGGTGCGAGCATCACCGGCTCGGTGACGATCGATACCGGTCGACGCGCGCTGATCGCCGGCCTGACGGTGACGAATGCAACTGGCGATGGAGTGACCGTGGTCAACGGCGCCTCGGCCACCATCCGCGGCAGCACCATCGCTGACAACGGCGGTTACGGCGTTTCGGTACGTAACGGGTCATTCGCTCTGGTCGAGGACAGTGTCCTCAGCCGCAACGGCCGGGCCAACGTGGAAGCAAGCGGAATATTCGTAGGCACCGGAAGCATGGCGCGCGGGCTGCGGAACATGATGGAGGGCAACGCCAATGCCGGCATCGAGGTCGGCGACAACAGCACGTACCGCTCAGAGGGCGACACCGCTAGTTCATTGCCGTCCGGGCGCGTGAGCCTGGATGTCTATCGCGCCTCTTTGGCGGATGTGCGCGGCGTAACGGCAACCGGCAACATCGACGTGAACCAGCAATCGCAGCTCCAGGTGCGCAACGTCGCCGGGTTCGTCGGCAGCACCATCAGCGGCAATATCGGCGTGGGCGCGCTGAGCTTCATGAGGCTGCGTACGGGGGTCGTGCACAGCGGAGGGAGGAGCTGCAATAGCCCCGCCTTCGCGGTTTGCCAGGTCGATCCCTGAGCTACTTCTTCACCGTCATCCGTTCGATCCAGGGCTTGAAGCCGGCGAGGAGATCCGCGAGGAACTTGCGGGTGTTCTCGTCGGTGAGCTTGCCCTGCGCGTCGAACTTGCCCGGCGCCGCGCCGATGAACACTTCCGGACGCGGCAGCACGTGTGCCCATAGCTGGCCGAGGATGCGCCGCGCGTCGTACTGAACGCGCGCGCCGCCCAGCGGCCCCTGCGAAACCGAAAAGATCGCCACCGGCTTATCCTGCCAGGACTGGTTCGGCGGCCGCGAAGCCCAGTCGATCGCGTTCTTCAGCACCGCGGTGAGCGAGAAGTTGTATTCCGGGCTGGCGATCAGCACGCCATCGGCCTCGGCGATCTCGGCGCGCAGGCGCTTCGCCGGCTCCGGAATGCCGGCGTCGAACACGTCCTGGTTGAACATCGGCAGGTCGGCGATGCTGGTGATGCGCAGGCTCATGCCCTGCGGCAGGAGCTCGTTGCAGGCGCGCAGCGCGGCCATGTTGAGGGAAGCTTTTCTGAGGCTGCCGCAGATTCCGAGGATTTGCATGGCGCGCAGTCTAGCGGCGCTCGGGCAGGTGCGCGACCATCGTTTCGAGCCAGCCCGCATCGCCATGCAAGGTCCTGAGCTCCTGCAGAGCTTCCTCGCGGGTCTGGCGCCAGCGCTCCACCACCCGCGGCGCGGCCTCGTTCTGGTGCGAAAACTCCAGGCGAATGCCATTCGGGTCGTAAAAGTAGACCGACCAGGTGTCGCAGCCGACGTTCAGCGGCCCCAGGTAGGGCAGGCTCGCCTGCTTCAGCCGGGACAGGATGTCCTCGAATCTTTCCTGCGACACCGCGAATGAAACGTGCTGCATGGCGCCTATGCAGTCCCGATCACCTTTCGCTTTCGTGTTCTTCGGCATCTCGAAAAAAGCCAGCAACGAATCACCGCCGGCGTCGAGGAAGTAGTGGCGCAGGTTCTCGAACGGCGGGTTGCCGCGGTTGCCCGGGCCGGTGCCCAGGCCGGGCGGCACCTTGAGCGCATGCACCAGCGGCATGCCGAGGACGCCGACGTAGAAGTCGAGCGTCATCTTCATGTCGTCGGTATTGAGGGCGAGGTGATGGACGCCGCGGGAGATCGGTCGTGCGTTCATCGTCGGATGTTAGCCGTGATCGTGGCGGTGGTGCAGGTCCGGGTAATGCGGGTGGCTGTGCGTCATCCGGCGATGGGTATGCGGGTGCGCATGCGGCTCGTCTCCCTGCCATTCGAAGCCGTGGCCATGCCGATGATGCTCATCGTGCACGTGGGGATGCGTATGTTCCATCGGCTCGTGCAGGTGCTCATGCTCGTGGCGCTCCGTCACGTGCAGCCAGACGCCGAGCGCCATGAGCGCGGCGGCGATCCAGAAGGCGGCTGAAGGCGATTCGCGCAGCACGAGGAGCGCGAGCGCGGCGCCGAAGAACGGCGCGACCGAGAAATAGGCGCCGGTGCGCGCGGTGCCGAGATTGCGCAAGGCGACGACGAACAGCACCAGGCTGATGCCGTAGCCGAAGAAACCCACGGCGGCGGCCGACGCCAGGATGCCGGTGCCAGGCAGGGACGCGCCGTGGAATAGCGCGATCGAAAGGTTGGCCGCCCCCGCGACCAGGCCCTTCAAGCCGGCAATCGTCACCGCGTCGCCGCCGGACACGCGCCGCGTCAGGTTGTTGTCGATCGCCCAAGCCAGGCAGGCTCCGGCGATCAGGAGCGGCCCGGCGAGGCCCCCGGCGCGCGGCATTTCGTCCCACGACAGCACCACGCCGCCGGCGACGATCGCGACCATGCCGAGGAAAACGCGCCGATCGACATTTTCGCGGAACACGATCCAGGCGATCGACGCCGTAAGGACCGCCTCGAGATTGAGAAGCAGCGAAGCCGTCGCGCCGTCGGTGCGCGTGAGGCCGTACATCAGCAGCGCGGGACCCACCACGCCGCCCGCCAGGATCGCCCCGGCGAGCCAGGGCAGGTCGGCACGCGAAAGGTTGGTGGCGCGCTGGCCGCGTCTACGCAGCAGAAACCACGCCAGCAGTCCGAGGCCGCTGCCCAGGTAGAGCAGGCCGGCGAGGGCGAGCGGCTGGACTTCGCCCACCAGCAGCTTGGCGAGCGGGGTGCTGGCGCCGAACAGCGCCGCCGAGGCGAGCGCGTACAACACGGCGGCGCGGTTCACGGCCCGGCGCGGTAGCCCGAATAGAGAAGGTCGAAGGCGCGCATCGACGCGGCGAGGAGCGCGTCGTCGCCGTTCGCTGTTCCCTTCGCCCCTTTCAGCATGGTCTCGAGGCCGGTGGCGTCCGGCACCGGGATGCCGCCGACGTCGAGGAAGTGGACCGCGGCGCCGATCTTGGCGAGCGCCGGGTCCTGGTCCAGCCCGAACGCCGCGGCCAGCACCTCGAAGGTGACGCGGTTCTTCACATGGGTGAACTCCGCGCCGTCATAGTCGAAGCCCACCGCTTTCTTCGGGCATTCGCTCGGCCGCGCGATCCAGACGAACTTCGCCTCGCGGTCGATGAACCGCTTGATG
The DNA here is from genome assembly GCA_035251855.1 of Burkholderiales bacterium. Classification (GTDB taxonomy): domain Bacteria; phylum Pseudomonadota; class Gammaproteobacteria; order Burkholderiales; family SG8-39; genus SCGC-AG-212-J23. The sequence goes on along the minus strand of DATFDV010000052.1, from coordinate 5,847 downwards.
AGCCAGGCGCTGGCCAGGCGATCCACCCAGGGCGCTTTGCGGGTGGCCCAAAGCCGCTTCTGGTAGCGGGCACGCTCGGTCGGCCGCAGGCCCTTCATGGACGGGCGCGGCTCGTTGCGCGCATGGAGCTCGGCATAGCGCGCCTTGAGCGATGCGAGCGCCGCGACGGCCTGCTCCTTTGCCTGGCCGGCAAAGAAGTCGATGCGCGCTACCTTGTGCAGGGCTTGCTCGAGGCGACGTTGCGCCGTCAGGCCTCGACGGGGCCCAAGCGTCGGCAAAGACGCTCTCGCGGCCGAAATGCGAGCGACCAGGGCGGCATACTCGGCGGTGCGGTCGAAGCGGGCGCGCAGGGCGGCTTGGTCGTCCTCGCCATGCGGCGTTGCATCGAACGTCATCGCAAAGCCGCCGTGCGCCCGGATTTCCTTCTCCAATTTGTCGAATGCTTCCGCTTGCGGCAGCAGGTAAACGCCGTCCCGGAGCACGGCCGCGCCGCATTCCTTCAGCGCGCGCCAGACGCGCATGCGCAGCGTCGAATTGCGCGTCGGCAGGCTGAGGACCAGGGTCTGGAACATCAAAGGCATGTTATACGTATCACAGAACTGTGCCACTAACTGGGCCGGAGCGTTGACCGCCGGCGGCGGGCTCCGTAAGGTGCCGCTCATGCAGGGCAACGCCCTGGCCGGGTCCTAAGGCAGACACCCGGCAGTCAAGACACCTCGTCTCAAGCGCTGCTCCGCTTTCCCGAATGGGAAGGGAGTGCGTCATGAGCAGGAAAATCCTTTGGTTCCTCGCCGCCTTTTCGCTGTTGTCCGGCACTGCGGCCGCCGAGCCGACATGGGTCCTCAACGTCGATGGCATCTACCTGCAGCAGGCGGGCAAGGCGCGCGTCGCGGTCAAGCTGCCCGAGTGGCATTGGGCAGACGAGCCCTACGCCTGCCCGCCGGCGATCGCCATCGGGCCGCGCGGCGAAGCCCTGGTGACGAGCAACGTGCTACCGGTGCTCTGGAAGATCGACCCGCAGACCCTCGCCGTCACCGTGCACCGCCTGCAACTCGACGCCGATGCCGAGAGAGATGTCGGTTTCTCGGGGCTGGTGTACTCGGCGCGTGACAACGCGTATTTTGCGGTCAGCGAACTCCACGGCACCCTGTGGCGGATCGATCCGCTCCTGCGCCGGGGGCAGAAAATTGCGCTCTCCGAGCCGGTACGCGGCGCTTGCTCGATGTCGATGCAGCGCGAGGAACGTACGAGCCGCTTCAGCAGGCTCTGCGTCGAGCGCAGAAACGTGCATATTGCGCCTGACCAGCGCTCGGCTTATGTCCAGGCCGGGAACTGCATGGCCGGTGCATTCGCCCTTAGAGGAGGTGCACGATGAAGGACCGCTTCGATGCCGCGAAGCCGGGGGCGCTGCCGCCCGGCTGGGAATGCGGCGTCACCGGCAAAGGCACGCCGCGCTGGACGGTGGAAGCCGACCCCACGGCGCCCAGCGCGCCGCAGGTGCTCCGGCAAAGCGGTTCCGGAACCTTCCCGTGGTGCGTCAAGACGGACGCTTCGCTCGCCGACGGGCAGGTCGAGGTGAAGTTCAAGGCGCTCGCCGGCAAGCAGGACCAGGCCGGCGGCGTCGTGTGGCGCTGGAAGGACGGCGACAATTACTACGTCGCGCGCGCCAACGCGCTGGAGTACAACGTTTCGCTTTACTACACAGAGAGCGGCCGGCGCATCACGCTCAAGTATGTTGATGCGCCGGTGCCGGCGAAGACCTGGCACACGCTGGCCGTGGAGTTCAATGGAGCGCGCATCAGAGTGGCGCTCAACGGCAAGACCTACATCGAGCTCGACGACAGCCACATCAAAGGCGCGGGCGCAGTCGGGCTGTGGACCAAGGCGGACAGTGTCACTGCGTTCGACGACTTCAGCTTCAGCGCGGCTAAATGATCGGGCTGCTCCTGACCGCGCGCTCGCTGCGCGCCTTTGCCGACGGCTACATCGCAGTTCTGCTGCCGGTCTATCTGCTGGCGCTCGGCCTCGGCACGCTGGAGGTCGGCATCCTGAGCACCGTGACGATGCTCGGCTCGGCCGCGGCAACCCTGGTGGTTGGCCGCTGGGGACACCGCTTCGACCTGAAACGCCTGCTCATCGCGGCGGCGGCGTTGATGGTTCTCACCGGCGCCGGCTTCGCCGCCTTCTCGTCGCTGTGGCCGCTGCTGATCGTGGCGCTCGCCGGAACGATGAACCCGGGCGGCGGGGATGTCAGCGTGTTCTATCCGCTCGAGCACACCGCGCTGGCTGCAGCAACCCCTGCGCAGACCCGCACTTCGGCCTTTGCCCGCTACAGCTTCATCGGCTCGATGTTCGGTGCTGTGGGGGCGCTCGGTGCAGCGGCGCCCGAATGGCTGGCGCAGAGCCACGGCGTCAGGATGCTCGATGCGCTGAAGCTGATGTTCGTCCTGTACGGGGCCATCGGCATCGTTGTCGGGCTTATCTATGCGCAGTTCCCCGCTGCGCCGGTCGACGTTGAAAAGCCCCCTGTGCCGCTGGGACCGTCGAAAGCCACGGTCTGGAAGCTGGCCGGCCTGTTCAGCGTCGATTCGTTCGCCGGCGGGTTCGTCATCAACTCGCTGCTCGCGTTGTGGCTGTTCGAGCGCTTCGACCTGTCGCTCACGGCCGCCGGTGCGTTCTTCTTCTGGACCGGCTTGCTGAGTGCAGTCTCGCAGCTTGCGGCGGCGCCGCTCTCGCGCCGCATCGGCCTGATCAACACCATGGTGTTTACGCACCTGCCGGCGAACTTCTGCCTGATCGCCGCGGCCTTCGCCCCGACCCTGGAGATCGCACTCGCGCTGCTTCTGGTGCGCAGCCTGCTGTCGCAGATGGACGTGCCGGCGCGCGGCGCCTACGTGATGTCCGTGGTGACCCCGGCCGAGCGGCCGGCGGCGGCAAGCTTCACCGCCGTGCCGCGCAGCCTCGCCTCGTCGCTCAGTCCGGCGATCACCGGCGCCATGTTCGCAGCCGGCGCGATGGCGGCGCCGCTGGTGCTCTGCGGCGTGCTCAAGTCCGTCTACGACCTTGCCCTCTTGCTGATGTTCAGCAAGGTCCGCCCGCGCGATTAGCCTTTGTTGATGTAGCCGTACGCGAGGTTGGTGCGCTCGCTGCCGTGCTTCTCGTAGAGCGACTTGTAGTACGCCACCTTGTCGGTCTGCACCGCGCTCATCATCTTCGGCGTGTAGCCGTAGAGACGGGCGTTGTTGCCGCCGAAGATCGCGCTCTTGACCGGGCCGTCGGCGGGTCCCATGGGCGCCAGGCCGTACTTCTTCTGCAGCTCCTCGGGGATCTCGAGACGGCGCAGCGCCTCGATCTGCCACTGCGGCGAGCCGGTCCACACCGCGTCGGTACCCCAGACGACGTGGTCGGCGCCCATGCCCTTGATCATCGCGCCGAGCATGTAGGCCGCGGCACGCGGCTCGGCCATGTTGCTGTGGGCGAAGATCTGGCCGAGGTCGCCGTAGACGTTGGAGACGCCGTACCGGGCGGGAATGTTGGCAAGGTCGGTGACCCAGTCGATGCGCCCTTCGCGCTGCAGCTGGTCCCATGCCGCCGACGCCGTGCCGCCCGGCCCCGCGACCCAGCGGTAGGCCGAGTGATAGACGATGAAGTTCAGCTGCGGCCAGTCTTTGGCGGCCTGGCCGACATCGTTGACGTTGGAGTAGCCGAGAAGGTGCGGGAACTGGCGCTCGACCGAAGGCGGGAACAGGCCTTTGTGGAAACAGACGTTCTTGAGACCGGGACGGTCGGGGTACTTCGCCGACCACTTCACCAGCTTTTCGTAGAACGGGTACACGACCTTCTGGTCGTCGAGGCGCCAGGGCCACTTCGACAGATGCTTGTTGGTGTTGTCGCCGATGGTGTAGCCCTTCCAGGAATCGGGCCGCAGCCTTTCCATCTCCTCCTCGACCTTGTCCAGCCAGCCGTCACGGCCGGGCGTGAAGATCGCATGCGAGTACATGCGCCGCGTGCCGGCTTCCTTGTTCACCTTCTCGCGCGCCTGGTTCTTCTGGTCGTTGGTCAGGAACGAGTACTCGGGGTCGACGGAGTACGACCCGCTGATGCAGGCGACCTTGGTGTCGCTGTCGAGGAAGATCTCCTTGAAGTAGTTCGGGAACATCAGGTCCTGGATGGTTTGCGGCTTGTCCTTCAGCCCGGGATTCCAGCCCGCCTTGCCGACGGTCTCGCGCTGCGCGATGAAATTCTTGATCGGCGTGCCCTCGCGCAGGAAATGCGTGTGCATGTCCATGATGAACTGGTTCTTCAGCGAGTCGGCGCGCGCCTGGGCGACGTCCAGGTCCGTGGTTTCAGATTTCTCAATCTGGTAGAGGGGTGGGCCGCTCTTCGCGTGCACCTGGTTCATCGCCGCGAACGCCGCGGCCATGCCGCCGGCGGTCTTGAAGAACTTGCGGCGCGTCATGTTGTGCTTCTTCGCCAGCTGCGTGCCCATCTCCTTGATGCGCGCCTCGAACTCCTTCTGCTGCGCGCTCTGCGGCTGCGGCATGTATTCGTCGCTCGAGACGAACTGCACCGGGATCGGCGACGGGAACAGCGATTCGGCGGCGGACAGCTGCTCCAGTTCCTCGGGGGTCAGCATCGGGGTCTCCTCCTGTGAAAGACCATCGTATTCCCCGACTGTGAATAGGTAAACTGTGCGGCGCGAAATCGCGGACGGAGGAGACGATGAGGAAATGGCTGCTGGGCGGCTTTGTCGCGCTGTTCTCGACACTTGCGCTGTCGCAGGGCTTTCCTGAACGTCCTGTCAGGATCATCGTGCCGCTGCCGCCCGGCGGCTCCCCGGACACCATCGCGCGCACTCTTTCGCAGGGACTGCAAGGCGTCTGGTCGCAGCCGGTGGTGGTGGAGAACCGCACCGGCGGCAGTCAGAACATAGGTGCCGACCTGGTCGCGAAGAGCGCGCCCGACGGCCACACCTGGCTGCTCTCGCCGGACAACGTGTTCTCGGTCAACGCACACATCGCCAAGCAGCCGTTCGATCCGCTTGCCGATCTGACGCCGGTCACGCTGCTCGCCCGCATCCAGTTCCTGCTGGTGACGCACCCGTCGGTACCGGCGAAATCGGTGCCGGAGCTCGTCGCCTACGCAAGAGCGAGGCCGGGCGAGCTCAACTTCGGCTCCTCCGGGATCGGCAGCCCGCAGTTCCTGGGCGGCACGCTGCTGCAGCAGATGTCGGGCACCAAGATGAACCACGTGCCGTACAAAGGGGCGGCGCCCGCGGTGGCCGACCTTCTCGCCGGCCGTATCCAGGTCTGGGTCGGGGCGGCGAACTCGCTCCTGCCGCATATCCGCGCCGACAAGCTTCGCGTCCTGGGCACCACGGCCGACCAGCGCTTCTCCGCGCTCCCCGACACGCCGACGGTCGCCGATGCCGGCCTGCCTGGCTACTCGCTCTATCCGTGGCTCGGCATGTTCGTGCCGGCGAAGACCCCGCCCGAGATCGTCGCCAGGATCAACAGCGAGATCAGCCGGATCCTCAATTCCGCCGAGGTGAAGGCGAAGCTGGTGCCGCAGGGAATGGACATCGCGACCGGGACCCCTGAGGAGCTGGCGACGATCATTCGTGCGGACGACGCGCGCTGGGGCAAGCTGATCCGCGAGGCCGGCATCAAGCCTGAGTGAAATGCGCGACGTCCCAGTAGCTTCACTGCAGCAAGAGAACCTATGGGGGAGCGACGCGATCGCCGCGATGCTGCGCGCGCTCGACATCCCCTACCTCGCCCTGAATCCCGGCGCCAGCTACCGTGGGCTCCACGACAGCATCGTCAACTATCTCGGCAACACGCGGCC
>DATFDV010000051.1:0-18388 GCA_035251855.1 Burkholderiales bacterium | reverse complement strand
CGCAGCTCTCCACCTGCCTGCTGGGCTTCGTGGTGGTGCTGCTTGCGCTCGAGCGGGCCAACCGCGGCCGAGCGGCGTATTACGGCATCACGCCGCGCAAGGCACGGCCGCATCGCCTACGGGGCGCGCGCGCCGCGCTTGCACTGGCCGCCTGCGCAGCACCGGTGGTGTTCGGCTTCGCGCTGCCGGCGCTGCTTCTGGGCGGCCTCGCTCTGGAGGAAAGCATCCCCCCGGCGCGTCTCGCGGCGCTGGTGGCGAACAGCTTCAGCATCGCGGCGCTGACCGCGCTGATCGCGGTCGCCTTCGCCCTGATGATGGCGTATGCCGCGCGCCTCACGCGCAGCCCGCTGGTTTCCGGTGCGAACCGGATCGCGGGCCTGGGATATGCCGTGCCGGGTGCAGTCATCGCCGTCGGGGTGCTGGTGCCGCTGGGCCGGCTGGACAACGCCCTGGCCGGCTGGCTCGAGCAGGCATTCGACGCGCGCTTCGGCCTGCTGCTCACCGGCACCATCGCGGCGCTGATCTATGCGTACCTGGTGCGGCTGCTGGCGGTAGCGCTGCAGACGACCAATGCGGGCCTGGCCAAGATTACGCCCAGCATGGAGTACGCCGCGCGCTCGCTCGGCGCTTCGCCCGCCAGAACGCTCGCGCGCGTGCACGTGCCACTCCTTGCGCCGAGCCTGGCAACCGCGGCCCTGCTCGTGTTCGTCGACGTGCTGAAGGAGCTGCCGGCCACCATCGCGCTGCGGCCGTTCAACTTCGATACGTTGGCGATCGAGGCTTACAACCTGGCGAAGGACGAGCGGCTGGCCGAAGCCGCCCTTCCTTCGCTTGCGATCGTTGCTGCGGGGTTACTGCCGGTGATCTACGTGTCGAGGCGCTACTTCCAGGCCACGCGGTCGTAGACTTTCTGCGAGCTCGGCTGGTTCTTGCCGAGCACCGCGACGTTGATCTGGTCGCGCTTGAACTGGCCGAGCTTGTTCAGCACCGGATTGTCGACCTTGACCTGCGCCACCGCCGGCCACTCGTTGTTGCCGTCGGCGAAATAGCGCTGCGCTTCGTCGCTCGCCAGGTACTCGAGGAACTTGATCGCCGCCTCGCGATGCGGCGCGTTCTTCAGCACGCCCGCGCCCGAGATGTTGACGTGCGTCCCGAAGCTGTTCTGGTTCGGGAACACGATGCCGATCTTCTCCCCGACTTCACGCTCGTCGGGCTTCTCGGATCGCAGCAGCCGCGCATAGTAGTACTGGTTGGAAATGGTCACGTCGCAGCGGCCGGCGGCCACGTTCTTGAGCTGGTCGGTATCTCCGCCCTTGGGCTCCTGCGCCAGGTTGGCGCGCACGCCCTTCGCCCAGGCTTCGGCTTTCGCTTCGCCGAGGTGGTCGATCAGCGCGCCCAGCAGCGAAAGGTTGTAGATGTTGGTGGAGGAGCGCATGCACACTCGGCCTTTCCACTTCTCATCCGCCAGGTCCTCGTAATTGCGGATCTCGCCGGGCTTCACGGCCGCCTTGTTGTAGGCGATGACGCGCGCGCGCGTCGAGAAGCCGTACCAAAGGCCGCTCTGCTCGCGCAGGTTCGCCGGGATGCGCGACTCGAGCACTGCCGACTTCACCGGCTGGAACAGTCCCATCTGCTCGGCGCGCCAAAGGCGGCCCGCGTCCACCGTGATCAGCACGTCGGCCGGGCTGCGCGCGCCTTCGTTACGGATGCGCTCGAGCAGCGCGTCTTCGCCGCCCTCGATGCGGTTGATCTTGATGCCGGTCGCCTTGGTGAAGCCGGCGTACAGCGCTTCATCGGTCTTGTAGTGCCGCGATGAGTACAGGTTGAGCACCTGCTCCTGTGCCATCGCTGGTCCGCCCAGCAAGGCAAGCGCAAGGGCAATGCCTTTAAAAACAGTCATGTCGACTCCAAGTGAGAAGATTCCCCAGATGATAGGGACTCTCATTGGAGTCTGTCAACGAGAACTATTCTCAGCTAAAACGTGGGCGGATCGAGTCGTCGCGCGCCGTCGAAGCGCTGACGCCAATAGGGCGTAAAGACGTTTTCGACCCGCACACGCGCGCCGGAGCGGGGGGCGTGGAGGAAGCGGCCCTCGCCGAGATAGATGCCGACGTGGGAGAAGGGCCGGTTGCGGGTGTTGTAGAAGACGAGGTCGCCGGGCTCGAGCTCTTTCAGCTTCGTCACCGGTGCGCCCACCTTGCGCAGTGCCGCGGTGTGGGGCGGAAGCAGCACGCCCCACGCACGCTCGAATACATGGGCAATCAGGCCGCTGCAATCGAAGCCGGTTTCGGGCGAGCGTCCGCCCAGGCGGTACTTCACGCCGAGGGTCTGCAGCGCATGGACCAGCGGACGCTCGCGGTCGCTGGTCGCGCCGTCGTGCCAGGCTTGCGCGGGCGCGGGCGCCGCGGACGCGGACAAGGCGATCAGGCACGCGAGGAGGGCTGGTCTCATAATCGGGCGTAGACGGCCTGCAGGATGGCGCGTTCATAGGACAGCCATGAATCGTTGCAACCTAGTCCGCTTGGTCCTTGCCGCGCTGTTCACCGCCTTTATCCCGGCCTCGAACGCGCAGCAAGCCCTTGAAATCATTCCGCTCCGCTACCGTACAGTCGAGCAGGTGCTGCCGTCGCTGCAGCCGCTCCTCGAGCCGGGCGCCACGCTGAGCGGCAGTCGCGGCCAGCTCTTCCTGCGGGCCTCCCCCTCGAACGCCGACGACATCAAGCGCGCCCTCGCGGCGATCGACCGGCCGGCCAAGCGCCTGCAGATCTCGGTGCGCCTGGACGACACCCTCGAGCGCGAGCGCCGCGACCTCCAGGCCTCCGGCAGCATCGGCAGCGGTGGGGTGCGGTTCCGCGGCAGCGCGCAGGACTCGCGCACCAGCACCGGCGAGCGAGTCGATCAGCGCGTGCAGGTTCTCGAGGGCTCGCAAGCGACGATCTTCGCCGGCCGATCCAACGACTATCAGGACCTGGGCAGCGGCTTCGCGGTCGTGCCACGGCTGTCGGGGGGCTTGGTTCACCTCGAGCTCGTCCAAGAGCACCAAGCCGGACTACAGGGGCAAAGGGTCTCCACGAGCACGATTGCGCGCCTGGGCGAATGGACCGAGTTGGGCGCCATGGCCCAGTCCAGCGCGCGCGACGATCGCGGCATCGCCTCCGCCAGCGGTCGGCGCTCGGGTGAATCCAGGCGCGTGTGGGTCAAAGTGGAGACGCTCGACTGAAAGCCGGCCTGCAACGCGCGTTTGCGGCCGACGGCTTGCTCGCCTCGGCGATCGAGGGCTTCAAGCTGCGGCCGCAGCAGCTCGAGATGGCGCAGGCGATCCACGAGGCGATCGAACGCACCGCGGTGCTGGTGGCCGAGGCCGGCACCGGTACCGGCAAGACCTTCGCGTATCTGGTCCCGGCGCTGCTCGCCGGCGGCAAGGTCATCGTCTCCACCGGCACCAAGACCCTGCAGGACCAGCTTTTCGATCGCGACCTGCCGGCGGTGCGCAAGGCGCTGGCGGCAGGCGCGAGCAGCGCGCTCCTCAAGGGGCGCTCCAATTACGTTTGCCTGTACCGGCTGCGGCGCAGCGCCGCCGCCGGCGTGGCATCGCGCGAGGACGCCACGCAGTTGCGGCGCATCGAGCGCTTCGCCGCCGCCTCGGCGACCGGCGACCGCGCCGACCTCGCCGATGTGCCGGAAGACGCCCCGGTCTGGGCGCACGCCACCTCGACGCGCGACAACTGCCTCGGCCAGGGCTGCCCCGACTACGGCGACTGTTTCGTGATGCGGGCGCGCCGCAACGCGCTCGCCGCCGACGTGGTGGTGATCAACCATCACCTCTTCTTCGCCGACGTAGTGCTGCGCGACGAGGGCATCTCCGAGCTGCTACCGGCGTGCAACACGGTGATCTTCGACGAAGCGCACCAGCTGCCCGAAACGGCGCGGCTCTTCTTCGGCGAAACCGTGTCCAGCACCCAGCTGATGGAGATCGCGCGCGATGCCCGCGCCGAGCTGCGCGCCGCCGGCGGCGCTTCGCCCGAGCTCGAGGCGCTCGCCAACCGCATGGAGAAGGCGGCGCGCGATCTGCGCCTCGCCCTCGGGGAGACGGCCAGCCGCCTCTCGTGGAGCCAGGCCCTGCGTTTGCCCGGCTTTGCCGACAGTCTCGAGCTTGTTCAAAAAGCATTGAATCAGATCCGCGAGCCGCTCGAGGCGCAGGCCGAGCGCTCCGAGGGCCTCGCCGCCTGCGCCCGGCGCGCGGCGACGGCGCTCGCCGGCGTGGTGCGAATGCGCGAGACCGACCCGGCCGGCGAGGTACGCTGGGTCGAAGTGTTCGGCCATGGCGCGCGGCTGCACGTCACGCCCCTTTCGTCGGCCGAGCTCTTCAGCCGGCAGATGAACGACCATCCGCGCGCCTGGATCTTCACCTCGGCGACGCTGGCGATGGGCGAAGCGTTCGGCCACTTCACGCGCGAGCTCGGGCTCGGCCAGGCCGCCACCCGGCGCTGGGCGAGCCCGTTCGACTTCGCGCAGCAGGCGCTGCTTTACCTGCCGAAAGGGCTGCCGGCGGATCCGAACGACCCGGCGTTCACCGATGCGGTGGTGGATGCGACGCTGCCGGTGATCGAGGCGAGCGGCGGGCGCGCTTTTCTGCTGTTCACCACACTGCGCGCGCTGCGCCGCGCCCATGAGCGCCTGCGCGGGATGCTGTCCTATCCGCTGCTCGTGCAAGGCACCGGCTCGCGCAGCGAGCTGCTGGCGCGCTTCCGCTCGCTCGGCAACGCGGTGCTGCTGGGCAGCCAGTCTTTCTGGGAAGGCGTCGATGTACGCGGCGAGGCGCTGTCGGTGGTGGTGATCGACAAGCTGCCCTTCGCCCCGCCCGACGACCCGGTGCTCGCCGCGCGCATCGAGGCGATCCGCGCGCGCGAAGGCAATCCGTTCACCGAGCTGCAGCTGCCGCAGGCGGTGCTGCAGCTCAAGCAGGGCGCCGGGCGCCTGATCCGCGACGAGACCGACCGCGGCGTGCTGATGCTCTGCGACCCGCGGCTACTGTCCAAGGCCTACGGCCGCCAGATCCTGAAGAGCCTGCCGCCGATGAAGCCTACGCGGAACCTGGCCGAGGTTGCACAGTTCCTTGGAGCTCATCCGCGACGTGAATGCGGATGATCTCCTCAAAGCTGGAGTCGGCTCGGAAGCCCAGCGCCAGCGCCCGGCGCGCGTCGAAGTTCTGCGGCCAGCCCTCGACGATGCGCATGATGGTGGGGTCGGGCTCGCGGCGAATCAGCCGCACCGCCTTGTCGCCGCCGACCTTGCGCAGCGCCTCGATCTGCTCGCCGACGGTCGCGCTGATGCCCGGCATGCTGAGGTTGCGGCGCGTGCCGAGCTTGGCGGTGTCGATGCTCGCCGCGTGCACCAGGAACTCGATCGCCGCGCGCGGCGAGGCGAACCAGTGGCGCACGCTTTCGGGCACCGGCAGCACCGCTTCCTGGCCGCTCAGCGGCTCGCGCAGGATGCCGGAGAAGAAGCCCGAGGCCGCCTTGTTCGGCTTGCCCGGGCGCACGCAGATCGTCGGCAGGCGGATGCCGATGCCGTCGAAGAACCCTCGCCGGCTGTAGTCCGAGAGCAGCAGTTCGCCGATTGCCTTCTGCGTGCCGTAGCTGGTGAGCGGGGCGTTCAGGAACTCGTCGCCGATCGCCGGTGGAAACGGCGAGCCGAACACCGCAATCGACGAGGTAAAGACCAGTCGCGGCTTGTATCCGTTCCCCACCTTGCGCACCGCCTCGAACAGCCGCCGCGTGCCGTCGAGGTTGATGCGATAACCCTTCTCGAAGTCGGCCTCGGCTTCGCCGGAAACAATCGCCGCGAGGTGAAAGATCAGGTCGGGTCGCGCGGCGACCAGCTTCTCGGCTTCGCCGGGGGCCGACAGGTCGGAGACGATCGCACCCGGACCCGCAGAGACGACGTCATGCAGCATCAACTCTCCGGCGCCGTCTTTCTGCAAACGCGCGCTGAGCTTGCGGCCGATCATGCCAGCCGCGCCGATGATCAGGATCTTCTTCACCATTCGGGATCCCACAGCCGCCACCAGGGCACATCCTTGCGGTCGCCGCCGGGCTTGAGGTAGCGGCTGTCGGGGAAGTTGCTGCGCATCACGCGATCGGCGGCGTCGCGCAGGTCGTTCATGCCGAGCCGGTCGTACGCCAGCACCAGCACGAACACCGCCTCCTCGATGGCGGGCGCCTGGGCGTAGTGCTGGATGGCGTATTGCGAGCGGTTGGCCGCGGCCAGGTAAGCGCCTCGCTTCATGTAGTAGCGCGCGACGTGCACCTCGTGCGAGGCGAGCGCGTTGACCAGGTAGCGCATGCGCAGCGTGGCGTCAGGCGCGTACTTCGACTCCGGGTAGCGCGTGACCACTTCCTTGAAGGCGTTGAACGACTCGCGCGAGGACTTCGGGTCGCGGTCGCTCATGTCCGGCGTGGTCAGGTTCGACATCACGCCGTACTGGTCGTTGAAGTTGATCAGGCCCTTCAGGTACCAGGCGTAGTCCGCGCTCGCGTGGTTCGGGTACATCTTGATGAAGCGGTCGACCGCAGCGACGGCCGAGGAGCGCTCGCCGTCCTTGTAGTGGCAGTAGGCGATCTCGAGCTGCGCCTGCTGCGCGAAGCGGCCGTAGGGATAGCGCGCCTCGAGCTTCTCCAGGTACTTCACCGCGCGCGGCCAGTCCTTCGACGACATGGCGTCCTTCGCCTCGCCGTAGAGGCGCTGCGCCGACCAGCCGACGGTTTCGTCCTCGGTGCTGCCGGCGCAGCCGGCGAGGCCGAAGATCGCGACTAGGAAGTAAACTGCGATGCGAGCCATGCGGAAAAAAAATCATAACATTGACTGGGATGCCGGCCTCGCCGCGCCGATGAGCGCCAGCGTGCCAGCGGCGCTCGGCGGCATGCGCCTCGACCAGGCGCTGGCTCGCCTGTTTCCGCAATATTCGCGCAATCGGCTGCAGGCGTGGCTGAAGTCGGGCCACATCACGCTCGACGGCAAGCGCTTCGACGCGAACCACGCCGTCACCGGCGGCGAGTCGGTGGCGCTGCGGCCGCCGCGCATCCCCGACGCTGCCGCGCCGCAGGCGCAGCGCATGCCGCTCAAAGTGGTCTTCGAGGACGCGGCGCTGATGGTGATCGACAAGCCGGCGGGACTGGTGGTGCACCCCGGCGCCGGCCAGCCCGACCGCACGCTGCTCAATGCGCTGCTGGCGCATTCGCCGGCGCTGGCCGCGGTGCCGCGCGGCGGCATCGTGCATCGGCTCGACAAGGACACCAGCGGCCTGCTGGTGGTGGCGAAGACGGTGGAGGCGCAGGTTTCGCTGGTCAGGCAGCTCGCCGACCACAGCATGCGCCGCGTCTATCTCGCCGTGGTGCAGGGCGACCCGCCGGCGAGCGGCGTGATCGATGCGCCGGTGGGACGCGACGCGCGTGCACGCACGCGCATGGCGGTCACTCATCGCGGCAAGCCCTCGCGCACCAACTACCGGGTGCTGGAGCGCTACGGCCACGACGCGCTGGTCGAGTGCCGCCTCGAGACCGGCCGCACGCACCAGATCCGCGTGCATTTCCAGCACCTGCGCCATCCGCTGGTCGGCGACGAGACCTACCGGCGCGGCACGCGCCACGGCATCGCCTTCCCGCGCCAGGCGCTGCACGCGATCGAGCTGACGCTGGTTCATCCGACCACCGGCAAGCCGGTGAGCTGGTCCGCGCCGCTGCCGCGCGACATGAAGCGGCTGATCGAAGGCTTGCGCAAGTGATCGTTCCCGACTGGCCGGCGCCGCCGCGCGTGCGCGCGTTCGTCACCACGCGCGACTTTGGTGACCTCGCCGACGAAGCGGTGCGCGGCAAGCTGCGCGCCGCGCTTCCGGGTGAGCCGCAGTGGCTGAAGCAGGTCCACGGCAAGCGGGTGATCGATCTGGATAACAACGTTGAACGCGAGGCGGATGCCGCCCTGACGCGCGAATACCGCACGGTGTGCGTAGTAAAAGCCGCTGACTGCATGCCGGTACTGTTTGCCGACCAAGAGGGCACCACCGTGGCGGCGGCCCATGCCGGCTGGCGCGGCCTGGCGGGCGGTGTGCTCGAAGCGACGCTGGACGCGATGGGCGTTCCGCGGCGGAACATCGTTGCCTGGCTGGGCCCCGCGATCGGCCCGCAGGTCTACGAAGTCGGCGAGGATGTGTATGCCGCTTTTGCAAAGTACCCCGATGCCCTGGCGCCGGCGCGCCCCGGCCACTGGCTGCTCGACCTTTATGCGGTGGCGCGCGAAAAGCTGAAAGGGCTGAAGGCGGTCAGCGGCGGCGGGTTTTGCACCTACACGGAGCGCGAGCGCTTCTTTTCCTATCGCCGGGACCGCAGCGGCGCGCGCATGGCGGCCTTCGTCTGGCTTGCCTAGCGTAGAATCGCCCACCCTCATGACGCTTGCATGGATCCTTGCCGCGAGCGTCGCCGGCGGCACGCTATCCGCCGGCCTCGCCGCCCTCGCGCTGTTGTTGCGCGCCACCTGGATACCGATGCTGGTGTCCTTCGCGATCGGCGCGCTGCTCGGCGCCGCCTTCCTCGAGATCATCCCGCACGCCTTCGAGCAGGGCGAGGCGCACAAGGTCGCGTTCTCGATCCTCGGCGGCATCTTCGGCTTTTTCGTGCTCGAGAAGCTGCTGCTCTATCGCCACTGCCACACCGAGAACTGCGAAGTCCACGATCAGCACACGCACGCGCACGACCATGGGCGCAGCGGCACGCTGATCGTGGTCGGCGACACGGTGCACAACTTCGTCGACGGCGTGCTGATCGCGGCGGCCTTCCTGCAAAGCACCGAGCTCGGCGTGGTCGCGGCGGTGGCCATCATCGCGCACGAGATCCCGCAGGAAGTCGGCGATTTCCTGATCCTGCTGCACTCGGGTTATTCGCGCGCGCGCGCGCTGGCGATGAACCTCGTATCGTCGGCCGCCACGGCGGTGGGCGGGGTGATCGGCTACTTCAGCCTGCAGCTCATCGACGGGCTCGAGCCGATCCTGCTCGGCGTGGTGGCCTCCAGCATGATCTACGTCGCGGTGGCGGACTTGATTCCCGGCCTGCACCGGCGCCCGGAGCTGCGCGACACCGCTTTTCAGGCCCTGCTCATCGCCCTGGGAATCGGCGCCATCGCGGCGGTCGGTGCCGTGGTGCCGCACTAGGTGAAAAGGACTACACCGTCAAGGGGTTAAGAATCATTTGACGGCCTTCGTTGTGCGTCGCAAAATCGTTCGGCGATGCAACCCGGCTCTCCAGAGGCCCTGCTGGCTTCAATCGCCAGCTCCGGCAACGAGGTCACGCAGGGCTGGATGCGGATCATGGCCGGCGCGCCGGCCGCGACTTCCGCCCTCCCGTGGAGCAATCCTGCGCTGCAACGCAGCTATTTCGACAAGCAGGCGCGGCTGTGGAGCGGCCTCGCTGCGGGCAAGCCCGAAACGCTGGTTTCACCCGAGCCCGGCGACCGTCGCTTTGCGGCGAAGGAATGGCGCGAGAACCCTTACTACGACTACTTGAAGCAGTCCTATCTGCTCGCCGCGCGCTACCTCGACGAGCTCGTCGAAGCAGCGGTGCTCGAGCCGCAGGCGAAGGAGCGCGTGCGTTTCGCCGCGCGCCAGTGGATCGACGCCCTGTGCCCGGCGAATTTTCCCGCCACCAACCCGGAGGCGTTGCGCGAGGCGCTGGCCACGCGCGGCGAGAGCCTGGCGCGCGGCCTGGCCAACCTGCTGGGCGACGTGCAGAAGCGCCGCATCAGCCAGACCGACGAAGCCGCCTTCGAGGTCGGCCGCAACCTGGCGGTGACCCCCGGTGACGTGGTGTTCGAGAACGAGCTGATCCAGCTGATCCAGTACAAGCCCGCCACCGCGCAGGTCGCGGCGCGTCCGCTGGTGATGATCCCGCCGTGCATCAACAAGTTCTACATCCTGGATCTGCAGCCTGAGAACTCCTTCGTCGCCTACGCGGTCGCAGCGGGCCACACGGTGTTCATGGTCTCCTGGCGCAACGTCAACGCGGCGCAGGGGCGGTTCGGCTGGGACGATTACCTCGAGGAGGGCGTGTTCGCGGCCCTGCGCGTGGCGAAGGAAATCGCCAGGAGCGACCAGGTCAACGCGTTGGGGTTTTGTGTCGGTGGGACCCTGCTGGGCGCAGCCCTTGGCGTTCTTTCGCAAAAGAAATCGGAACTGGTGGCGAGCGCGACGTTCCTCGCCGCGATGCTCGACTTTTCGGAGCCGGGGCAGATCGGTCTGTTCGTCGACGAGGCGAGCGTCGCGGCGCGCGAAGCGACGATCGGCGCCGGCGGGATCCTGCCGGGGCAGGACCTCGCCTTTGTGTTCTCCAGCCTGCGCGCCAACGATCTGGTCTGGCCTTACGTGGTCAACAACTACCTGCGCGGCGGGCAGCCGGCGGCCTTTGACTTGCTCTACTGGAACGCCGACAGCACCAACCTGCCCGGGCCGATGTATTGCTACTACCTGCGCAACACTTACCTGCAGAACCGGCTGCGCGAGCCCGGTGCGCTGACGAACTGCGGCGTGCCGGTCGATCTGCGCACCGTGAAGCTGCCGATCTTCGTGATGGCGACGCGCGAGGACCACATCGTGCCGTGGCGCTCCGCCTATCGGACCTTGAATTTGCTGGGCGGAAACGAAAAGCAGTTCGTGCTCGGCGCGAGCGGGCACATTGCCGGGGTAGTGAATCCCGCGGCGAAGAATCGACGCAGCCACTGGATCGGCAAGCCTGCTTCTTTACCGATCCATCCGGCCGACCCGGAAGAGTGGTTTTCGAAGGCGCAGGAACACCCGGGAAGCTGGTGGCCGCTTTGGTCTGAGTGGCTCGGCAAGCACGGCGGCGGCAGCCGCAAGGCGCCGGCAAAGGCCGGCAGCGCGAAGTACCCGCCGATCGAGCCCGCGCCCGGGCGCTACGTGAAGCAGCGCATTCATTAGGAGGCAGCAATGGAAGAGATCTACATCGTCGGCGCAGCGCGCACTCCCATCGGCAAGTTCGGCGGCAGCCTGGCCAAAACGTCCGCGTCCGACCTCGGCGCGCTCGTCATCCGCAAGGTGCTCGAGCGTGCCGGCGTGAAGGCGGACCAGGTGAGCGAAGTAATCATGGGACAGGTGCTCACCGCCGGCGTGGGCCAGAACCCGGCGCGCCAGGCGGCGATGAAGGCCGGCCTGCCCGAGATGATTCCGTCGATGACCATCAACAAGGTGTGCGGCTCCGGCCTCAAGGCGGCGATGCTCGGCGCGCAGGCGATCGCCAACGGCGACTCCGACATCGTGGTGGCCGGTGGCCAGGAATCGATGAGCCTGTCGCCGCATGCGCTGATGGGCTCGCGCGACGGCTTCCGCATGGGAGACGCGAAGCTGGTCGACACGATGATCGTCGACGGCCTGTGGGACGTCTACAACCAGTACCACATGGGCGTCACTGCCGAGAACGTCGCGAAGGAATACGCCGTCACGCGCGACGAGCAGGACGAGTTCGCCGTCAAAAGCCAGAACAAGGCCGAGGCGGCGCAGAAGGCCGGACGCTTCAAGGACGAGATCGTTACGGTGGAAATCCCCTCGCGCAAAGGACCGGTGATGTTCGTCGATGACGAGTATCCGCGTCACGGTGCGACGCTCGAGGCGATGAAAAGCCTCAAGCCGGCGTTCGACAAGAACGGGACGGTGACCGCCGCCAACGCGTCGGGACTCAATGATGGCGCCGCGGCCGTGGTGCTCGCCTCGGCAAAAAAGGTCAAAGAACTGGGCTTGAAGCCGCTCGCGCGCATCAAGGCGTTCGCGTCCGCCGGCGTCGATCCGAAGTACATGGGCATGGGCCCGGTGCCGGCGTCCAAGCGCACGCTGGCGCGCGCCGGCTGGCAGGCGTCCGACCTCGACCTGATGGAGATCAACGAGGCGTTCGCCGCGCAGGCGATCGCGGTCAACCGCCAGATGGGCTGGGATACCTCGAAGGTGAACGTCAACGGCGGCGCGATCGCGCTCGGCCATCCGATCGGCGCCTCGGGCTGTCGGGTACTGGTGACGTTGCTGCACGAGATGCAGAAGCGCGATGCAAGGCGCGGCCTTGCGTCGCTGTGCATAGGTGGGGGAATGGGCGTCGCGCTAGCGGTGGAAAGATAAAAAGGGACAATGAGAACCATGGGAAACCAAGCTGACGTAGTACAACGGCCGGAGGCCTGGCGCGACGATACGCTGCCGGTGGTGCCGCGCATCGCGTTCATTTCGGGCGGCATGGGCGGCATCGGCAGCGCGATCTGCCGCCGCCTCGGACGCCAAGGGCATACCGTAATCGCCGGCTGCCTGCCGGACTACGACCGGAAGAGCGAGTGGCTGGAGCGCATGCGCAGCGAAGGCTTCCGCGTGCACGCGGCCGAGGGCGACGTCGCCGACTTCGAATCGTGCACCGCGATGTTCGAGCAGGTGCGCTCGGCAATCGGGCCGATCGACATCCTGGTGAACAACGCCGGCATCACGCGCGACTCGGTGTTCAAGCGCATGAGCGAGGCCGACTGGATGGCGGTGATCAACACCAATTTGAACAGCGTGTTCAACGTCACGCGCCAGGTGATCGACGGCATGAGCGAGCGCAACTGGGGGCGCATCATCAACATCTCCTCGGTGAACGCAATCAAGGGCCAGTTCGGCCAGACCAACTATTCCGCCGCCAAGGCCGGGATGGCCGGCTTCTCCAAGGCGCTGGCGCAGGAAGTGGTGCGCAAGGGCGTGACGGTGAACACCGTGTCGCCGGGCTACGTCGAGACCGACATGGTGATGGCGATCCGCCAGGAGATCCGCGACCAGATCGTCGAGTCGATTCCGATGGGGCGCCTCGCCAAGCCGGCGGAGATCGCCGCGGTGGTCGCCTTCCTCGCGTCGGAGGAAGCGGGCTACATCACCGGCGCCAACATCTCGGTGAATGGCGGCATGCACATGATGTAGACTCCCCTCTCCCGGCGAGGGGCGAGGAGGCATCATGGCAAAGCAGCGGGTCGCCGTCATCACCGGCGGCATGGGTGGTCTGGGCGAGACGATCTCGACGAAGATGGCGGAGGCCGGCTACCGCGTGGTGGTCACCTATTCGCCGTCGAACACCAAGTACCGCAGCTGGCTCGAGGAGATGAAGGGCCGCGGCTTCTCGTTCAACGCCTTTCCCGTCGACGTGGTGGACTACGACGATTGCGCGCGCATCTGCGCGCGCATCCAGTCCGAATGCGGCGCCATCGACATCCTGGTGAACAACGCCGGCATCACCCGCGACATGACGTTCAAGAAGATGAGCAAGGCCGACTGGGACGCGGTGATGCGCACCAACCTCGACTCTTGCTTCAACATGACCAAGCAGGTGATGGACGGCATGGTCGAGCGCGGCTGGGGCCGCGTGATCAACGTCTCGTCGGTCAACGGCCAGAAGGGCGCCTTCGGCCAGACCAACTATTCGGCGGCGAAGGCCGGCATCCACGGCTTCACCAAGGCGCTGGCGCTGGAAGTGGCGCGCAAGGGCGTCACCGTGAACACCATCTCGCCCGGGTACATCGGCACCAAGATGGTGACGGCGATCCCCAAGGAAATCCTCGACTCGAAGATCCTGCCGCAGATCCCGATCGGCCGGCTCGGCCAGCCCGACGAGGTGGCCGGCCTGATCATCTACCTGTGCTCCGCGGAAGCGGCGTTCGTGACTGGCGCCAACATCTCCATCAACGGCGGCCAGCACATGTATTAAGCAATGGATTAAGGAGTAGACTCAAAAGATGGCCTCCTCCCCGCCGACGCGCGAGAGCAAGATGGAGAACCAGCTTCGGCTGATCAAGAAGTACCCCAACCGGCGCCTGTACGACACCAAGACGTCGAGCTACATCACGCTTGCCGATGTCAAGCAGATGGTCCTCAAACAGGAAGACTTCCAGGTGGTCGACGCCAAGAGCGGCGAGGACCTGACGCGCCAGATCCTGCTGCAGATCATCCTCGAGGAGGAGTCGGGCGGCGTGCCGATGTTCTCCTCCGAGCTCTTGTCGCAGCTGATCCGCTTCTACGGCCACGCCATGCAGGGCCTGATGGGCACCTATCTCGAGAAGAACATCCGCGCCTTCCAGGACATCCAGAAGGCGCTGCAGGAGCAGTCGCAGCGCATGTACGGCGACAACTCGCGCGCCTCGCAGGACCTGTGGGCGCAATTCATGAACCTGCAGGGCCCGGCGATGCAGAGCCTGATGCAGGCTTACATGGAGCAGAGCCAGAAGATGTTCGCGCAGTTCCAGGACCAGATGCAGAGCCAGGCGCGCAACATGTTCACCGGCCTTTCCTTCCCCGGCTTTTCACAGACCGGCAAGAACGATCCTGACAAGCCCTGAAGTTCCGGCGCGCAGCGCCGTTCCGCGCGTTGGGTTCGTCTCGCTAGGGTGTCCGAAGGCGCTGGTCGACTCCGAGCGCATCCTCACGCAGCTGCGCGCCGAGGGCTACCAGACGGCCAAGGACTACGCCGGCGCCGACCTCGTCATCGTCAACACCTGTGGCTTCATCGACGCCGCGGTGGAGGAATCGCTCGAGGCGATCGGCGAGGCGCTCGCCGAGAACGGCAAAGTGGTGGTCACCGGGTGCCTGGGCGTCAAGCAGGACGTCATCAGGGCCAGGCATCCGTCGGTGCTCGCCATCACCGGCCCGCACGACACACCCGCGGTGATGAAAGCGGTGCACGCGCATCTGCCTAAACCACACGACCCGTACACGGATTTGGTTCCCGCCCAAGGGATCAAGCTCACGCCGCAGCACTACGCGTATCTCAAAATTTCCGAAGGCTGCAACCACCGCTGCACCTTCTGCATCATCCCCTCGATGCGCGGCGACCTGGACTCCCGGCCGATCGGCGAAGTCATGCAGGAAGCCGAGAACCTGGTGAAGGCCGGCGTGAAGGAGCTGCTCGTCATCTCGCAGGACACCAGTGCGTACGGGGTGGATGTGAAGTACCGAACGGGGTTTTGGCAGGGGCGTCCCCTCAAGACCAAAATGGCGGAGCTTTGCAAAGCGCTGGGCGAGCTGGGCGTGTGGGTACGCTTGCACTACGTCTATCCCTACCCGCACGTCGACGAAGTCATTCCGCTGATGGCCGAGGGCAAAATCCTTCCCTATCTCGACGTGCCGTTCCAGCACGCCAGTCCGCGCATCCTCAAGCTGATGAAGCGCCCGGCGAGCGCGGAGAAGGTGCTCGAGCGCCTGCGCCGCTGGCGCGCGATCTGCCCCGAGATCACCGTGCGCTCGACCTTCATCGCCGGCTTCCCTGGCGAAACCGAGGAAGAGTTTTCGCAATTGCTGTCGTTCCTCGAGGAAGCGCAGCTCGACCGCGTCGGCTGCTTCGCCTATTCGCCGGTGGAGGGCGCCGCAGCCAACGATTTTCCGGATGCCGTGCCGGAGGAAGTGAGGAATCTCAGGAAGGAGCAGTTCATGCTGGCGCAAGCGAAGATCAGCGCGCACAAACTGCAGCGCAAAATCGGCAAGACGCTTCGGGTGCTGGTCGATGCGCCCGGCTTGGGGCGATCGAGCGCCGATGCGCCGGAGATCGACGGCGTAGTGCGCTTCGAGGGTAAAAAGGCAGGCGGCAAGCCGGGAGAATTCAGGGACGTGATTATCGATCGTGCGGACGAGCACGATCTCTACGGGAGATTGCAATGAGCAATCAAGAGGTAGTGGTGGTTTCCGGCGTGCGCACCGGCATCGGCGATTACGGCGGCGCGCTGAAGGAGCTGGCGGCGACCAAGCTCGGCGCAGTGGCGATCCGCGAGGCGCTGGCGCGCGCGAAGATCGAGCCGGCGCGCGTCGGCCACGTGGTGATGGGCAGCGTGATCCACGGCGAGGCAAAGGACATGTACCTCTCGCGCGTCGCCGCGATCGAGGCCGGCCTGCCGGTCGGCACGCCGTGCCTGACGGTCAACCGGCTGTGCGGCTCGGGGCTGCAGGCGATCGTGTCGGCCGCCCAGCACCTGATGCTGGGCGATTGCGATGTCGCCGTGGCCGGCGGCGCCGAGAGCATGAGCCGCGCGGCGTACTTCCTGCCTGCCGGCCGCTGGGGCCAGCGCATGGGCGATGCCGCGGTGGTCGACGCGATGACCGGCGCGCTGCACGACCCGTTCGGCCATGGCCACATGGGCGTCACCGCGGAGAACATCGCCGCGAAATACGGCTTCACGCGCGAGCAGCAAGATAGCTTTTCAATAGAGTCACATCGTCGTGCTTCCCAGGCTATCGATGCTGGTTACTTCAAGTCGCAGATCACGCCGATCGAGCTCAAGACGCGCAAAGGCGTCGAGCAGTTCGCGAGCGACGAGCACGTGCGTCCCGGCGCGACGATGGCGGACCTCGGCAAGCTGAAAACGGTCTTCAAGAAGGACGGCACCGTGACCGCGGGTAATGCCTCTGGTCTCAACGACGCGGGTGCGGCCATCGTTTTGACCAGCGCCTCCTTTGCGCAGAAAGCTGGGCTGAAGCCAATGGCGCGGCTGGTGGCCTACGCGCACGCCGGCGTCGAGCCGCAGCTGATGGGGCTCGGTCCGATTCCCGCGGTCAAGCGGGTGTTCGAGAAGTCAGGGCTCAAGCCCGCCGACATGGACGTGGTGGAATCGAACGAGGCCTTCGCCGCCCAGGCGATGGCGGTGACCAAGGACCTTGGCCTCGACCCGGCGAAGGTCAACCCGAACGGCGGCGCGGTGGCGCTCGGCCATCCGATCGGCGCCACCGGCGCGATCCTCACGGTGAAGGCGCTCTACGAGCTGGAGCGCACGCAGAAGCGTTACGCGCTGGTGACCATGTGCATCGGCGGTGGTCAGGGGATCGCCGCGATCTTTGAACGCAGGTAAGGTCCTACAAGAGGTTTTCGGCTATCCGGCCTTTCGCGGGCATCAGGCCGAGGTCATCGACCATGTGACCGGCGGGGGCGACGCGCTAGTGCTGATGCCCACCGGCAGCGGCAAATCGCTGTGCTACCAGATCCCGGCGCTGCTGCGCGAAGGCGTCGGCGTCGTCGTCTCGCCGCTGATCGCGCTGATGCAGGACCAGGTGGCGGCGCTTGCGGAGCTCGGCGTGCGCGCCGCGTTCCTAAACTCGACCCTGACGGGCGCGGCGGCGGCGGAGGTCGAGCGTCGCACGCGCCGCGGCGAGCTCGACCTGCTGTACGTGGCACCCGAGCGCCTGCTCACGCCGCGCTGCCTCGAGCTGCTGGCGCAGAGCCGGCTCGCGCTGCTCGCGATCGACGAAGCGCACTGCGTGTCGCAATGGGGCCATGACTTCCGCCCGGAATACTTGCAGCTCGCGGTGCTGGGAGAGCGTTTTCCCGGGGTGCCGCGCATCGCGCTCACCGCCACGGCCGATGCGCAGACGCGGGCCGAGATCGTGGAGCGGCTGCAGCTCGGCGATGCGCGCGCGTTCGTCTCGAGCTTCGACCGGCCGAACATCCGCTACCGCATCGTCGAGAAGGACGATGCGCGCCGCCAGCTGCTCGATTTCATCCGCGCGGAGCATGCTGGCGAGGCGGGTATCGTGTACTGCCTGTCGCGCAAGAAAGTCGACGAGACCGCGGCGCTGCTTCAATCCGAAAAGATCGTTGCCCTGCCGTACCACGCCGGCATGGAGGCGGAGAGTCGCCGGCGACACCAGGAGCGCTTCCAGCGCGAGGATGGCATCGTGATGGTCGCCACCATTGCCTTCGGCATGGGGATCGACAAGCCCGACGTGCGCTTCGTCGCGCACCTCGACCTGCCGAAGAGCGTCGAGGGCTATTACCAGGAGACCGGGCGCGCCGGGCGCGATGGCCTGCCGGCGGATGCCTGGATGGCCTACGGCCTGCAGGATGTGGTGCAGCTGCGGCGCATGATCGACGAATCCGAGGCCGGCGAGGCGCAGAAGCGCATCCAGGCGGCGAAGCTCGACGCCATGCTCGGCCTGTGCGAGGCCGCCGAATGCCGGCGCGTGCGGCTGCTCGGCTATTTCGGCGAAGCGGCCCGGCCGTGCGGTAACTGCGACAACTGCCTCGACGCGCCGGCGACTTTCGACGGCACGCTGGCAGCGCAGCAGCTGCTCTCGTGCGTGTATCGCACCGGCCAGCGCTTCGGCGCCCTGCATGTGATCGACGTGCTGCGCGGCGAGGCCACGCCGAAGGTGGCGCAGCGGGAGCACGAGAAGCTGAGCACCTTCGGCATCGGCCGCGAGCGCAGCGGCCGCGAGTGGCGGGCGATCGTGCGGCAATGCATCGCCGCCGGCCTGCTCGAGGTGGACCACGAAGCCTACGGCGCGCTGCGGCTCGCCGGGGAAAGCCGCGCGGTCCTGAAGGGCGAGCGCAGCGTGCTACTGCGCGCGTGG
>DATFDV010000050.1:0-43303 GCA_035251855.1 Burkholderiales bacterium | reverse complement strand
GTGCGCGAACAGGCTGTTCATCATGTGGAAGAAGATGCCGAGCATGATGCCGAGGAACACCTTGATGCCGACCATCCCGGCGCGCGCCTGCATGTAGGCGAACGGCAGCGCGAGGGCCATCATCACCAGCGCGGCGATCGGGTAGAAGAGCTTCTTCCACAGCGCGATCTCGTAGCGCTCGGTGCGCTGGCGGTTGCCCTGCAGGTGCTCGGTGTACTTGTGCAGCGCCCAGGCCGACATGCGCTCGGGCCGCACGATCAGCGCGTCGAGCATGTCCGGGGTCACGCGCGAGCGCCATTCCGACTGGGCATAGCCCTGGGTGCGCGGGCCTTGCGGCGTGAACTGGGTCTGCAGCGTCTCCTCCAGGCGCCACACCCCCTTGCCGGCGTACTCGGCGCGCTTCGCCAGCGTGATCTGGCGCAGGCGATATTCCGGGTCGAAGTCGTAGATGCGGATGCCGCCGAGCTGGTTGGTCTGGCGCGCTTCGCGCACGTTGATGAACGAGCCTTCGTCCTTGAACCACAGGCCGGAGTCCAGGTCCTGGCCGATCATCGAGCTCATGGCGCGGATCTTGACCTTCTGCGCCTGCTCCTCGGACCAGGGCGACACCCATTCGCCGATGACGAAGGTCAGCACCACGAAGGGCAGGCCGATCTTCACCAGGGTCAGCCCGGCGCGGCGCGGCGAGAGCCCGGAGGCGCGCATCACCGTGTACTCGGAATTGCTGGCGAGGTGCGCCATCACGTAGAGCGTGCCGATCAGCACCACCACCGGGAACAGCTCGTAGGCGTGCGTCGGCACCGACAGCAGGACGAAGGTGAACACCTGGCGCAGGTTGTAGTCGACCTTGCCGAGGTCGGCCAGCTCCCTGATCAGATCGAAGAAGGCGAACAGGCCGAGGAAGCCGAACAGCACGAAGCCGACCGAGGTGTAGACCTGGCGCGCGAGGTAGCGCTCGAGGGTGCGGGCGGCCACCCTTATCGCCGGCTCATTGGCCGGCTCATTTACCCAGCCGCAGGCGGATGAGCTGCATGCGCTGCGCGAACATCACCACCAGCAGGACGATCATGCCGGCGTGCACCAGCCACCAGCCGACGCCGAAATCCATGCGGCCCTGCGCGACGCGCGCCTGGCTCACGCTGAGCAGGTTCGAGTACACGATGTAGGTGAGCAGGGCGAACAGCAGGTTGGCCGAGCGCCCGGCGCGCGGGTTGACGAAGCTCATCGGGATGGCGAGCAGCACCAGGACCAGCGCCGAGATCGGGATGCCGACGCGCCACAGGAGCTCGCCGAGGTTCTGGTTGGTCGGCGCCTTGATCAGCGCCAGGGTCGGCAGGTTCTTGTGCGTCGGCACCACTTCCTTGCTCTCCTTGGTCTCGATGCGCGCGGCGTACCTGTCGAACTCGGTGAGGCGGAACTCCGGGTCGCCCGGCGCGCCCTCGTAGCGCCGCCCCTGCTCGAGGACGATGAAGCGGTCGCCGTTGGGCGCGGTCTCGGTGTGGCCGCTGCGGCTCATGCTGACCCCGCTCCTGTTCTGCTGCACCGAGCTGACGAAGATGTTCTGCACCGCGCTCGAGTCGCCCGACACCGACTCGACGAAGAACACGCGCTGCCGGTTGGCGGTCTCGCCGAACACTCCGGGGCTGACGCGCGACACGTCGTCGCGCGACTCCATCTTGGTGGCGTATTGCCCGGCCATCTGCGCCGCCCACGGCGAGATGAACATCGACAGCGCCGCAATCACCGCGATCTGCGGCAGCGCGAACAGCATCACCGGCTTCAGCCAGGCGGTGAGCGGCTGCCCGGCGCCGAACCAGATCACCATCTCGGAGTCGCGCCAGCTGCGCGTCATGGTGAGCAGCACCGAGATGAACATGGTGAGCGACAGCAGGACCGGCAGCGCACCGAGCGCGAAGAAGCCGAGAAAGGCGAACACCGCGTCCGACGGAAACTTGCCGCCCGCGGCCTGGCCGAGGAGGCGGATCAGCCTCGTCGTCACCGCGATGGCAAACAGCGTCATGAACACGGCGCCCGCGAGACCCGCGAACTCCCGCAACAGCGCCCGGTGGAAGATCATGTGATACTTTCGGCCCGTGGAATTTAGCATAAAGGCGCTGTCGCCCGAGGCGGCGCAAGTCGGCTGCGTAGTGCTCGGCGTCCACCAGGGCGGGGAACTCACCGCCGCCGCGCGCCGCGTCGACCAGGCCTCGAAAGGGGCCGTGAAAAAGGCGCTGCGCGACATCTCCGGGCGCAGCGGCTCGACCCTCGTGCTTCGCAACCTGCCCGGCGTCGCCGCCGAGCGCGTGCTGCTGGTCGGCCTGGGCGAGAAAACTGCAGAAGCCTCCTACCGCGACGCGGTGCGCGCCGCCGCGCAGGCGCTGAAGGACCTCGGCGCGAAGGAGGCGGCCCTCTTCCTCGTCGATATGAAAGTAGGCGAGCGGCCGGTTTCCTGGAACCTGCGCCATGCGGTGCTTGGCGTGCGCGACGCCTTCTACCGCTTCGACCAGCTCAAGTCCGACAAGAAGCCGCCGGCGCCGGCGCTCGCGGAGGTGATCCTGCCGCTCAGCCCCAAGGAGGAGCTGAAGAGCGCGCTGCAGGAGGCGGTGGCCACGGCCGACGGCGCGGCGCTCGCCAAGACGCTCGGCAACCTGCCGCCCAACATCTGCACGCCGGCGTACCTCGCCGCCGAGGCGGAAAAGATGGCGCGCGAATTCAAGCTGCAGGTCGAGGTGCTCGAGCGCAAGGACATGGAGAAGCTCGGCATGGGCGCGCTGCTGGCCGTGGCGCGCGCCTCGCACCAGCCGCCGAAGCTGATCGTCCTGCACTACAAGGGAAATGCGAAGAACAAGAAGCTGCTGGCGCTGGTGGGCAAGGGCATCACCTTCGACACCGGCGGCATCTCGCTCAAGCCGGCGGGCGAAATGGACGAGATGAAGTTCGACATGTCGGGCGCCGGCTCGGTGCTCGGCGCGATCCGCGCGCTCGCCGGCATGCGCGCGCCGGTGAACGTGGTCGGCGTGATCCCGGCGTGCGAGAACATGCCCGGCGGCCACGCCACCAAGCCCGGCGACATCGCCACCACCCTTTCGGGCCAGACGGTGGAGATCCTCAACACCGACGCCGAGGGCCGCCTGATCCTGTGCGACGCCCTCACCTACGCCGAGCGCTTCAAGCCCGACACGGTGATCGACATCGCCACCCTGACCGGCGCCATCGTGATCGCGCTCGGCCATGTGACGAGCGGCCTGTTCGCCAACGACCAGACCCTGGCCGACGAGATCCGCGAAGCCGCCGACGACGCCTGGGACCGGGTGTGGCAGATGCCGCTGTGGGAGGACTATCAGGAGCAGCTGCGCTCGAACTTCGCCGACATGGCGAACATCGGCGGACGCCCCGGCGGCAGCATCACCGCGGCCTGCTTCCTCGCGCGCTTCACGCGCAAGCTGCGCTGGGCGCACCTCGACATCGCCGGCACCGCCTGGAAGGGCGGGCGCGAGAAGGGCTCCACCGGACGGCCGGTGCCGCTCCTGGTGCGCTACGCGCTGCGGCACGCGGGCCGCAAATGACCAGCATCGGCTTTTACTTCAATGCGGACGACCGGCTGCAGGTCGCCTGCCGCCTCGCCGCGAAAGCGCTGAAGCAGGGCAGCCGCATGCTGATCTACGCGCCCGACGCCGACACCGCGGGCCGCCTCGACACGCTGATGTGGACCTGGCCGGCGACCGGCTTCGTGCCGCATTGCCGCTCGCAGGCGCCGCTCGCCGCCGAAACCCCGGTGCTGATCGCGAGCGGCGCGGAAGCGCCGGAGGGCTGCGACCTGCTCCTCAACCTCGGCGCCGAATGCCCGCCGCACTTCGAGCGCTTCGCGCGCCTGCTCGAAGTCGTCTCCTCGAATGACGAGGAAAAAGCCAGCGGCCGCAGCCGCTATCGCTTCTACAAGGAGCGCGGCTACGCCATCGCCAGCCACGACCTCGCGCAGGCCGGCGAGCAATGAGCGACGAGCCCCTCGGCAAGCGCATCGACGCGCTGATGAAACGCCAGGGAAGCCCGCGCGCGGCGGGCGAAGTGCCGGTGCTCACCGAGATCGTCAGCGACGAGCGCGCGCCGCGCCATTCGGTCGACAGCCAGGCGCTGGAGGCGCTGGCGCGCGAGCTGGAGCGCGCGGTGCTCGAGCGCCTCGGCCCGGAGGTGCACCGCGTGATCGAGGAGAAGATCGCGCACAAGCTGAACACGGTGCTCGGCCAGGCGCTCGACAACGTGCGCGCCGAGCTCACCATCAGCGTGATCCAGATGGTGCGCGAAGCGGTCGTCGCCTCCGTGGCGCACGCCCTCGCCCACCCAGACAAGAAGTAAGGTGCTGGACAAGAGCTTCAACCCCGCGGGGATCGAAGAGCGCTGGTACCAGCGCTGGGAATCGGCCGGCTATTTCCAGCACCGCAATCACGACACGCCGGCCTATTGCATCCAGCTGCCGCCGCCGAACGTCACCGGCACCCTGCACATGGGCCACGCCTTCCAGCAGACGCTGATGGACGCGCTCATCCGCTACCACCGCATGCGCGGCCTCAATACCAACTGGGTGGTGGGCACCGACCACGCCGGCATCGCCACGCAAATCGTGGTCGAGCGCCAGCTGCAGGACGAAGGCAAGAGCCGCCACGACCTGGGGCGCGAGAAGTTCGTCGAGCGCGTGTGGGAGTGGAAGCAGCAGTCGGGCTCGACCATCACGCGCCAGATGCGGCGCCTGGGCGCCTCGGCGAACTGGACCTACGCCGACACGGAAGGGCAGAAGGCCGGGTACTTCACCATGGACGCGAAGATGTCCAGGGCGGTGGTCGAGGTTTTCGTCCAGTTGTTCGAGCAGAAGCTCATCTATCGCGGCAAGCGCCTGGTCAACTGGGACCCGGTGCTCGGCACGGCCGTCTCCGACCTCGAGGTCGACACCGAGGAAGAGGACGGCAGGATCTGGGAGATCCGCTATCCGCTCGAGGACGGCAGCAGTTCCATCAGCGTGGCGACCGTGCGCCCGGAGACCATGCTCGGCGACGTGGCGGTTGCGGTCCATCCCTCTGATTCACGCTACCAGGCGATGGTCGGCAAGCGCGTGAAGCTGCCGCTTACCGGCCGCAGCATTCCGGTGATCGCCGACGACTACGTCGACCCCGAATTCGGCACCGGCGCCGTGAAGATTACTCCGGGTCACGACTTCAACGATTATCAGGTCGGCAGGCGCCACGGCTTCGAGCCGATCAGCGTGATGACGCTCGAGGCCCGCATCAACGATCAGGCTCCCGCAAAATACCGCGGTCACGAACGCTTCGCCGCCCGCAAGCAGGTCATCGAAGATCTCCGGAAGGAGAACCTGCTCGTTTCCGAGAAGCCCTACAGGCTGCGCGTGCCGCGTTCCGGCCGCACCGGCGTGATCGTCGAGCCGATGCTCACCGACCAGTGGTTCGTGGCGATGGAAGGTTTGGCCGCGAAAGGCCTGGAGGTGGTGGCGAAGGGCGAAGTGAAGTTCTTCCCCGAGCACTGGACCAAGACCTACAACGAGTGGCTGCAGAACATCCAGGACTGGTGCATCTCCCGCCAGCTCTGGTGGGGCCACCAGATCCCGGCGTGGTACGACGAGCAGGGAAAGATCTACGTGGGCCGTACGGAAGCGGAGATCAAGCAAAAGCATGGCCTCACCGGTCCCCTGAAGAGGGACCCCGACGTCCTCGACACCTGGTTCTCCTCCGCCCTGGTGCCGTTCACCTCTCTTGGCTGGCCGGACAAGACGAAGGACCTCGACACCTTCCTGCCCTCCTCGGTGCTGGTCACCGGCTTCGACATCATCTTCTTCTGGGTGGCACGCATGGTGATGATGACCACCCACTTCACCGGCAAGGTGCCGTTCCGCCACGTCTACATCAACGCCCTGGTGCGCGACGCCGAAGGGCAGAAGATGTCGAAGTCGAAGGGCAACACGCTCGACCCGCTCGACCTCATCGACGGCATCGCCTTCGACCAGCTGCTGAAGAAATCCAAGCAGGGCCTGCTCAAGGCGGAGCACCAGCAGAAGGCAGAGGCGTACGTGAAGTCGCACTTCGCCAACGGCATCCCGGCGTTCGGCACCGACGCGCTGCGCTTCACGTTCGCCTCGCTCGCCAGCTTCGCGCGCACCCTCAACTTCGACCTTGGCCGCTGCGAGGGCTACCGAAACTTCTGCAACAAGCTGTGGAACGCGACGCGCTTCGTACTGATGAACGCCGAGGGCAAGGACTGCGGGCTGGACGAGAACGCGCCGGTCGAGCTCTCGACCTGGGATCGCTGGATCATCAGCCGCCTGCAGCGCACCGAGGCCGAGGTAGAGCAGGCATTCGCCGAATATCGGTTCGACAACGCGGCGAACGCGATCTACCAGTTCGTATGGGACGAGTACTGCGACTGGTACGTCGAGATCGCGAAAGGCCAGTTGGCAAAGGGCAGCGGGGCCGCGCAGCGCGGCACGCGCCGCACGCTGGTACGGGTGCTGGAGACGGCGCTGCGCCTCGCGCATCCGATCATTCCCTTCATCACCGAGGAGCTGTGGCAGAGCGTGGGGCCGCTCGCCGGGAAGAATGGCGACACGATCATGTTGCAGCGGTATCCGAAATCGCAGCCGGAGAAGATCGACGGAGCTGCGGAGGCAGAAGTCGCCATCGCGAAGGAGGTGGTGAACGCCGCGCGCAACCTCAAAACGGACGCGAAGCGCGTGCCGCTGTACATCACCGGCGCGCCCGGCCCCACCACGCTGGGCGCGCTCGAGGCGCTGGTGCGCCCCTCGGCGATCCACGTCGTGGCGGCACTGCCGGCGTCCGACTCCCCAGTCGCCGTGGTGGGCCCGCATCGCGTCATGCTGCAGGTGGAAGTCGATCCCGAAGTCGAGCGCGAGCGCCTGAGCAAGGAATCGGCGCGGCTCGAAGGCGAGATTCAGAAGGCGAAGGAAAAGCTCGCCAACCGCTCGTTCGTCGACAAGGCGCCCGCCAAGGTGGTCGACGAGCACCGCGCGCGCCTCGCCGCGCACGAGGCCACGCTCGCCAAGCTGCGCGAGCAACTGGGCCGGCTGAGCGCGCCGCGCTAGTAAGAGTTAGCGACGATGCATTCCGGCTGCGTCGGCCAGGAGTGGTCGAACTGCCAGCCGTGCTGGGCCTCGAGCCGCAGGCGGAACGCCTGCTCGAGCTCGAACGACGGCGTGGCGACGCAACTGCCCGGAAAGCGCATCAGGAAGCTGGAGGCGATGACGGCGCATTCGCCCAGGGCAAGCGCGCGGCTCTGCGCGATGTCGCGCCCGTGCAGGTAGAGCTCGCCGTCCACGTAGGCCGGCACGCCGAACTGCCGGTAGGTGGCGACCACCGCCGCGAGGCCCCACGAAAGCCAGCGCTGCGGCCGGCCCGGCGCGAACTTGAGCGGTGCGATCAGCGCGAAGGGAAAGCGGGAGGCTTCCTCACTCCACAAGAGCACCGGCGCCGCGTCGCGCGGCTGCGCGGCGGCGATGGCGGTATAGGCGGCGTCGAACTCCTGCTGCGCGACGGCGCCGAGTCGGATCCAGCGCGCTTTCACGCGACGATTATTTCATAGCTCGATGTCTTCGCGAATCGCGGCGATGCCCGCTGCCGCGCAAGCATCGTCCTCGCGGCCGCCGGGCGCACCCGAGACGCCGATCGCGCCAAGCAGCGAGCCGCCCGCCTCGATCAGCAGGCCGCCGCCGACCGCGGCGATGCCCGGCCGGTGGCGGATGCCGCTCGCCGGCCTGCCCGGCTGGCTCGCTTCGGCGAGCTCGGTGGTATTGGTGCGGAAGCTCGCTGCGGTATAGGCCTTCGCGGTGGCCATGTCCGGCGTATGCGGCCCAGCGAAGCGATCGCGCAGCAGCACCTGCACCACGCCCATGCGGTCGACCACCGCCACCGTGGCCTGATAACCGCGCTCGCGGCAGCTCTCGAGCGCGGCCTGTGCCGCCTTGAGCGCGGTTTCAGGCGTGAGGACCTTGACGGTGAAGGTCGCGTTTTGCCCATGGGCGGCGAATGCCGCTCCTGCTGCCAGCAAGCAAAGCCACTTCACTTCTTCCTCATGAAGAAGGTGAATTCCCGGTTCGCTTCGTCGTGCGAGACGAGCTCATGCCCGGTCTGGCGCGAGAACGTCTGGAAGTCCTTCACCGCGCCCGGGTCGGTGGCGAGCACCTTCAGGACCTGGCCCGAGCTCATGTCGGTCAGGGCCTTCTTGGTGCGCAGGATCGGCAGCGGGCAATTCAGCCCGCGCGCATCGAGTTCCTTGTCGAAGTTCATGAAGTTATTATGCCGCACATGGATGAGGGGACTCCCCAGGCGGAAGCCGCGCCGGCCGGCTGGCTGCTGACCATCGCGCAGCTGCCGATCGAGGATCCGGCCTCGCGCATGCGCGTACTGCGCACCCTGGAGTCGCTGGGCGCGGCGGTGATGCGCGAAGGCGTGTACCTGCTGCCCGATACCGCCGCCAACCGCCAGTCGCTGCAGACGCTCACCGAGTACATCATCAAGGTCGCCGGCAGCGCGCACGTGCTGAACGTCGCGGCCACCACGCTCGACCAGCAGGAGGAATTCCGGCGCCTGTTCGACCGCTCGGCACGCTACGAGAGCCTGATCAAGACCGTCGAGAGCCTGCGCATCGGCTTCGGCCATTCGGACCCGAGCGCCATTTCGCGCGTAGTGCACAAGCAGCGGCGCGAGTTCGAAACCATCGCCGCGCTCGACTTCTTTCCGACCGCTTCGCGCGAGCGCGCGCAGGCCAGCCTGGCGGCCGCCGACGCCGAGGTGCGCAAGCTCCTGTTCCCGGCGCAGTCGCCCACCGCGCTCGCGCCCGGCGAGGCGCTGCTCGGACGCACCTGGGTGACGCGCAAGCCGCTGTGGGCCGACCGGCTGGCCAGCGCGTGGCTGATCCGGCGCTTCGTCGACCCCGAGGCCACCCTCACCTGGCTGGAGAAGACGCAGTCGTTGCCGGAGAACGCGATCAGCTTCGGCTTCGAGGGCGCGCACTTCACCAACAGCCAGACGCGCGTCACCTACGAGGAAATGCTCCTCCGCCTCGACCTCGCCAAGAACTCCGCGCTCATCAAGATCGGCAGCATCGTGCACTTCCTCGAGGTGCGCGGCGCCCCGGTCGCCGAGGCCGCGGGCGTGCAGACCCTGCTGCAGGGCGCGCAGCGGCGCTCGGCCAGCGATGCGGAGCTGCTCTCGGAGGCCGAGAAGACCTTCGACCTGCTTTACGAGGCCTACTACCAGCCGCCGAAGAACTAGGAAAGGTCTGAAAGAGTCGTCCCCGAAGGCGGGGACGCCGTTTTCTCTTTTTTTTAAAAACATGGGTTCCCGCCTTCGCGGGAACGACAATTGCGCCGTTCCTAGCGCTTCGCGTCTTTCATTTCCTGCGCGTGCTGGGCGCGCAGCTCTTTCAAGCGCGCATCGATCACCGAGAGCTGGTAGAAGTCGCCGTCGCCGGCGCTGCGCGCGATCTGCAGCTGCTCGATCGCCGCCGGCAGGCTGCCCTGCAGGACGTAGACCTCGGCCTGGGCCTGGTGCTGCGCGGTGCGCTTGCCGAGCGCGGCGTAGGTCTTGGCCTGCAGCGCGTACAGGCGCGCGTCGCGCGGATGCACGCGCAGCGATTCGTCCAGCAGCTGCATCGCCTGCTGGTGCTGGCCGGCGTCGAAGAGGGCGTCGGCGTGCGCATAGAGCAGCGGGCGCGAGTTCGGATAGCGCGCGTAGGATTCGCCGAGCAGCTTGGCGGCGCCGGCGCGGTCGCCCTGCGCGACCTTCAGGCGCGCCGCCAGCGACTCGATCATCGGCCCGGCGCCGCCGGCGGCGCGCAGGCGCGCCAGCTCCGCCTCGGCTTCCTTGGTCCGCTTGGCGCGTATGTACGCCAGCGTCAGGCCGTAGCGCGCCGCCGCCTCGGAGGCGAAGCGGCGCTCGCGCACCGCCGACTGGAAGAACTGCACCGTCTCGCGGGGGTCGCCGGACTCCGCGCGCAGCTTGGCGCGCACCAGCTGGAACTGCGCGCTGTCGGGTCGCTGCTTGTAGGGCATGCCGCCGGCGCGGTTCTGCGCATCGGCGATGCGCTCGGTAGTGATCGGGTGGGTGCGCAGGTAGCCCGGCACCGTGCCGTCGTCGGCGATGCGCATGCCGCGCTGCATCTTCTCGAAGAAGCTGCCCATCGCGTGCACGTCGAAGCCGGCCGCGTCGAGCGACTGGAAGCCGATGCGGTCGGCCTCGCGCTCGAAGTCGCGCGAGTAGCTGAGCTGGCTCTGGATCGCGCCGGCCGAGGCGGCCGCGGCGGCGCCACTGGCGAGGTCCGGCCGCGAGCGCCCGAGCAGGATCGCGGCGGCGAGCGCCGCGAGCACCGGCAGCTGCATCTGCTGCTGCTGGCCGAGCATGCGCGCGATGTGCCGCTGCGTGACGTGCGCCACTTCGTGCGCCAGCACCGAGGCGACCTCGGACTCGGACTCGGCGGCGGCGAGCAGGCCGGTATGCACGCCGATGAAGCCGCCGGGCAGCGCAAAGGCGTTGATGGTGTGGTCGCGGATGGCGAAGAACTCGAAGTCCTGGCGCGTCCCCGCCGCGGTCTGCGTCAGGCGCCCGCCGAGGGTGGCGAGGTAATCGGTGATCTCCGCGTCGTCGACGTAGCTCGGCTCGCGGAAGCGGATGTCGCGCATGATGCTCTCGCCGATGCGCCGCTCGACCTGCGGCGACAGGCCGGCGTCGCCGCTCGAGCCCAGGTCGGGC
Source organism: Burkholderiales bacterium (assembly GCA_035251855.1). Taxonomy (GTDB): domain Bacteria; phylum Pseudomonadota; class Gammaproteobacteria; order Burkholderiales; family SG8-39; genus SCGC-AG-212-J23. The sequence continues at coordinate 32,537 of DATFDV010000050.1, read as the reverse complement.
AAAGCCTGGCCCATGGCACGTGGCGTGAGCACGGCCAGCAGGGCAACCAGGAACGCGGTCTTCCGCATCTGTTTATGATAGCGCCCGAATGCGACGCCAATTGCTGACCCACTTTGACCGCAAGGGTTCCGCCCACATGGTCGACGTGGGGGATAAGCCCGCCACCCACCGGGTGGCGATCGCCTCCGGCCGCATCCGCATGCAGCCCGCCACGCTGCGCCTGATCGCCGCCGGGCGCGCCAAGAAGGGCGACGTCCTTGGCGTGGCCCGCATCGCCGCCGTGCAGGCCGCCAAGCGCGCCGCCGAGCTGATCCCGCTCGCGCACCCGATCGCGCTCACGCGCGTAGCGATCGATTTTGTAATAAGCAAAAAACCGCCTGCGGTGCGCATCGTGGCCCGGGTCGAATGCCGCGGTCAGACCGGCGTCGAGATGGAGGCGCTCACCGCAGCGGCGGTGGGGCTGCTCACCATCTACGACATGGTGAAGGCGGCCGACCGCGGCATGACGCTCGGCGAGCTGCGGCTGGAGGAAAAACACGGAGGAAAGTCAGGGGTATTTCGCCGTGCCGCAAGATAAAATAGCGCCCATGACAAGAAGATCGCTGCTCGCAATTCTGGGCTTGCTGCTCGCCAAACCGCTCAGCGTCCTCGCTGCGTGGAACGAGCAGGCCTTCGGCGCGAAAACCGCGGCCGACGCACTCCAAGGCATCGGCGCCGGCGCGGCGACGCCGAGCAAGGAGATCGTCATCGAGGCGCCGCAGATCGCCGAGAACGGCGCGGTGGTGCCGATCGAGATCTCCTCCAATCTGCCCGGCACCACCGCCATCGCGGTGGTGATCGAGAAGAACCCCTTCCCGCTCGCCGGGCGCTTCGAGTTCAAGGAAGGCGCCCTGCCCTTCGTCAAGCTCAACGTGAAGATGGGCGAGACTTCGGACGTACGGGTGGTCGCGTTCGCCGGCGGCAAGCAGTACGCCGCCACGCGCGAGATCAAAGTCACCATCGGCGGATGCGGAGGCTGAGATGGCCGGACCCATGAAAATGCGGGCGAGCGCAGCGGGCGGTTTCACCGAGGTTCGCGTGCTGATGACCCACCCGATGACCACCGCGCAGAGCGGCCAGCCGCTGCACTTCATCCAGAATCTCACCGTGAAGCACAACGGCAAGACCGTGGTCGAGGCCGAGATCAGCCAGGCGGTGTCGAGGAACCCGGTGTTTTCCTTCCGCCTGAAGGGCGGCGCCAAGGGCGACAAGATCGAAGTGAGCTGGCTCGACAACAAGGGCGAGACCAACAAGATCGAATCCGCCGTCGCGTGAACAGGTTTCTTTCAGGACTGCTTTTCCTGTTCTGGGCGTGCGGCCCGGTGTCCGCTCAAGACACCAGGAAGGAAATCCAGAAGTACCAGCAGATGATCGCCGAGGGCTCGCCCGTCGAGCTGTTCGAGCTCGAGGGCGAGGCGCTGTGGAAGAAGCCGCAGGGGCCTAAGGGCGTGTCGCTCGAGAAGTGCGACCTCGGCCAGGGCCCGGGCGTGCTCAAGGCGGCCTACGCGCGGCTGCCGCGCTACTTCAAGGACGCCGACCGGGTGATGGACCTGGAAACGCGCCTGCTGCATTGCATGACCACCCTGCAGGGCCGCAGCCGCGAGGAGGCGACCAAGCGGGTGTTCGGCAACGCGAACCAGCCCTCCGAGATGGAATACCTCTCGGCCTACATCGCCAGCCAGTCGCGCGGCGTCAAGCTCGCCGCCGGCCACTCGCACGCGAAGGAAAAGGAAGCCTACGAGCTGGGCAAGGCGCTGTTCTTCCACCGCGCCGGCGCCTGGGACATGTCGTGCGCCAGCTGCCACGGCGAAGAGAACAAGCGCATCCGCATGCAGGAGCTGCCGGTGATGTCGAAACCGCAGTTCGCGCGGCCGATCATGGCCACCTGGCCGGCGTACCGGGTGTCGAACAGCCAGTTCAAGACCATGCAATGGCGCCTGAACGACTGCTACCGCCAGATGCGCTACCCCGAGCCGAACTTCGCCTCCGACGCCACGATTGCGCTCAACACCTTCCTCACCGTCACCGCCGCCGGCGAGCCCTACCGCGGGCCCGGGACCAAGCGATGACCCGGCTTTGGATTTTTTGGTTGGCTGTTTTTCCGCTGGTTGCCGGCGCGCAAACCACGATCGATGTTCAGAAAGTCCTGCAACGCGACTTCCATGCGCGAGGCCAGGCGACGATGGACCGCGTAGTGCAGGACGGCCTGCAGCGCGTGTGCACCGAGAGCAACGACCGCCCGCCCGCCGAGCTCGCCAAGCAGCTCGAGGCCGACCAGATGAAGACCATCGCCTTCCCGGAAGGCAGCCTGATCGGCGACTGGAAGCGCGGCGAGCGTATCGCCCAGGGCGGCCGCGGCCTCACCTGGAACGACAAGCCCGGGGCCCCGGCCGACGGCAGCTGCTACAACTGCCACCAGCTCTCGCCGCAGGAGATGTCGCACGGCACGCTCGGCCCGACCCTACTGAAGTTTGGCTGGATGCGCGGGAATGGCCCCGAGATGCAGCGCTACGTCTACGGCAAGATCTACAACGCCAAGGCCTACAACCTGTGCTCGCACATGCCGCGCCTCGGCTATTCGGGCACCCTCACCCCCGAGCAGATCAAGGACCTCGTCGGCCTGCTGCTCGACCCTGCCTCCCCAGTCAATAAGTAGTCCGTCTGCCGACATGACCGGAGCCATGCGAATGATCGCGAGGCTCATAGCCCTTTTTGGCGCAACCTAGTGCAGCGCCGCGAATTCCTCCAGCTTCTCGCTGTCGCCGGCATGGCAGGAGCGCTGCTTCGCCCGCGCACCAGCGCCGCGCAGGCCGCCGCGGAGCTGTACGACGTGCCGCCGTTCGGCAACGTCTCGCTGCTGCACATCACGGACACGCACGCGCAGCTGATGCCCGTGTATTTCCGCGAGCCGAGCGTCAATCTCAACCATGCGGTGGGCGAGCACGCCCTGAAGAAGTACGGGCTGCAAAGAGGCAGCGCGCTCGCGCACGCCTGCACGCACCTCGACTTCGAGGCGCTGGCCAGGCGCTACGGCAAGGTCGGCGGCTTCGCGCACCTCGCGACGCTGGTCAAACGCCTGCGCGCTTCGCGGCCGCATGCGCTGCTGCTCGACGGCGGCGATAGCTGGCAGGGCTCGGCCACCGCGCTGTGGACCGGGGGCGAGGACATGCGCGGCGCCCAGCGGCTCCTTGGCGCCGACTACATGACGGCGCACTGGGAATTCACCTACGGCCAGAAGCCGATCCAGGCCTCGCCGGTCAAGATGCTCGCCCAGAACGTGCGCACCGCGGATTTCGAAGACCCGGTGTTCGACGCCTATGCGCTGCGCTCGATCAACGGCGTGCCGGTGGCGATCATCGGCCAGGCGTTCCCGTACACGCCGATCGCCAATCCGCGCCACTTCGTTCCCGACTGGACGTTCGGCATCCAGGAAGCTCGCTTACAAAGGGTTGTGGAGGAGGTCCATGCCAAAGGAGCGAAAGCAGTGGTTCTGCTGTCGCACAACGGCAGGGACGTGGACCTCAAGCTGGCAGGGCGCGTGCGCGGCCTCGACGCGATCCTCGGCGGACACACGCACGACGCGGTGCCGCAGCCGGTGCGCGTCGGCAAGACGCTGGTCACCAACGCCGGATCGAACGGCAAATTCCTCGCCGTGCTCGACCTGCAGGTCGGCAGCTCGGGCGTCACCGATCTTCGTTACCGGTTGTTGCCGGTGTTCTCGCGGCTGCTCGAGGCGGACAAGGACATGGCGGCGTACATCGCTCAGGCGAGAGAACCATATGAAAAAAAACTGAGCGAAAAACTCGCCACTACCGAAGGCCTGCTCTACCGCCGCGGCAACTTCAACGGCTCCTTCGACGAGCTGATCCTGCAGGCGCTGCTGCAGGCGAAGGGCGCGCAGATCGCGTTCTCGCCGGGCTTCCGCTGGGGCACCACGCTGCTGCCGGGCGAGGCGATCACGCTCGAGCACCTGATGGACCAGACCGCGATTACCTACCCGCAGAGCACGCTGAACGAGCTCAGCGGCGCGGCGATCAAGGGCATCCTCGAGGACGTCGCCGACAACGTGTTCAACCCGGATCCCTACCTGCAGCAGGGCGGCGACATGGTGCGCGTAGCCGGCCTGAGCTACGCGCTCGAACCGGCGGCGAGGATCGGCGCCAGAATTTCGGATTTACGAGTGAAAAACCGCCCAGTGGAGGCAACAAAGCGTTACAAAGTCGCGGGGTGGGCGCCGGTGGGAGAAGGTATAACGGGCGAGCCGATCTGGGAGGTAGTGAGCCGGCACTTGCGCGCGGTGAAGGCCGTGCCGCCGCTTCCCGCCAACCGCCCCCGCTTGATCGGCGTTAAGGATAATCCCGGACTCGAATGAAACGCGTTGCCCTCGTCGTCCTCGCCATCGCCGCGCTTGCCGCGGGCGGCTGGTATTGGTACGACAGTCGCAACGGCGAGGGCGAGGTGCGCTATCGCACCGCCAGGGTCGAGCGCGGCCCGATCGCGGCGGTAGTGGTGGCGAGCGGCACGCTCAATGCCACCACCACCGTGCAGGTCGGCTCGCAGATCTCCGGCCAGGTGAAGGACATCTACGCCGACTTCAACACCGCGGTGAAGAAGGACCAGGTGATCGCGCGCATCGATCCGTCGACCTTCGAGCTGCGCGTGAACCAGGCGCGTGCCGACCTGGATTCGGCGCAGAGCGCGGTCGCGGTGGCGCACTCGAATGCCGCCGCGGCGCAGGCCGAGCTCGGCCGCGTGAAAGTGATCCTGGCCGAGGCGCAGCGCGACCTCGAGCGCAAGAAGACCCTGGTGGACAAGAGCTACATCTCGGGCGTAGAGCTCGACAAGGCGCGCAGCCTGGTCGACAGCACGCGCGAGCAGATGAAAGCGGTGGAAGCGCAGGCGCGCGTGAGCCGGGCGCAGATCTCGAGCGCGCAGGCCGCGGTGAAGCAACGCGAGTCGCTGCTCAAGCAGGCGCAGGTCGATCTGGAGCGCACCGTGATCCGCGCGCCGGTCGACGGCACGGTGATCCTGCGCAACGTCGACGCCGGACAGACGGTGGCGGCGAGCCTGCAGGCGCCGGTGCTGTTCACCATCGCCCAGGACCTGCGCGACATGCAGGTCGAAGCGGCGATCGACGAGGCCGACGTCGGCCGCCTGCGCGCCGGCATGGCGGCGAGCTTCGCGGTGGATGCCTTCCCCCGGCGCAGCTTCAACGGCGAGATACGGCAGATCCGCAAGTCGCCGCTCAACGTGCAGAACGTGGTGAGCTACACGGTGGTGATCTCGGCGGCCAACCCGGACATGGCGCTGCTGCCCGGCATGACCGCCAACGTGCGCATCGCGGTCGAGAACCGCGCCAGCGCGCTGAAGATTCCCAACGCGGCATTGCGCTGGCGGCCTGCAGGTTCATTACCTGACAATTCCAAAATCGCCGATGCGCCGGCCCAGCAGTCCGGCGGGCAGGCGGTGCAGCAGTTCCGCGCCCGCATCGATTCCGAGCTCAAGCCGAGCGAGGCGCAGCGCACCCAGATCGACGAGATCTTCAACGACTCGCGGCAGAAGTTCGCGCGCGTGAGGGACATGAAGGGCGACGGCGAGCGCCGGCGCGAGGCCGAGCGCATTCGCGCCGAGACCAACGCGCGCATCGCCGAGGTGCTCACCCCCGAGCAGCGCCCGGACTGGGAGCGCCTGCTGGCCGAATCGGGCAGCCGCGGCCCCTCGGCGGCCGGCCGGGTGTACGTGCTGGAGAACGGCAAGCCCAAGGCGGCGGACGTGCGCCTTGGCCTCACCGACGGCACTGCGACGGAAGTGGTGAGCGGGCTCGCCGAAGGCGCCGAGGTGATCATCGGCACCGTGGACGCGCGCGCCGGCGCCACCGGCGGCGCCGGTGGCGGCCTGCCGCGCGGCCGCTTCTTCTGATGCTGATCCATACGCGGGAACTGGTAAAGCTCTACCGCATGGGGGGCAGCGAAGTGCACGCGCTCGACGGCGTGAGCGTCGACATCGACGAGGGCGAGTTCGTCGCGGTGATGGGCGCCTCGGGCTCGGGCAAGTCCACCTTCATGAACGTGCTCGGCTGTCTTGATCGCCCGACGAGCGGTGAGTATGTCTTGAGGAGCCAGAAAGTCTCCGAACTGGCGGGCGACGACCTCGCCGTCGTGCGCAACAAGCACATCGGCTTCGTGTTCCAGCAGTTCAACCTGCTTGCGCGCACCCCGGCGCTCGAGAACGTCGCGCTGCCGCTGGTCTACGCCGGGGTTTCCGGCGCGGAGCGAAAAAGCCGGGCGATGGCGATGCTCAAGCGCGTCGGGCTGGGCGAGCGCACCGACCACCACCCCGCGCAGCTCTCCGGCGGCCAGCAGCAGCGCGTGGCGATCGCGCGGGCGCTGGTCACCGAGCCGCTGCTGATCCTGGCCGACGAGCCCACCGGCGCGCTCGACTCGCGCACCAGCCTGGAGATCATGGCTTTGTTCCAGGAGCTCAACCGCCAGGGCATGACGGTGGTGCTGGTGACGCACGAGGCCGACGTGGCGCGCTTCGCCCGGCGCATCCTGGTGTTCCGCGATGGCAAAGTGGTGCAGGACGAGCACAATGAGGCAGTCGCCGCCAGAGGCGGCGAGACGGCACTGGCCTCGGCATGAATTTTCTCGCCCTGCTGCGCATCGCGCTGCGCGCCCTCGCGGTCAACAAGATGCGCAGCGCGCTCACCATGCTCGGCATCGTCATCGGCGTGGGGGCGGTGATCGTGATGATCGCGGTCGGTGCCGGCGCGCAGGCGAGGGTCGAGGAGCAGATCCGCTCCCTGGGATCGAATTTGCTGCTGGTCATGCCGGGCTCGACCACCTCCGGCGGCGTGCGCATGGGCTTCGGCTCGGGCTCGACACTCACCGAGGACGACGTGCTCGCCATCAACCGCGAGATTCCGGAGGCGATCGCCGCGCCGGCGCTTCGCGGCAGCGCGCAGGTGATCTGGGGCAACTCGAACTGGTCGACGCAGATCTACGGCACCACGCCGGAGTACCTCGACGTGCGGCAATGGCCGCTGGTGAGCGGGCGTACCTTCGAGCCCGCCGAGATGGCCGGCGCCGCCAAGGTGGCCCTGATCGGCGCGACGGTCGCCAAACAGCTGTTCGGCGCCGCCGATCCGCTCGATCAGTCGATCCGCATCAAGCGCGTCCCTTTCACCATCATCGGCGTGCTCGACGTCAAGGGCCAGAGCATGATGGGCACCGACCAGGACGACCTGATCCTGGTGCCGATCAAGACCGCGCGCAGCCGCGTGCTCGGCACGGCGAGCGCCGCGCGCAACCGCACCGTCGGCACGATCTGGGTCAAGGCCGCCGATGGCATCGACACCAAGATCATAGAAGAACAAGTCAGAGCGCTATTGCGCCAGCGCCACCGCATCCAGGCAGGCGCCGACGACGACTTCTCGCTGCGCAACCTCCAGGAAGTGATGGCCGCGCAGGAGGCCTCGAGCCGCGTGCTCGCGCTGCTGCTCGCCGCGGTGGCCTCGGTTTCGCTGCTGGTCGGCGGCATCGGCATCATGAACATCATGCTGGTGTCGGTCACCGAGCGCACCCGCGAGATCGGGCTGCGCATGGCGGTCGGCGCGCGCACGCGCGACATTCTCGGCCAGTTCCTGGTCGAGGCGGTGACGCTGTCGCTGATCGGCGGCCTGATCGGCGTCGCGCTGGGCATGGGCACCTCGCTCGCCATCGCCGAGCTCGCCGGCTGGCGCATCGTGATCTCGCCCCAGGCGGTGGGCCTCGCCGTCGCATTTGCCTTCGTGATCGGCGTGTTCTTCGGCTTCTATCCGGCGCGCAAGGCGGCGCGGCTGAACCCGGTCGAGGCGCTGCGCTTCGAATGAGCCCCCGCCTTCGCGGGGACCCTAGAACTTCTCGGTGACGAGCATCTTCACCGGCTCGGCGGTGCGGCTGTCGATCAGCACGGCGACCCAGGCGTTGCGGCCGCGCAGCCGCAGGTAGCGCAGGTTCTGCCCGTCGACGCCGGAGCGCGCGACCCACCCGTCGATCACCTGCGCGGCCTGCGGCTCGGTGTCGCGCACACTCGGAAGGGGTTGTGCCTTGGCGAGGATCTGGTCCTTTCCCTGCAGGTAAGGCGCGTAGTACCTGGGAAAGTGCTGCAAGTCGACGCCGGCGAGCCCGGAGAACATGAGCTGCTGCTGCTCTTCCGGGTTCTTCGGCCACTCGCCATAGACCAGCTCGGGCCCCGACCACGGCGCGCTGCGGTACTCCGGGTACCTGGCCTCGGCGAGGTACTGGGACTCGAGCTCGGCGACGGTAGCGACCTGGAACTGGTCCTTGACGAAGACGATGAAGGCGGGGCGCGCGAGCGAAACGACGTAGCAGCCATAGAGCAGGGCGACCAGCTGGAGCAATGCGATCGCCGCCAGATCGAACTTCAGCCCGCGCTTGCCGCTGCGGAATACGACCAGCGTCAGCGCCGGCCCGAGCACTACATCCACGCCGATGACGATGAGCGCAAGCCCGGCGCCGCCCATCGCCTGGAACAGCGTCGGCCCGTACCAGACGCCCAGCATCAGGGCGAGCACCACCGCGGCGATGCCGAGGCTGATCAGGAGGTGGATGCCGGCGGCACGCCAGCGTGACATCGGCCGCTTCAGCGCTCGCGCCGCCGAATCCGCCTGCTGCGTGGCTTCCCAGGTCGTTCCGTCGCTTTTGTCCATACGCGCTCGGATGCTTATCTTAGCCAAGCGCGGCGGCGGCTGACAACCCCCGGCTACAATCCGCCAGCCAATGAGGATTCTGGTGACAGGCGGGGCCGGCTACATCGGCTCGCACATGGCCAAGCTGCTCGTGGAGACCGGCGCCGAAGTCACCGTGCTCGACGATCTGTCGACCGGGCACGCCGAGGCGGTGGGAGGCCGGGATTTCGTCAAGGGCGACATCGCCGACGTAGCCTTCACGAAAAAACTCCTGCAGGAAAAGAGCATCGAGGCGGTCGTGCACTTCGCCGCCAGCAGCCTGGTCGGCGAATCGATGGCCGACCCGCTCAAGTACTACCGGCGCAACGTCGGCGGCACTGCCGCGCTGCTGCAGGCCATGCGCGAGGCGAACGTGATGCGCATCGTGTTCTCCTCGACCGCCGCCGTCTACGGCGACCCGGTGCGCATCCCGATCGACGAGGCGCACCCCACGCAACCGGTCAACCCCTATGGCGCGAGCAAGCTCGCGGTGGAGCGCATGCTGTCGGACTGCAGCGCCGCCTACGGCATCGGCGCCGTGGTGCTGCGCTACTTCAACGCTGCCGGCGCCGACCCCTCTGGCCAGCTCGGCGAGCGGCACGAGCCCGAGACGCACCTGATTCCGCTGGTGCTGCAGGCAGCCGCCGGCCGCCGCGATTCGATCTCGGTGTACGGCAACGACTGGCCGACGCGCGACGGCACCTGCGTGCGCGATTACATCCACGTCAGCGACCTGTGCATCGCCCACCTGCAGGCCCTCGAGTGGCTGGCGAAGGGTGGGCGCTACGAATGCTTCAATCTGGGCAACGGCGAGGGCGCCACCGTGCTGGAAGTGATCGAGGCGGCGAAGCGCGTCACCGGGAAGCAGTTCAAAGTGAATATGACTGCGAGACGCGCGGGTGATCCGCCCTCGCTGGTCGCCGATGCGAACAAGGCGCGGCGCGTGCTGGGCTGGCAGCCGGCGCGCGCCGACATCGAAGGCATCGTGCGCGACGCGTGGAACTTCGAGCAGCGCCGCACGCGATGAGCGTCGCGCAGTTCGTCTATACGGTCCTGCTCAAGCCGCGCCCGCTGCGCCTCGCGGCGAATGCGGTGATCCGCGCCCTGCTTCCGCAGCGGGTGCGCATCGGGGAAGCCGCCGTTTGGCTCAATCCACAGGACCCGGTGATCTCCGGCGCCCTCGCCTTCGGCGTCTACGAGCGCGGCGAGATCGCGTTCTTCCGCTCGCGGTTCGGCGCCGGCATGACCCTGGTCGACGTCGGCGCGAACGTCGGCCTGTACAGCGCCCTCGCGCTGTCGACGCCCGGATTCCATGGCCGCGTGCTCGCGCTCGAGCCGCACGCCGAGAGCCGCCGCTACCTGGAGAAGACCATCGAGGGCAACGCGCCCGCCGCCGGCGCGGCGCAGATCGTCGGCCTCGCCGCTTCCGACCGCGCCGGCACGCTGTCGCTCTACCAGAATCCGGAGAACAAAGGCGACAACCGGCTGTATCCCGATGCGCTGCTGCAGGGCGAGGAGCACGTCGGCGCCGATACGCTGGACAACATCTGCCGCCGCGCCGGGATCGCCTCGGCGCAATTCGTGAAGATCGACGTGCAGGGCGCCGAAGCGCAGGTCGTGCGCGGCGGGGCCGGCCTGCTGGGGGCCAGCGCGCAGTGCGTCCTGATGACCGAATTCTGGCCTTATGGCCTGGCGCGCTGCGGCGACGATCCGTTCGACTATCTGGAAATGCTCGGTGCGCTCGGCTTCCGGCTCTACGAGCTCACCGGCAGCCGCGGCCGCCTCGAGCCGGTGAGCAGTGCGCGCGCGCTGATCGAGCGCACGCAAGGCCGCCGCTACGCCAACCTCGTCGGCTTGAAGGGCGCTGTAGACTCCGGTATCCAAGCCTAGGGGCGGAAATGGCATCCTGTCTGGTGCTGGGAGGCGCCGGATTCATCGGCTCGCATCTCGCAGAAGCGCTGCTGCAGGCCGGGCATCGCGTGCGTATCTTCGACCGGCCGCACCTCGACCGGCTGCCGGGATTCCTGCAGCGGCGCGAATTCGAGGTGTTCACCGGCGACTTCCTCAACCCGCGCGCCCTGAGCCCGGCACTGGAAGGCAGCGAGATCGTGTTCCACCTCGTGTCCACCACCTTGCCGAAGACCTCCAACGACAACCCGATGTACGACGTGGAGTCCAATGTGATGGGGACTCTGCGAATGCTGGAGTTGTGCCGGCAGCAAGGGGTTCGCAAGGTGGTGTTCACCTCCTCGGGAGGAACGGTCTATGGCGTGCCGCGCTCGGTGCCGCTCGACGAGAGCCATCCGACCGACCCCCTGTGCTCGTACGGCATCCACAAGCTGGCCATCGAGAAATACCTGCAGCTCAACCACCGCATCCATGGCCTGGATTACTGCGTGCTGCGGCCGCCGAACCTGTACGGTCCGCGCCAGCGGCTCGACGTCGCACAGGGCGCGGTCGCCGTGTTCCTGGACCGCGCGCTGCGCGGCCAGCCGATCCAGGTCTGGGGCGATGGCTCGGTGGTGCGCGACTATCTCTACGTCGGCGACGCCGCCGAGGCGCTGGTCAAGGCCGCCGCGTTCGAGGGCGAGCCGAAGGTCTTCAACCTCGGCTCGGGCGTCGGCACCAGCCTGAAGCAGCTGATCCAGGAGATCGAAGCGCTGCTGGGACGCCCGCTGGCGGTCGAGTACGCGGCGGCGCGCCCGCTCGACGTGCCGGCCAATGTGCTCGATGCCTCGCTCGCCAGGCGCCATCTCGGCTGGACTGCACGCACGCCGCTCGCCGAAGGGTTGCGCCGCATGCACGCCGCGATGCAGCCGGCGCGCTAGGCGCCGATGCAGGTCACCCTGGTCACGCATTTCTATCCGGCGCACCGGGGCGGTGTGGAACGAATGGCCGGCCAGCTCGCCGAGCGGCTTGCCGGCCAGGGCATCGCCCGCATTGAGTGGCACGCCAGCGACTGCGACGCGGCGCCGCCGCCTTCGCCCGGCCTGACCCCGGTGCCCGCGGCCAGCTGCAACCTCATGGAGCGCGCCGTCGGCGTGCCCTACCCGTTCTGGTCGCCGGCGGCTTTGCTGCGTCTGGCGCGGGCGGTGCGCTCCGCCAGCGTACTGCACGTGCACGACTGCCTGTATCTGCCGGTGCTGGCCGCCTTTGCCGCCGCGCGCTTCGGGCGCCGGTGCCCGGTCGTCGTCACCCAGCACATCGGCCATGTGCCGTATCGCAACCCGATCCTGCGGACGGCGCACGCGGCCGCGAACCGGCTGTTCGGTGCCTGGGTCCTCGGCGGCGCCGACCAGGTGGTGTTCGAAAGCGAGTCGGTACGCTCGTATTTCGCGCAGCGGGTGCGCTTCCGCTCGCCGCCGCTTTTGATCGAGAACGGCGTCGATACCGCGATGTTCCGGCCGTGCTCCCCCGGCGAACGGCTCGAGCGCCGCGCGAAGCTGGGCATCCCGCCCGGCAAGCCGCTGCTGCTCTTCGTCGGCCGCTTCGTGGAGAAAAAGGGCCTCGGCGTGCTGCGCGCGCTCACGCAGCAGATCGACGCTGCGCACTGGCTGTTCGCCGGCTGGGGGCCCATGGACCCGGCGCAATGGGGTCGCGGCAACGTGAGCGTGCGGCTGCGGCCCGGCCACGCGGATCTGGTGCCGCTCTACCAGGCGGCCGATCTCCTGGTGCTGCCCAGCGTGGGCGAAGGCTTTCCGCTCTCGGTGCAGGAAGCCATGGCCTGCGGCACGCCGGCTTTCATCGGCGCCGAGACGGCGGCCGGCTGTCCGGCCGCGCACGAGGTGCTGCTGCGCGAAGCCACCGGCGAAGGCAGCGAGGCGCTATGGCGCTCGCGCATCGAAGCGCTCCTCGCCTCCCCGGCGACGCTGGAGGGCATGAGAGCGCGCGTCGCAGCGTTCGCACGCGAGCAATGGTCGTGGGACCGTACCGTGGAGCGCTACGGCGAAATTCTGCGGCGTGCCGCGCGCCTAGCATGACCGAGCAACGCGTGGCCCGAGGTCTGCCGGGCGGGATTGACTGGACCAATGTGCTGGTCGCCCTGACGGTCCTGGCGGGCGTGGTGTCCATCATTTTCATCCTTGACGACACCAAGTATCCGGATCCGATGTGGCGCATGGCGGCTTTCCAGTACTTGCTCAGAGAACAGGATGTCGCCGGTTCGGCGCTGGTCATTGCGATCGCCCTCGCGGCGTGGCTGCTGAGAGGGCGCAGCCCGGCGCTCGATGCGGTCGAGATCCTCGGGCGCAACCCCTGGCCCACCGCCATTGCTGCCTTCATTGGCCTCTCGGTCGCCATGTTCGTCGCCGCCGGCAACCATGCGCTCGCCGGAGACGAGCATCTGGCGCTGTTCCAGAGCCGGGTGTTCGCCGCCGGGCGTCTGACGGGCGAGTTTCCGCGCGACCTGGTCTATCGCCTGATCCCAACCCAGTACATGAATCACTGGCTGATCGCGTCGGAGTCGGGACGCATCGCGTCGATTTATTGGCCGGGCTTCTCGCTGCTCCTCGTGCCTTTCACGCTCCTCGGCATACCCTGGGCCTGCAACCCCCTGCTCGCCTCCCTGTCGCTTGTTCTCATGGCGAAAATGGCATCGCGGCTCACTTCGCAGCCGCGCGCCGGCGGGTGGGCGATCTTGTTCGCGCTCGCTTCGCCCGGATTCCTCGGCATGGCGGTGTCGTACTTCTCCATGACCGCGCATCTGTTCCTGAACCTGCTTTTCGCCTGGCTCCTTCTCGAGCACCGAGCGAGACGACTGGTGGCTGCGGGCGTCGTCGGCTCCATTGCGCTGGTCCTGAGCAACCCGGTGCCGCATCTGCTTTTTGCGCTGCCTTGGATCGCCTGGATCGACCGTCAGCCCGGCGGACGGCGCAACTTGCTCGTGCTCGGCGCCGGTTACGCGCCGGTCGCGCTGGTTCTGGGATTGGGCTGGTGGCTGTTCCTGCGGCAACTGCAGGGCAGGGAATCGGGGCTGTTCCATGCGCCGGGTAGCGACCTGTGGCAGCAACTGGAAAGCCTGGTTGGGTACCTGCTCCTCGAGTTCCGGACCGTTTTCACCGTTCCCGGCGACGAAACGCTCGCCAAGCGAATCGGCGAGCAGGTCCGCCTTTGGAGCTGGGCGGTCCCCGGTCTGCCGCTGCTGGCGCTCGCCGGCTGGTGGACCGCCGGGCGGCGCAATCCCGGGCTGCAGCTCCTCGCCCTCTCGCTGGCGAGCACACTGCTGGGATACCTCTTCGTCAGTTTCGACCAGGGCTACGGCTGGGGCGCCCGCTATATCCATTCCGCCTGGAGCGCACTGCCCATTCTGGCAGCCGCCGCCATGGTGTCGGCTGGCGATAGCGCGCAATGCCGCCCGCTCACGAACTATGTCATGCGCGCGGCGATGCTCAGTCTGGTGTTCGCTACTGCGCTGCGCCTGTTCCAGATCCACCTCTTCATGCAGGATCAACTGGCCCTGCGCCCGCCGTTCGAAAAAGGCGTGCGGCAAATCGTCTTCATAGCTCCGCATCCCGATTTCTACACCCAGGACTTCGTGCAGAACGACCCGTTCCTGCGCGAGCCGGTGATCTTCATGCTCTCTCGCGGCCGGATCCGAGACTATCGCGAAGTGATCGAGCGCCGCTTTCCGGCGGCGCGCCTGACCTACGACGGGCCTAACGGTCAGGTGTGGCGCGTGGACTGAGGGCGCGCTCTCAAGGCCCATCGATTGCCGACGAAGTTCACCGCCAGCAGGGCGAGCGTCAGCAAAGGGCTGGCGATCGGTACCGGAAGGCCGAACAGGTCGACCAGCAGGAAAAACCCGGCAAGCGCCATCGGCAGATTCGCCGATGCCACCAGCAGGTAGCGCGCAAACGAGGGCGCGCTGCGCTCGGCCGCGCGGAAAGTCCAGCCGCTATGCAGCCGATATCCCACCACTACGACGATCGCGAAGGATAGGAAGCACGAGGCGACGTAGTGCAGGCCGAGCCAGTCGCCGCCGATCATGATGGCGTTGTGGAGCAGCGCACAGGTGACGCCGACGGTGAAATATCGCCCGAGCACCATGGGCGGCGCCTAGCCCGTCCGCCTGAACAAGCCTATGTACGTGCAGGCATTGTCGGCGGTGATCTGGCGCGGCGTGATGAGGTCCTCGAGCCATGCCCGTGCGTTGAACAAGATCGCCGCGAAGCCGGCCAGCACCGGGCCGAGCACCGGCACCCTCTTCAACACGTGAGCCGCCCCAAGCGAGCGGAACACGGTCGTCCAGGCCAGCGGGCCGATGACAGGCTCCATCCGTACCAGGCGAAAACCGTGCGCCTCGATCTCGCGCCGCAAGCCTTCGGCGGTCCAGCGCCGATAATCGCCCGGATGCGGGTGATAGAGCCAGGTTCCATGGGTCGAGAGCAGCAGCCAGCCCTCCTCGCGCAGCGCCCGGCGAGCCTCGCGCAGGTACGTGGCCAGGTCCCACACATGTTCGAGCACCTGAAACGAAGCGACGAGGTCGTACTCGGCGTCGGCGCAGTCCAGCACGCCGCTCTCCCGGATGCGCACTTCATGCGCTCCATCGATGTCCGCGCCGCGATACTGCGCGCCGGCGGCAGCGAACCAAGGCTCGTAGGGCCTGTCGCCGCAGCCGAAATCAAGTACCCGGGCGTTGCGCAATCTCAAGGACGGGTCCGCGAGCAGGCGGCGTAGCACCTGCGCCATGCCGCGCAGCACCAGCCAGTCAGGCTGCCAGATGCGCGGGGTGGCGCGGGGGTTCTGATGCATGGCGTCAGCGCATCACTGAGAGGTTGTGCGGCTCGAATAGACGGCAACATCGCCGCCGACGAAGGCCGCATGCCGCCGCTCCGGATCCCAGCGCGGACCGGTCCCGTCGGCGACCACGTACCACTGGATTCCGCGCTCGCGCAGGCGGGCGAGCGCGGCCGCAACGCGCTGCTCGCGCGCCACGTCCGCGAGCGCAGCGTGGCGCTCTAGCGCCACCTCCTTCGTGCGACCACCCCGGCTTGCATGGATGAAGGGTCGCGTCACGTACGCCGGCATCCCAGTCAACGACACCAGCTGGATCGCGGTATCGGTGACGATGCGGCCCGCCTTGAGTCCCTGCGCAGCCAGAACGTCGCCGGGACGCCAATGGCTGCGAAGATAGTGGGCCGCTTGGGGCAGGCCCTGCGCGAGCTGGTGGTCTTCGTCCCAGCGCCAGTCCCGGTCGGTGTAGCGCGCGATCAACGGCACCGTAATGGCCGCGAGGGCGAGGAGAACCCACCACCTCCGGCGCAGGCGCCGGCCTTCCGCCAACGCCAGCCAGTTGACGAATCCGGCAACCGTCCAGATGGCAATCACGGCATACACGAGCACGAACGGCCTCTGGGTGAGCTCGGTCGGATCGCCGTTCGGCGGAACGGGCGCCGAGATGATCATCAGAAGGTAGCAAGCGAGCAGCGCTACCGGGACGAAATCGATGGCTTCCAGGCCGCGCGAGCGGCGTACGAGCAGCACCGAGAGGGGGTAGAAGATGACGAAGGCGCCGAGGCAGGCTGGGAATACCAGCAGCACGCCTGCGGGAATCGCCACGCCGGGCCCGTATACCTGCATCAGGCCGCCGTAGAAGCCGGCGTAGGCGAGCGGCACCTGCTGGTTGTGGGTGACGTCCAAGAAGTCCTCGAGGGCGGGCCGCAGGTGCGACCACCGATAGAAAGCGAGGACGAAGAGCGTAAACGCGGCACTGGCGGCGGCAAAGAAGGCAAGCTTTCGGCGCCGGATGAACGGGGTCAGCATAGCCGTGCTCACAAGCCAGGCGGGAAGCGCAAGCAGGAAGACGTGCAGCCGGATGAGCAGCGTGCCGCAGATCAGCCCGGCGCTGGCGGCGAGCGCCGGCATACCGCGGCGTTTCCGCCAACGATGCAGGAAGGCGATCGCCAGCAGAGAGACGCCGACCGCATACGACGCACCGGGCACTGCCAGCACATACCAGTAATAGCCGAACAAGGCATTGTAAAGGCCGTAATTTGCCGGGTCGGGCAGGAGGGTCAGCGCGGCGAGCGCCGCGACCCCGCCTGCGGCACCGGCAAGCGCGGCGCCCAGGACATAGATTCCGGCGCACAGCGTGAAGAAACCGACCGGCACCCAAACCGATGTCGCCAGCGGCAGTCCTGGCAGATCGAGCGGCCAGGCGAATGCGGCGGGCAGCATGTAAGACGCGTAGTGATAGAGCGGGATCGGCAGGTCGGCGAGCTCGATCGCCTGCCGGCCGGCGGCGCGCGGATCGCCGAACTGCGAGATCACCGCCCCGTGGATGAACTGGTCGGTCCACGTCGCCAGCACGCCGTCGCGCGCCAAGACTTGCGGAACCTGGACCAGATCCCAGCACCAATACAGCGTGGCCGCCGCGCACAACAGGAGGCCCAGCAGCCCGTCCGGCGCGATGCGGCGGGCGGCGGAGCGCTCGGGAACGAACACGCCGACCCCGGCGACGATCGCGGCCCAGATGGCAAATGCGCTCGCAGCAAGCAGATGAAACGCCGTGATCAGCGCGTAGATCGCAATGGCGGTAGCGAATACGCCGAGCACCCAGGCTGCCGGCGCCGGCATGTCGGTGGCGTGCGCGGCGCGAAGCAGCAGGAACCCCGCCGACATCACGACGAACACGAACAGCGCCATCGAGCCCAGCGCCGCCGGAAACGTCACCGCTCCGCTCATCCAGAGCAGCCCGGCAAGCGGCGGCGCAACGACGAGGGATGCGAAGAGCGGGCGGGCGCCGGGGCGGGAAGCGCCGCCCGCAGCGCTCGCTGTCGCGGCCGTCAGCAACCAGGCCAATTCATCACGACCATCAAGTCCCCCGGCACCTTTGTCCCGATTGTAGCGTTCACGCTCAGGGCTTGTGCGCGACGACGAGCAGCGATCCGCCGGCGGGCAGCGTGAGCCCGGCCCGCAGGAGGCGCCGCTCCAGCGCCATCACGGCGCCAAGCACGCGGTTCGCCGCGCGTCCCACCCGCAACTCGCTCGACGTGTCGAAGCCCCGCGGGCTCTTTTGCCGCAGCCGCGACCACGCCATTAGCGGCAGCAGCGCAGTGACGAAGGAGCTAGCCCAGATCCTTTCGAAACCGGCGGCCCGCACCTTGCGCAGCAACTCTGCGCGGCGATAGCGCCGGACATGGTGCGCGAATTCATCGCGGTAGCTCCACAGCCAGGGATGCTGGGGGACCGTAATGATCGCCCCGCCTCCCGAGCGGCAGGACTCGAACATCTCGCGCAGGACACGGTCGTCTTCCTCGATGTGTTCAAGGACGTCGAAGGCACCGACGACGTCGAACTCATCGCGGTACGGAATGCGCCGGGCATCCATCTGCAAAAGCATTGCGCCGGGTACCCGGCTGCGCGCGAACGCAAGCGCCGAGGCATGCGCCTCGGAGCCGGTCAGGTGCAGCGCCGGCGCTGCCTCGCCGATGGCGCCGAGGACATTGCCGGTGCCGCAGCCGACCTCGAGCAGGCTTTGCGCCTGCGGAAAATGCCTGCGCAGGGCCCACACGATCAGGCGCGTGCGCGCGCTGAACCAGAAGTGCTCGCCCTCGAGGCGCGCCAGCACCTCGAAGCGCGAGGCGTCGTAGCGGATGTCGCCGGCCTGCACCGCTTCCGGCTCGAGCCCGCAGGCCGGACAACGCCAGCCGGGCGCATCGTAGCGGGCCTCGCAGCGCAGGCACCGCTTCACCTCGCTCAGACCTCTTCGCGGTGGATCGCGAACTGCTCGCTGACCGAATCCTCCTCGACCAGCCGGCCGAGATATTCGCCGACGATGCCAAGCGCCATCAGGATGTTGCCGCACAGGAAGGCGATCAGCACGCTGATCGACGGCCATCCCAGCGCCAGCGGGCCGAAGAACGCGGCGCGGATCACCACGTAAGCCGCGAACAGCAGGCTCAGCAGGCTGAGGACGAATCCCCAGACCGTCATGAAGCGCAACGGGATGTACGAGTGGTTGATGAGCAGGAAGGAGGTCATTTTCACCAGCTTGCGCAGCGAGTAGGTGCTGCCGCCCGCGCCGCGCGGCGCGTGGCTCACGTCCACGTTCACGATGGCGCTCACCGGCACGGATTTCAGCAGCAGCGCCGACAGATGCGGATGGGCGCCCTTGTAGCGCACGATGCGGTCCACCGCCAGCCGGGAAAGCGCGCGAAAGCTCGACAGGTACAGGCCGCGCGGCTTGGCGATGATTCTCTCGGCGAGGTATTGGTGCAGCCGCGAACCGGCGTTGCGCCACCAGCCGTGCCGCTTATCCGTGATGCGGCCGATCACCGCCGCGTGCCCCTCGCGGAGTTTCACGAGCAGCCGCGGGATCTCTTCCGGCGGGTTCTGCAGGTCGTCGTCCATGGTGACGACCTCCTCGCCGCGGGCATAGTTGAGGCCGCACAGGCTCGCGTGCTGCTGGCCCTGGTTGCGCGCGAATTGCACGATCCGTACGCGCGCGTCCGCAGCGCGCAGCTGCTGCATGACGGAATAGCTTTCGTCCAGGCTGGCGTCATCGACCAGGATGATTTCCCAGGGCCGCCGCTCGGCGTCCAGCACGCTCTTCAGGCGCTGTACCAGGGCCGGCAGCAGAGGTGCACTGCGGAATACGGGCACCACTACGCTGATCGAGGGAATTTCCAGCGGCCCACCCCTTTTGTTTTGTCCTGCACTGCGGATGATACCAAGTCAGCCTCGTCGGCCGGAAAGCATCACCGCCACGCCCGGAAGGCTCGCGATCGCATTCAGGACTCCCAGCGTCATCGATACGAGCAGCGCGTGCGCCGCGGGTATGCCCAGGGGGACTGCGAGCAGCACAATCGCCGCCTCGCGAACGCCCCAGCCGTTGATGGAGACCGGGATGGCGGCGGCGATGACGGCCAACGGAATCACCGAGAGCCAGATTTCGAAAGGGGCATCGATGCCGTAGGCTTTCGCGGCGAGCGTAGCCACTGCCACGGTAAGGGCATGGATCAGGATCGCGATCACCACCCCGGCGAGCAGGGGAGCGGAGCGTAAGCGGGCGCGGTTGGCGAGGAGGAATGCGGCCAGCACCATGCCGGAGGCGAGCACCGCGACGGGGGCGAGCAGGCTGGCGTAGGGCGGGGGCAGCTGCCGCACCACCGGGCTGGTGAGGATCAGCAACAGGCATACGCCGAACAGGCCGATGAGGCGATCGGCCACCAGGCTAACCACCACGCGGGTCAGGCCGGCGCCATGCCGGGCCAGCAGCCAGCCGCGCAAGAAGTCCCCGCCGATGGCAGAAGGAAGCACCTGCCCGCCGAGGAAGCCGAGGAACAAGGCTCGCACCGCGAGGCTTAGGGGAATGGCCACCCCGATCCAGCCCGCCACCAGCCGCCAGCGCACGGCGACCAGCACCACGCCCAGCAGGATCAGCAGCAGTGCCGCAAGCAGATAAAGGGGCTCAGCGTCCTGCGCGCGTTGTACGGCTTCCTCCAGCGGGACGCGCGAGACGATCAGGGCGAAAAGCGACGCGGATACCGCGAGCTTCAGCAGCAGCGGCAGCGTCCTTCGCATCGGGCTAACCGAGAAGCTCGGCCGGCGCGGGAACGAACAGGAGGTTTGCGCCGCCCGCATCGCTCAGCGAGAGCGCGCCATACGCCGCGGCCGCCTGCTCGATCAAACGCATGCGCGAAGCCTCGCGCACGATGAAGTAGCCGACGCGTCCCTGGCCATCGACGATCGGCCGGCATTCATGGCCAGGCCGGACATAGAACTCGCCCTCGACGATCTGCCCTCGCTGCAGCAGCTGCTCAAACCCATCGGCCGCGGCCACGACACCCGGACGCGCGAGCAGAAAGTTGACCAGGGCATGGCCGCGCGATCCGCTTTCATCGTGCGCGTCCTCGATCGGCGCCGAGCGGCCCTCGAGGGCGAGGTCGATGAGCCGGTCGAGGACCTCCACCCCCGTCGCCACCGGGCTCAGGCTCGCTTCATGGCCGCCGCCGACCCGGCAGCCCGCCTCGATGACGAACAGCGCATCGCCCTGAACCAGCATCTGCACGTACAGCGGCGCGTCGGTGACGCGATAACAGCGCGCGATGCGCTGCAGGATGGTGCGGATGCGAGCCTGAAGGCCGGCGGCCCTCAGGCTGGGATAGATGTGCTGGAAGCAGATGCCGAGCGCGGGGGCGGGGTTGAAGGTGACCCGGTCGTTGATCATCTGGATGCGCACCTCGTCACCCTTCGCCCAGGCGTTCGCCGTGATCTCCCATCCTTCGACGAATCGCTCGATCATGGCAGAGCCGGCGCGCGAGGCGCGCAGGGCCCGGGTCAGCGCGCCCTCGAGCCCATCGACGCCCTCCACCTTGCTCGTCCCGCGCTGTCCCTGCGAATCCGCGGGCTTCACGACCAGCGGGAAGCCGAGCGCGCGTGCGGCTTGCGCTGCCTGCGCCAGCGAGCGGGCTTCGCGCCATGGGGCGCGCGGCACGCCCTGCTCGGCGAATGCGCGCGCCATTCTCGACTTGTCGGTCGCCGTGCGCGCCGTCTCGGGGGTCAGGTAGCACGGCAGCCGAAGCGCCGCCGCCACTTCGGCCATCGTGACCAGCGGCAGATCGGTGCCCGACGTGATGACGCCGCAGACGCCGTACTTCCTCGCGATCCGGATGTTGTCCTCGATCGCGAGCGCATCCAGGTCCTCCGGATGAGAAGCGAAGGCCTTGCCCGGTGCATCCGGGTAATAGTCGCAGGCAACGACGCGCAGGCCGCGCTCTTCCGCGCGGCGGATCAGCCCCTTCTGGTGCCGCCCCGCTCCAAGAACCAGCAGCCGTCTCTGCATCGACCACACAATAGCGCGAGAGCGGCCGGCAGTGGCGAGCGGTACCATAGGCCACAGGAGAAGAAAGAATGAGCGTCCCGTTCAACCGGCCGCACATGACCGGCAAGGAACTGTCGTACATCGCGCAGGCCCATCAGAACCACAAGCTGGCCGGCGACGGACCGTTTACCGCCGCCTGCAGCCGCTGGCTGGAGCAGCGCACCGGGGCGCGCAAGGCGCTGCTCACGCATTCCTGCACCGCCGCGCTCGACATGGCGGCGATCCTCGCTGACATCCGCCCCGGCGATGAAATCATCATGCCGTCCTTCACTTTCGTGTCCACCGCGAATGCTTTCGTGCTGCGCGGCGGCGTTCCGGTGTTCGTTGACATCCGGCCCGATACCCTCAACATCGACGAAGGGCTGATCGAGGCGGCGATCACTGCGCGCACGCGCGCGGTGGTCCCGGTCCACTACGCAGGCGTGGGATGCGACATGGAGGCGATCGTCGACATCGCCCGGCAGCGCGAGCTGCTGGTGATCGAGGATGCCGCGCAGGGCGTGATGAGCGAGCATCGCGGGGCCAGCCTGGGCGCCATCGGCCATCTCGGCACGGTGAGCTTCCATGAAACCAAGAACGTGATTTCAGGCGAAGGCGGCGCGCTGCTGATCAACGACGCGCGCTTCGTGGAACGTGCGGAAATCATCCGGGAAAAGGGGACCAACCGGACCAGCTTCTTCCGCGGCGAGACTGAGAAATACACCTGGGTCGACATCGGCTCTTCCTACCTTCCCGGAGAGATCATCGCCGCCTTTCTCTGGGCGCAGCTCGAGGAGGCGGAATCCATCACCTCGAGGCGCATCGAGCTGTGGAACCGCTATCACGCCCGGCTGGAGGCAAGCGAGCGGGCGGGACGGATCCGGCGCCCGATCGTTCCGGAGGGCTGCCGGCATAACGCGCACATGTACTACATCCTGCTGCCCAGCGCGGAGCATCGTCTGCGACTCATCGCGCGCCTGAAGGCACGCGGCGTCAGCGCGGTGTTCCATTACGTGCCTTTGCACAGCTCGCCCGCGGGCCGGCGCTTCGGTCGCGCCAGCGGGTCCATGGCCAACACCGATCAGCTGAGCGGCCGGCTGCTTCGGCTGCCGTTGTGGCTCGGGCTGGGCGACGAGGTCGCCGATACCATCGCCACCGAAATCCAGGCCCTGTGAGCTAGCGGCAGGCCAGCGGCAGCTCGCCAGTGCCGCCCTCCCACTCGGAAATCCGCCCGAGCTCCGTATAGCTGCCGATGCGGTAGCGATGCAGGATCAGCCGGTCGGCAAAGGCCTCCAGCCGGGCATCCAGCCCGTTGTAATTTCTCGACCAGCCGCTGCCGAAAGGCTCGGTCACGCTCGTCTGCCCGCGGAACAGGCGCGGGCAGCTCTTCTCGATGCGCTCGAAGAGCGCGGAAGCACGCTGCTCCCTTTCAACGTCAGCGGGATCGCGCGCCACGCGGCTCAGCGCGCAGCTGGTGACCGAAAGCGGCTCGATCGACTTGCCCCCGCCGGCCAGCCAGTTCGCCGCGCGGGAGAGCGCATCCTGGTCATCGGGGCGCCACGCGATGGCGAAGCAGTCCGCGGTATCGACGCGCAAGCCGAAGCGCAGCAGTCTCGCATCGTAGGCGCGCACCTGCGCCTCGGCCGGCCGGCCGTCGGCGAGCTCGAGGAAGCGGCCGAGCGTGCGCACCCGGCCAAGGTGGCGTTCGCGCAGCGCCTTCAGCCGCGGCGAGTCGGCGGGAAGGCTGTGCTGCCCGCGGATATTCACGAAGGAAGACGCAGGATGCAGAAACGGCGCCACCACCGCCATGGGCAGGATCTCGACGCTCAGATACAGGGCCGGCTCGCGCTCGGCGCGCTCGGGCACCTCATAGGGAAGCCAGCGGCCTGACCACTGCGCCGAACTGAACCAGCGCGGCGGCGAGGCCACGATGCTGATCCCCACCTGCACCACCAGGAGCAGCGCGAGCACCACGCGCGCGGCGCGTGCCGGCAGCAAAAGCTGGATGAACCACGCAAGGCATACGCCGGCGAGCAGCAGCACGATCATGCCGTAGCGGGCGTTTGCCGAGCTGACCAGCCACAGCGCCAGCGCGCAGACGAAGAACGCCAGCACCCGCCAGCCCGGCCCGCGCAGGGCGGCCGCCACGCGCGCGCTGCGCCGGGCCGCGAGCACCGCCAGGCCGGGCAAGGTGAGAACCAGCGCGGCAAAGCGAAGGTCGGGGGCGAAGTTCTCGGCATAGATCCGCGGCCCGAGCGCCGCCATGCGGAACGGAAGCGCGAGCACCGCGAGCGGATCCCTCAGGGCGAAGCGCTCGTTGACCATGTTGAATTCGAGATAGTCCGGCGAGCGGAACCAGCCGTTGAACAGCGGAAATACCGGGTTGCCGAACTCGCGCAGCAGCAGCAGCAGCCAGGGCCCGGCAAGTACGGCGACCGCCGCCGCCGCGCCGATGAGGTAGGCAACACCTCCGCGCATGGCGATCGCCAGCGGAAGCGCCGCCAGCACGTAGATGGCGTTCGAGTACTTGAGCGCCGCGGCGGCACCGAACAGCAAGCCCGCCATCCCGGCATCGCGGGTGGCTTGCGCATTCCCGCGCAGCAATAGCAGCAGGCCGCCCAGCATCGGCGGCAGCAGCAGCGGATCGAGGAAGCTGCCGCCCACGGTCATCCAGTACACGCCCGTAGCCGTCCCCATCGCGGCGGCAAAGATGGAGAGCTCGGCCTGATCGCGCGGCGGCAGGTGGGCGAACAGCTTTCGGGCGATGAGGTAAAGAAGCCCGATGCTCAGGCTGTGCGCCGCGGCCAGCACCATCGACACCACGACGCTGTGCCAGCCATGAGCGACCATCAGGTAGAAAGGCAGGTAGCCCAGCGGATTCAGGTAGCTCTGGGCGCTGGCGGCGAAAAAATCCTGCTCGAGGCGCTGGCCGAGCAGCTCGAACGGAAGGTAGTAGTGGTAATTGAGCAGGTCCCAGTTGACATCCTTGCCCGCTTGCACGCTCCACAGCGCGCAGAGCGCTGCGGGCAGCCCGAAGACCCACCACGGCGATGTGCGGCCCATGCCCGCCGGCTACCCGCCCTTGCGGCGTTTGAACTGCTTCGTGCGCTGCTCGACGCCGTCGGCGGCCGCGTCATTCCCCGTCCGGCGATAATGCTGCTGCAGCGCCTGGAACGCGGCATTGTCGGGCGAGGGCCAGACCGAAATCGCGATCTCGAGGTCCGCCGCCGCGCCCGGCGTGTCGCCCACGTTATCGCGCAGCGTCCCGCGGATATAGAAAAAGCGCGAGAGATGCTCCTTGGGCACATCGGCGGGCATCGCATCCCTCGCCTTCTCCAGGAAGCCGGCGACGACGCCGGCGGAATAGCTCTCTTCGTGCGCCGCCAGGCCCTCGGCAATCCCCAGGGCGCCATAGAAGTCGTTCTCCAGCAGGCTCAGATGGCGCTGCGTACGCTCGTCGGGCGGCCGGCCGCGCGGCAGGGAGCGGGCGAGAAGCAGCGCGTAGCGGCGGCGCAGCTCGCCCTGGATGAAGGCGACCCACGCGTTGCCGCCGTCCGCCTCGAGCATCGACTCCTCGAAGAAGCGCACCGCCTCTTCGGGGATGTCGACGGTGATTCGCGTGGGATCGGTGGACGACTTGTCGACCTCGACATAGAGCCAACGATCGCGGTGCGCGTAGCGCTTCCCGGCGCCCAGGGTAAACACCACCGGAACGTCCTGCCGATCGATCATCTCCTCCAGCAGCCGCTGCTGCGTAGCTTCGTCGGTGCGCAAGGGGTGAAACAGGCGATTGCCGAGGATCAGGCCGTTCGCTTGGTAGAGGGTGATGTCGGGCCGCGCGTTCTCGATCATGTGGAAATAGGCGATCGGCGCGAGGTCCGGGTCCCCGAGCGCGATGACCACGGCGTTTTGCGGCAGGAGTCTCAGCACCGCTTGCGCGTAACGCGCGCCCCAGTCGCTCGGCAGCAGGTTGTTGCGGGCGCCCGCCCCGAAAACCAGGGCGAGCAATCCGCCTGCCGCGAGCGCCGCGTACGCTGGCCGCCAGGCGAAACGCTGCACCACCCAGGCGAAGCCCAGCCCCATCCAGAGTGCGCCGACCGCATACGCGGGCAGCGGGTAGACGTGAAAGATGTGCGCGCGGGTCGAGTCGTAGTCGAAGCCCAGGAGCATCACCAGCACCGCCGACGGCATCAGGAAAGCGATGGTCAGAAAAGCGCCGATGCGCCTCCCGAGGGTGCGCCACTGCACGGCGAATCCCGCCGCGGCGAGCAGCGTGCCGGCCACTGCGAATTGCAGCAGCAACTGGCCGCCGAGGAACTGGAAGAACTTGACCCGGTCGAGCCAGCCGGCCGACGCCGAGTGGTCGATCCCGGCGTACCCGGAGCGGTTCAGGAAAAAGAGGATCTCCTGGATGCTTTCCAGGGGGCCGTCGAAGCTGATCGGCAGCGCGGCCCATGAGCGGCGCACCATCCAGACGTAGGGGAGAAGGCCCAGGATGACCAGCCAGGACAGGGCACCGAAGCGCTGCATGATCTCCCGGCGCAGCGGCCAGAGCAGCACCACAAACGCCGGCGCCACCAGCAGCATCAGCGGGTAGTGATTGCTGAGGCTGAGTCCGAAGAGCAGCGCCATCCAGGGCAGCAGGCGGCCGTCCCGGCTCTGTAGTCCCATGAACATCAGAACCAGGAACAAGAAGCTGTTGAGGGTGTACACCTCGGCAATCACTGACTGCGACCAGAACACCGGCGACATCCCCAGCGCCAAGGCGGCGAGATAAGCCGGCAGCCGGCCGGCGACCAGCGAGCGTGCGCAGAGCCAGGCGACGCCGCCGCTGAGGGCGCCGAAAAAGGCGCTCGCCAGGTGGACGCGGTAGGCGATCGAGCCGAACGGCAGGTAGGTAAACAGATGGCCGATCAGGGTGAACAGCGGATAGCCCGGTGGATGCTCGATGCCGAGGAAATAGCTCGACAGGATGAACAAGCCGTCGTCCTCCATCGCCACGGTGCGGGAAGCGGTGGCTGCATAGAGCGCAAACAGGACGAGCGCGACCAGACCTGCCTGCAGCCAGTCTGCCCGCTGCGGGCGGAAGGGCTCGGCGCGGAGCGTCATCGCCGAGCCGCCGGGCGGCTGCCCCACGTGAAGGAGGCCGTCGTAAAGAAGTTCCACAGCGCGGCGATCAGCGCACCGGCGAGCCCGGCGAGCCAGTACGGCGTCGACTTCAGGAACAGCCAGTCGGCGATTGCCAGGTTGATGAGCGCGCCGATCCCGCAGGCGGCGTAGAAGCTGGCCAGGCCGCGCCACATCGCGCTTCCCCGCAGCCGCTGATCGCCGTAGGTAATCATGTTGTTGAGGACGAAATTGCTCGTCATGGCAACCCAGGTGGCGAGCGCCTGGCTGAGCAGGAACTGCCCGGAGGCGGCGAAAAGCAGCCACAGCGCGCAGAGGTGCACCCCGACGCCGCTCGCGCCGACTGCCGCGAACAGGAAGAAGCGCGCGGGCAGCAGGCGGCCCATCATGTGATAGAGCAGCAGCATGAAGAACTCGGCGACCACGCGCGCCCCGAGCTTGCTTTCGCCGTGCTCCCGGCTGCGCATGCGGTAGGGCAGCTCGACGATGTTGATTTCGCCGCGCGCGGCGGCGATCAGATCGAGCAGGATCTTGAAACCGCGCGCATAGAGGTTGCGCACCACGCGGTCGAGAAACGTCCTGCGCACCACGAAGAATCCGCTCATCGGATCGGTCAGGCCCTTGCACAAGCTCGCGCTCAAGGCGCTCGCCATCCGGCTGATGCGCACGCGCGAGGGCGCCAGCTCGCCGGTGCTGCCGCCCTCGATGTAGCGGCTCGCCACCGCCAGGTCGGCCTGGTCGCGCCGTGCCTTCTCCAGCAGCCGCGGCAGCAGGGTCTCGTCGTGCTGCAAGTCGGCGTCCATCACGGCAACGTAGGGCGCCGAGCTTGCCAGCATGCCTTCGATGCACGCGGAGGCGAGACCGCGCCTGCCGATGCGCTGGATGCAGCGCACCCGCGGATCGTGCTGCGCGCGCGCCCGTACCAGCTCTTCGCTGCCGTCTTCGGCATCGTCGACCACCACGATGGTCTCCCAGTCGAGGCCACCCAGCGCCTGCTCGAGCGCATCGAGCAGCCGCGGCAGGTTCTCGCGCTCACGAAACGCCGGCACCACCACGGTGATCTCAGGCAAGCGCCACCCCCCACTCCAGCGGCATCAATCGCCTTCCCGCAGGCTGAGGACGCTCAGCAGAAAGGCGGCGAGCATGAGTTCCATGCCGCCGACCATCAACGCCGTGGCAGGAATCGTGTCGCGCATCACGATCCTGGGATCCAGGGCGCCGAAGCCGGCTTCGCGCCACTGCCAGAAGGCCGCGGCGCTCCACAGCAGTCCGCACAGCGCGATCCCCAGACCGGCGAGCAGGCCGCGCTCGAGGGTCAGGGTGCGCAGGAGCCGGTCGAGATCCGGGCGCCGAGCGAGCAGGCCGGCGTTCTGCGCCGAAACGCGGGCGAACAAGGCGAACAGGCAAAGCTGCAGGCCAAGCAGCGCCGACGCCGAGGCGTAGAGCATGCTGTGGATGTCCAGGCCCGCGCCCAAAAAATGCAGCGGCGTCAGATACAGCGCGCTGGTCAGGAGCAAGCCGGCGGCGAGCAAGGTGAGCCCCGGATAGAGAAACAGCCAGCGCGGGCTGAAGAGCAGGAGGAACCGCAAGTGCCGCCAGCCGTCACGCCAGGTGCGCAGGTGCGGCGGCCGTCCGCGGCCGTCCGGAGACAGCGTGGTCGGGACCTCCGCGATGCGCCAGCCGGCGAGCGATGCCTTTACCACCAGTTCGCTCGCGAACTCCATTCCGGTGGTCCTCAGCTGAAGCGAGCGCACCGCCTGGCGATCGAAGCCGCGCAGCCCGCAGTGGAAGTCGCCCACCCGGGTGCGGAACAACAGACGCCCGACGAAGCTGAGCACCGGATTGCCGACATAGCGGTGCAGTAAAGGCATCGCGCCTTTGCGGATGCCGCCGCGAAACCGGTTGCCCATCACCAGGGGATAGCCTTCGCGCAGCCTGGCCACGAAGCCCTCCAGGTCGGCGAAGTCGTAGCTGTCGTCGGCATCTCCCATGATGATGTAGCGGCCGCGCGCGGCGGCGATTCCGCCGGCCAGGGCCGCGCCGTAGCCGCGGCTGGCCACCTCGATCACGCGCGCGCCGGCGCGCTCGGCCAGTGCGCGCGAGCCGTCCTGCGAGCCGTTGTCGGCGATCAGCACTTCTCCGTCGATTCCCGCGCGCTCCAGGAAGCCGCGCGCCTTGGCGATACAGCGGCCAATCGTCGCCGCCTCGTCGAGGCACGGCATCAGAATCGTCAACTCGGTCATTGGCGCCCCCGCGCCCCCCCAAAAAAAAAGGTACCCCGAAGGGTACCTTTTGTCGAACTTAAGCTTGGTGATTAGCCGCGGCAGGAGCCCGGCAGATACTTCACGCTGACCGGCGTGGCGCTGTCCGCCGGCAGGCCGCAGCGCCAGCCGAACAGCGTCTGGCTCTGGTTCGCCGTGTACACCGCCGGGGCGGTCGCCGTCGACAGCGGAAGCAGGGTGACGATCGAATTGTCTACCACGCTCGAGATGTTGCGCACCGTGGCGGATATTTTGCCGTTGAGGTCGGTGGTAACGGCAGCAACGTACTTCGTCTGTTGCGAGGCCGTGGTGATCTCGCAGCCCCAGCCGTTGGCGACCGGCGCCGTGCCACCCGACTGATACACCTCGGTGATCGAGGTGCGGCAGGAGCTCATCGCCAGAATGACTTCCGACATCTTGGCGCGGATCGTGTAGTCCTGATAGGCGGGCAACGCAACCGCCGCCAGAATGCCGATGATCGCGACCACGATCATCAGTTCGATCAGGGTGAAGCCCTTCTGAAGCGTTTTCATTTGGAACTCCCTTCGATTAGTGGACAACTCGGCCGGTGGTTTTATACCCGGCCCGCCCTCTCTATGCAAACCGCATGCCACCCGCCGGACGGGCCAAAACAGAGCTGCGCGCGTTAAAAATGTCACCGAAAGGCCCGGCGAACGGACCATTCGCGTCCGCCGCTGCCAATTTACGTCACCTTCAAAGCCAGGTAGGCGACGAACTGGTCGGTGGCGACTTTAACGAACGGCGCCGGATACCCGGCTTCCTTCAATGCCCACTTGATGCGATTGCCGAAGCACGCCTTCTGATAGAGGTTCGGCCGCCGCTCGGCGGCGAAAGCGCCGATGCGGGAAAAGATCCGGTCCAGCGTTTTCATCGCCTTCTCCGCCGCCTTGGGCGTCGACAGGTCGACACCGGACTGCGGGAAGCGCTGCATCACCTCGGCAACGATGGAGTCGGCGAATTCGTCGATGTGCTTCCTCGAGAACCAGTCCAGCAGCATGCCCGCCCCGCTTATATGGCGGCCGGATTATACGGGAGGGTGCGGGCCGGGCCGCGTCGTAAAATCCGCCCCGTGCCAGGACCGAGCGACGCCGCCGACCAGCTGATTGCCGAGGGCAACCGGGCGGAGGACGCGGGCCAGCTCGAGGAAGCCTGCGCACTGTACCGTGAAGCGCTGCGCCTCGCGCCGCAGTCGGCCAGGGCGCACCTCAACCTGGGCATCGCGCTTCAGGCGCTCGGCGACGACGGCGGCGCCGTCGCGCGCTACAAGCAGGCGCTGGTCCTCGATCCCGCCAATCCGTACGCCGCCTATAACTTCGGCAAGCTGCGCTATGAGCGCGGCGCGCACGGCGAGGCCGAGCAGCTTCTGCGCCAGGCGCTGCGCAGCCGGCCCGATTTCCCGCAAGCGCGGGTGGTGCTCGCCTGCGCGCTCCAAGCGCAGGGCAACGTGCAAGCGGCGGCCGCCGAGCTCGAGGCGGCGCTGCGGGACAAGCCCGAGGACTTCGGCGCCCTCGTCATCTACGCCGGCATCCTGCGCAGGCTCGGCCGGGTGGACGACGCGGCGAGCGCGCTGCGCCGGGCGCTTGCGCTCGATCCGCAGAGCCTCGACGCGCGCGCCACGCTGTTCCACGTGCTCGAGGCGAAGGGCGACCCGGCGGGTGCGGCGCTCGAGCTCGAAGCGGTGCTGCGCCAGCGGCCCGACTGGGCCGAGGCCCTCTTTAACTACGGCTGCGTCCTGAACAAGCTCATGCGCGCGGCCGAGGCGGAGGCCGCGTTGCGCCGCGCGATCGCCATCGAGCCCGGGTTCGCGCCCGCGTACCGCATGCTGGGCGGCGTGCTGCTCGCCCAGTGCCGCATCGACGAGGCGCTCGAGCTGTACCGCGGCGCGCCGCGCGAGCCCGACGTGGTATCGGCGGAGCTCTTCGCGCTGAACGCCTCGGAAACCGGCTCGGAGGAGGAGCTCTTCGCCCGTCACGCGGAGTTCGGACGCGGCCTCGAGCAGGCGGTGCCCGCGCGCTTTGCCTTTTTGAGCAAGAAAGATCCGACACGCCGGCTGCGCATCGGCTATGTCTCCGGCGACTTCTCCTACCACGTGGTGGCGCTGTTCATGCAGCCGGTGCTGGAGCGGCGCGACCGCGCGGCCGTCGAGGTGGTCTGCTATTCCACTTCGGAGCGCGTCGACCACTACACCCGGCAGCTGATGGCGCATGCCGATGCCTGGCGACCCTGCGCCGGGGTGCCCGCGGCGCAGCTTGCCGACGCCATCCACGCCGATGGCATCGACATTCTGGTCGACCTTGCCGGGCACTCGGGTGAGCCGCAGCTGCGCGTGTTTGCGCAGAAGCCCGCGCCGGTGCAGGCCACCTGGCTCGGCTACCTGAACACCACCGGGCTCACGCGCATCGACTACCGCATCTCTGACGGCCACGCGGACCCCGCCGGACTCACCGACGGGCGCCATACCGAAGAGCTGGTGCGCCTGCCCCACAGCCAGTGGTGCTACCGGCCGTTCATGGCCGCCGCAGCGGCGGCCTCCCCGGCCTGCCTGCGGCAGGGCCATGTCACCTTCGGCTCGTTCAACCAGGCGGTCAAGCTTTCGCGCGCCAGCCGGCGGCTATGGGCCGA
The DNA here is from genome assembly GCA_035251855.1 of Burkholderiales bacterium. Taxonomy (GTDB): domain Bacteria; phylum Pseudomonadota; class Gammaproteobacteria; order Burkholderiales; family SG8-39; genus SCGC-AG-212-J23. Next base: position 937 of record DATFDV010000050.1, on the reverse strand, counting down.
GATCCTCTCGCGCGTGCCGGGCTCGCGCCTGGTTGTGCTCGGGGTGCCGGCCGGACGGGCGCGCGAAGAGCTGCTGTCCGAGATGACAGAAAACGGCGTCGATGCCGCACGCATCAACGTCGTGCCGTACGTTTCGCTGCAGGAGTACTTCGGCTGGTACAACGCGGTGGACATCGCCCTGGATACCACGCCCTTCAGCGGCGGCACTACGACCCTCGACGCGCTCTGGATGGGCGTGCCGGTGATCACCGCGCCCGGCGAGCGCCCCGGCTCGCGCAGCGCGGCCAGCATCCTGAGCACCGCCGGAATGACGGACTGGATCGCCTCCAGCGCCGACGAGTACGTGCAGCGCGCCGTGCAGTTTTCCCAGGACCAGCCTCTCCTGGGAAACCTGCGGGCCACCCTGCGCGCGAGGCTGCAGGCGAGCCCGCTGATGGACGAGACCGGCTTTACGCGCGATCTGGAGAGCCTCTACCGCCGCATGTGGCGGACCTACTGCACTCAGGGGGCGTAGCCGGGGATCCGCGACTCGTCGACCTCGTCGATCTGGTCCTTGTCGAGGAACATGTCGGCGTAGCGCCGGTACACCTTGCGGCGCACGAAGATGTCGAACAGATCCGGGTCGACGTGATTGTTGAGCCGCATGCGGCCGAGGATCTCGAGGGATTCCGACAGCGTCTTGCCCTTCTTGTACGGCCGGTCCTTGGCGGTGAGCGCCTCGAAGATGTCGGCGATGCCCATGCAGCGCGCCTGCACCGACATCTGCTCGCGCTTGAGACCCCGGGGGTAGCCCTTCCCGTCCATGCGCTCGTGGTGGCCGCCGGCGTACTCGGGCACCTTGGTCAGGTGCCGCGGCCAGGGCAGCGCCTCGAGCATCTTGATGGTGGCGACGATGTGGTGGTTGATCACCTTGCGCTCGTCCTCGGTCAGCGTGCCG
>DATFDV010000049.1:0-7893 GCA_035251855.1 Burkholderiales bacterium | reverse complement strand
GGCACCGCGAACGAGAAGTCGCACTCGAGGTTTTCCTCGTAGAACTTGCGCTGCCCGTCGTTCATGATGTCGTAGATCATGCCGTGCACTTCCTTGTGCTCCATCGGCGGCACGTTGATGCGGCGCACGTCGCCGTGCACGCGGATCATCGGCGGCAGGCCGGAAGACAGATGCAGGTCGGACGCCTTGTTCTTGACGACGAAGGCGAGCAGTTCAGTGAGATCCATTACAATCCTCCCCCGTGGAGCTGCGAAGTGTTTTTCTTCGCTGGTTCAACGCATTATGGCGGCAATCGCGGAAAACCTGCAAGTTGTCAGAGCGCGCATAAAGCGCGCGCAAGGGGTGACTGCGCGTGTGACGTTGTTGGCAGTGTCGAAGACTCAGCCGCTCGAGCGCATTCAGGAGGCGGTGGCGGCCGGCCAGAGGGCCTTCGGCGAGAACTACGTGCAGGAAGCGGTGCAGAAAATGGAAGGCTTGCCCGGGCTCGAATGGCACCTGATCGGCCCGCTCCAGAGCAACAAGACGCGCCTCGCGGCGGAGCGCTTCGACTGGGTGCAGACTGTGGCCAGTGAAAAAATTGCACGCCGCCTGTCCGAGCAGCGCCCGGCCGCCCTTGCGGACCTCAACGTGCTGATCCAGGTGAATGTTTCGGCCGAAGAGACGAAGAGCGGCGTCGCCTTGCCCGAGGTGGCCGCGTTGGCGAGCGCCATCGCGGCTCTGCCGCGGTTGAAACTGCGCGGATTGATGGCGATTCCGGAGCCGGGGGCCGAGCGGTCGCGCTACGCATCGGTGAAGACAATTTTTGACCAGCTGAAAGGCGAATTCGGCTTCGATACCCTGTCGATGGGCATGTCCGACGACCTCGACGTCGCGATCGCCGAGGGATCGACCATGGTGCGCGTCGGTACGGCCATCTTCGGCGAGAGAAAAAGGCAGCAGAGCGCCGCATGAGGATCGCCTTCCTCGGTGGCGGCAACATGGCGGCGGCGCTGATCGGCGGGCTGCTCGCCAAAGGCATCGACACGCGCTCGATCTCGGTGGTCGAGGTGAGCCCGGCGGCGCGCGAGCGCCTGGGCGCGCGTTTTCCCGTGCACATAGCGACCGCGCCGGACGCGGCGATGCAGAGCTCGGAGGTGATCGTGCTCGCCGTCAAGCCGCAGGACGCGAAGAGCGCGCTGGCCTCGATCACGGTGCAGCAGCAGCTGGTCATCAGCATTGCCGCCGGCCTCACCCTGAAAACGCTGTCGCGCTGGCTCGGCGGGCACCGCAAGCTGGTGCGTTGCATGCCCAATACGCCGGCGCTGATCGGCGCCGGCATCGCCGCGCTGTACGCCTTGCCCGAAGTGAGCGACGGCGAGAAGAAGAAGGCCGAAACCATCCTGCGCGCCGCGGGCGAAGCGGTGTGGGTCGCCGAGGAGCGGCTTCTCGATCCGGTGACGGCGGTGTCGGGCAACGGGCCGGCGTATGTGTTCTGGATGATGGAGCAGCTTGCCGCCGCGGGCGAAAAGCTGGGTCTGCAGAAAGAGGTTGCGCACAAGCTCGCGCTGCACACCATTCTTGGCGCGGCGAAGCTCGCCGCCTCGAGCAGCGAGTCGCCGGCCACCCTGCGCAAGAACGTGACCTCCAAGGGCGGCACCACCGAGGCGGCGCTGAAGGTGTTCGACGACGAGAAGCTCGCCGAGCGTTTGCTGAGGGCGATCGAGGCGGGGAGCCGGCGCGCCACCGAGATGGGCGAAGAGCTCGGTCAAGAGCAGGGAAAGGACTGATGTTCGCGCAGATCGGCGTGTTCCTGGTGGACGCGGTGGGGAGCTTCTTCGTGTTCGTGCTGCTCGCCCGCTTTCACTTCCAGTGGCTGCGCGTGCCGTTCCGCAACCCGGTGGGCGAGTTCGTGCTGGCGACGACGAGCTTCATGGTATTGCCGGTGCGGCGCGTGATCCCCGGCGTCGCCGGGCTCGACCTGGCGACGCTGCTTCTCGCCTGGCTGCTGCAGGGAACGAGCCTCTGGCTGCAAACCGAAATCGTCGGCGCGGAACTCGGTGCGATGGCGCTGGCGGCGATCGCCGCCGTCGACCTCCTGCGCTACAGCATCTACATCCTGGTGTTCGCGGTGATCGTCCAGGCGGTGCTCTCCTGGGTGAATCCCTATACGCCGGTCGCCCCGGCCTTCGACACCATCACCCGGCCCTTCTTGCGGCCGCTGCGCCGCTTCGTGCCGCCGCTGGGCGGCATCGACCTGACGCCGCTCATCCTGCTCGTGATCCTGCAGGTGCTGCTGTTCCCGGTCGGGGCCATGCGCGCGGCGGCCGGCACTTTCTGATTCTGGATCTGCATGTGCAGCCCGGCGCGAAGCGCTCGGAATTCGCCGGCCGGCACGGCGAGCGCATCAAGCTGCGGCTGGCCGCGCCGCCGGTCGAAGGCAAGGCCAACGCGGCGCTGATCGAGTTCCTGGCGGAGTATTTCGGCGTGCCGCGACGCAACGTCACCATCGTTTCAGGGCTCAAATCCAGAGCCAAACGCGTCGCCATCGAAGGAGCGCCGGAATGGAAGATACCCAGAAGCTAAGCTCGCTGAAGACGGTCACCGCCGTGGTGTATGCGCTGCATGCGATCGGCTTCTTCAGCGGCATCACCTGGATCGTCGCGGTGATCGTCAACTACGTGAAGCTCGACGATGCGCGCGGCACCTGGCTCGAGTCGCATTTCCGCTGGCAGATCCGCACCTTCTGGTGGGGGCTGCTGTGGGGCGTGATCGGCTCGGTCCTGCTCTTGATCCTCGTCGGCTGGCTGGTGCTGGCGGCCGCCGGGATCTGGATCATCTACCGCATCGTCAAGGGCGCGATGGTCCTGAGCGAGAACCGTCCCCTGCCCTAGAAAAGCGCATCTCTTCGGGGTAGGGGAAGACGTCTTCCAGGACGCCGTTGCGCACGCGCTCCTGCTTGCCGGCCCAGAACGCCGGATCGAGCAGGTCGCGGTGGTACTCGTAGAAGATCTCGCGCAGGCGCGGGTCGCTCACCAGGAAGTGGTGGAATTGCTCGGGAAAGACGTCGCCCTCGCCCACGCGCCAATAGGGCTCGGCGGCGAGCTCCTCCTCGTAGCTGCGCGCCGGCGGGATGCGGCGGAAGCTGACCTCGCCGATCGGCTGGATCTCGTCGTAGTCGTAGAACACCACGCGGTCGTGGCGCGTGATGCCGAAGTTCTTCAGCAGCATGTCGCCGGGGAAGATCCCCGCGCCGGCGAGCTCCTTGATGGCGTTGCCGTATTCGCGCAGGGCCGTGCGCAATTTCGCCTCGTCGCCGTCGCGCCGGCATTCCTCGACGTGCAGGTTGAGCGGCTGCATGCGCCGCTCGATGTAGACGTGGCCGAGCACCAGCTGCTCGCCGTCCAGCTCGACCGTGGAGGCGCACTCGCGCCGCAGCTCGTCCAGCAGCTCGGGGGTGAATCGATCCAGGGGTAACGCGACCAGCGAGTACTCCAGCGTGTCCGCCATGCGGCCGACGCGGTCGTGCAGCTTCACCATCAGGTAGCGGTCGAGCACCGTCTGGCGGTCGATCTCCTTGGGCGGCGCGAAGCGGTCGCGGATCACCTTGAAGACGTACGGGAACGAGGGGAGCGTGAAGACCAGCATCACCATGCCCTCGATGCCGGGTGCGACGCTGAACCGATCGGTCGAATGCTTCAGGTGGTAGTGCAGGTCGCGGTAGAAGAGCGTCTTGCCCTGCTTGGCGAGGCCCACCGCCATGTAGAGCTCGGTGCGCGGCTTGCGCGGCATCAGCCAGCGCAGGAAGGAGATGTAGGCCGCCGGGGCCTCCATGTCGACGAAGAAGTACGCGCGCGCGAAGGAGAACAGCACCAGCAGCTGGTCCTCGCCGACCAGCAGCGTGTCGAGGTAGATCTCGCCGCGCTGGTTCTGCAGGATCGGTACCGCGAAGGGGATCTCTCGGTGCGCGTTGATCATGCGGCCGACGACGTACGCGGCCTTGTTGCGGAAAAACAGCGAGCACAACACCTGGATCTGGACGTCGGGTTGGGCACGCGCGGGTTTCGGGAAATGCGGGCGTAGCGCGCGGATGATGTTGCGCAGGTCGCGCTGCGGGTCCTCCCAGCGGTTCTTCAGCTCGAAGCTCGCGGCGATTTCGCGCAGCGTCGAGCGCAGGCCGCGCTGCAGGGGATAGAAGCAGCGGTAGCTCGGCGCCTCGCCCTCGAGGTGCTCGGTGGCCACCGCCGGACGCCAGAAGATGTAATCGTTGTGGTAATAGCGCCGGTGCAGCACCTGGCAGGCGACCGAGTTGTAGAACGTCTCGGCGCACTCGGGCTGCCGGTGCTCGTGCAGCAGGCCGATGTAGGCGAGCTTGATGCCGCTCCACAGCGTCTCGTCGCGCTCGGCCTCCGGGAAACGCGCGCGCAGCTCGCCGACCGCCTCCTCGACGCGCTTGTCGTACATCTGGATGCGCTCGCGCGCGAGCGCTTGCAGCTCGGGCCAGGCGGCACGCTCGAACAGGCGCGCGGCCTCGACCGCCGCCTCGCGGAACAGGCGGTAGTGGCGGTCGAAGCCCGCCAGGATCGCGCGCGCCACCTGCGCGGCGAAATCTACGCCGCGGCGAGCTTCGGCTTTTTCTGCGAGTCGAAGAATTGCTCGTCCTCGGTCGAGCCGTGCAGCGCGGTGGTCGAGGCCTTGCCCGCGGTCACGACCTGGGTGATCTCGTCGAAGTAGCCGGTGCCGACCTCGCGCTGGTGCTTGACCGCGGTGAAGCCCTTCTCCAGGGCGGCGAATTCCTTCTGCTGCAGCTCGACGAAGGCGCTCATGTCGTTGCGCGCGTAGCCGTGCGCGAGCTCGAACATCGAGTAGTTGAGCGAATGGAAGCCGGCGAGGGTGATGAACTGGAACTTGTAGCCCATCGCGCCGAGCTCGCGCTGGAACTTGGCGATGGTCGCGTCGTCGAGGTTGCGCTTCCAGTTGAAGGACGGCGAGCAGTTGTAGGCCAGCATCTTCGCCGGGTACTTCCTGCGGATACCCTCGGCGAATTTCTTCGCGAAGGCGAGGTCGGGCGTGCCGGTCTCGCACCACACCATGTCGGCGTACTCGGCGTAGGCGAGCCCTCTCGACAGGGCCTGCTCGAACCCTTTGCGCGTCTTATAGAAGCCCTCCGAGGTGCGCTCGCCGGTGAGGAACGGCTTGTCGTTCTCGTCCACGTCGGTGGTGACGATGTCGGCCGCCTCGGCGTCGGTGCGCGCCAGCAGCACCGTCGGCACGCCCAGCACGTCGGCCGCCAGGCGCGCGGCGATCAGCTTCTGAACCGCTTCCTGCGTCGGCACCAGTACCTTGCCGCCCATGTGGCCGCATTTCTTCACCGAGGCGAGCTGGTCCTCGAAGTGCACGCCGGCGGCGCCGGCCTCGATCAGCGACTTCATCAGCTCGAAGGCGTTGAGCACGCCGCCGAAGCCCGACTCGGCGTCGGCAACGATGGGGGCCAGCCAATCGATATCCCCTGCCGTGGCTTTTCCTCCCTTTGCTTCCATCGTTTGGATCTGGTCGGCGCGTAGCAATGCATTGTTGATGCGCTTTACCACCGTAGGCACCGAAGAAACCGCATACAGCGACTGGTCGGGATACATGTGCAACGAGTCGTTCGCGTCCGCCGCGACCTGCCAGCCCGAGAGATAGATCGCCGGCACACCGGCGCGCACCTGCTGCACCGCCTGGTTGCCGGTCAGCGCGCCCAGCGAATGCACGTACGGCTTCTCGTTGCAGAGCTTCCAGAGCTTTTGCGCGCCAAGCGTGGCGAGCGTGTGCTCGATCTTCACGCTGCCGCGCAGCCGGGCCACGTCCTCAGCGCTGTAGCCGCGCTTGACGTCGTTCCAGCGGGGGTTCTCGGCCCAGTCTTTTTCTAGATCATGGCTCATTACGGTGCAGTCCTCGGTAGTTGGCGACCTTGCCAAGCTACGCCGTGCACATGGCGCGCGGCAACACGCCGGATAGCCCATTTGTCTAGTACAAAAACAAGGCTTTACAGGGGGTTAGGCAACTCCGGTTTCATCATGCGGTGCGACTTTTCAAAAAATGCTGCAGCGCGGCGTCAGGTCTGCACCAGCTTGCGGTGGCGCTGCACGCTCATGAGAATGCCCGCGCCGATGAAGAGCGTGAGGAGCGCGGTACCGCCGTAGGACAGAAACGGCAGCGGCACCCCCACCACCGGCAGAATGCCCGAGACCATTCCCATGTTGACGAAGGCGTAGGTAAAGAACATGAGCGTCACTGCGCCGGCCATCAGGCGCGCGAACACCGTGGCGGCGTTCGCCGCGATCACCAGGCCGCGGCCGATGAGCAGCGTATAGAGGACAAGCAGGACCAGGTTGCCGATCAGGCCGAACTCCTCGGAGTACACCGCGAAGATGAAGTCCGTATGCCGCTCGGGGATGAACTCGAGATGCGCCTGCGTGCCGTTCAGCCAGCCCTTGCCCGAGATGCCGCCGGAGCCCACCGCGATGGTCGACTGAATGATGTGGTAGCCGGCGCCGAGCGGGTCGGTCGTCGGATCAAGCAGCGTAAGCACGCGCCGCCGCTGATAGTCGTGCAGCAGGCCCCAGAGCGGGAAGAGGGCGACCACGAACAGCGCCGCCAGCCCGCCGATCAGCCGCCAGCTGATGCCGGCGAAAAAAATGACGTAGAACCCTGCCGCGGCCACCAGCGAGGCGGTGCCGAGGTCGGGCTGGCGCAGGATCAGACCCACGGGGACCGCAAGCAGCAATCCGGCGAGGGCGAAGTCACGCAGCCGCAGGGTGGCCTCGCGGCGGTGGAAGTACCAGGCGAGCATCATCGGCACGGCCAGCTTGAGCATTTCCGAAGGCTGGAAGCGCGTCACCCCGACGTGCAGCCAGCGGCGCGCGCCGTTCACCACGTCGCCGAACAGCGCCACCGCGACGAGAAGCGCCACGCCGACGACGAAGGCGGGGACCGCGAAGCGCATCAGCGTCTGCGGCGCGATCTGTGCCGTCACCCACATGGCGCAAAGCGCGAGCGACAGGTGCATGACCTGGTTCACCACGCGGCCGGGGGCTTCGTAGCTCGCGGAGAACAGCGCCGCGAAGCCCAGCAGCGACAGCGACAGGATGACCATCAGCAGCGGCGGGTCGATGCCCTCGACCATGCGCGCGGCGATGCGCTGCCAGGGGTAACGCGCGAGCTCCATCAGTCGCTCTCCCGGTCGTCTTCCACTTCCTGCTCCGCCGCCTCCATGGCTGCCGGCAGCTTGCCGAGCAGGTAGTAATCGAGCACGGTCCGTGTGATCGGCGCCGCCGCGCGCGCGCCGAAGCCGCCGTTCTCGACGATCACCAGCATCGCGATGATCGGGTTCTCGAGCGGGGCGAAGGAAATGAACAGCGAATGGTCGCGGTGGCGCTCGGCCACCTTCGCCTCGTCGTACTTCTCGTTCTGCTTGATGGCGATCACCTGCGCGGTGCCGGTCTTGCCGCCGCTCGTGTAGCCGGCGCGGGCGAAGGCGCGTGCGCCGGTGCCTTCCGTGTTGACCCCGGCCATCGCGCGCTTCACGAAGTCCACCCACTCGCGCCGCAGCGGCACTTGCTGCGTCAGCTCGGGCTCGAAGGTGCGGCGCTGGCCGGTGCGCGGGTCGGCGATGTGCGCGACGACGTGCGGGCGGTACATCGCGCCGTTCGCCGCCACCGTGGCCATCGCCCGCGCGAGCTGGATCGGGGTATAGGCGTTGTAGCCCTGGCCGATGCCGATCGAGATGGTCTCGCCCGGATACCAGCGCTGCTGCTCGGGGCGCTTGAAGCGCGCCAGCTTCCATTCCGGCGAGGGCAGGATGCCGCTCGCCTCGCCGTTGAGGTCGATGCCGGTGCGCGAGCCCAGGCCGAGCTTCTTCATGAAGGCGGCGAT
>DATFDV010000048.1:0-6329 GCA_035251855.1 Burkholderiales bacterium | reverse complement strand
GAGCTCGGGCATCTCGTCCTCGAGGGTGTCGGTGACGCGCGAGGCGCGCACCCTGTTGACGTGAACATTGTGCATGACCGTAAAAAGCCAGGCCCGTAGATCGGTCCCGCGGCGATAGAGGTGCAGCTTGGCCCAGGCGCGTTCGAGCGTGTCCTGGACGAGGTCATCGGCGGTCGCCCGGTCCCCCACCAGCGCGCGGGCATAGCGCCGCAGCCGCGGGATCAGCTCAACCAGGCGCGTGGCTTCGTTCATAGTAGGAACAAGGCTCGTCCCGGCCCTATTCCACGCTATTTACCGTCTTCGGGCAATGGCGGCAACGAACGCAGGTAGGCGATCATGGCCCCCAGGTCCTCCGGGGAGAGCTGGCTGGTCGTATTGGCGATGACTTCGCCCATTTCCTTCGCCGGGACGTCACCTTCGGCGGTGAGGCCGGTGGTCAGGAAGTCGCGCAGCTCCCCGTCTCCCCAGCTCTTGAGCCGCGTGGGCGTCAGATTCGGCGCCACGTCCTTGGCGCCGGCGAGGAAGCGGTCCTTCTTCGGGCCGCCCATGAAATTGCGCGGCGTGTGGCATTCGCCGCAATGCCCGAGCGCCCGCACCAGATACTCGCCGCGATTGAGCTGCGCGCTTTTCGCTGGATCCGGCGCCAGCGGCCCTGGCGTGAAGAACAGCCACTTCCAGATGGCGACGGAAAACCGCCAGCGGTACAGGAAACCGAGGTCATGCGGCTCGCTGGGCCGGCTGCTCGACGGCAGCGAACGCAGGTACGCCCAGAGGTCGCGCAGGTCCGCATCGCTGATCAGCGTGAACGACGGATAGGGAAAGGCCGGAAAATAGTTCGCGCCATCGGGACGCCGGCCCTCGCGCATCGCACGCATGAAATCGGCCTCGGACCATCGGCCGATGCCAGCCTCGGGGTGGGGGGTGATGTTCGGCCCGTAGAACGTGCCGAACGGCGTACTCAGCGCGCGCCCACCGGCGTAGGGGACCGGCTTATCGCCGCCGTCCTTCTGCTCGACCGTATGGCATCCGAGGCAGCCGCCCGCCTTGGACAGATATTCGCCGCGCTTCGCGTCGCCCTGGGCGAAACAAGCGCTGGCCAGCCAGAGAAAGAAAAGCCCCGCCAGGGCGGGGCTTCGTCGCCGCACGATGCGCTTACTGCTTCTGCCGGAAGCTTTCGTGACAGGAGCCGCAGGTCTTGCCCACGGCAGCGTACTGCTGCTTCACGCCGGCTTCGTCCTTCTTGCGGGCGAGTTCGCCCAGCTTGGCGGTCTCGGTCTGCAGGCGCTGCGCCAGCTCGTCGAACTTGGCTTTTTGCGACCAGAGTTCCGGCAGCGCCCTGCTCTTCTCTCCCTTGGTGCTCTCATGAAAGCCGTCCCACGGCATCTGGGCAAGGTTCTCGAGGTAGGTCGCGTTACGCGAGATCACGTCCGCGTTATAGGGCGATACCTTGCCCGAGGCCATACCGGCGATCGGGCCCCAGTACTTGCCAATCAGGGTCATGGCCGACTGGCGCTGCTTGACCAGGACGTCGGGCTTGGCTTGCGCCGCCGCGAGCCCGGCGAGGCCACCCAGCGTCACGGCCACTGCGGCTGCCACAAGGTTCTTCGTCATCTTTTCCTCTCTCTTGTCGCGGCATGAGCCGCATCGGTGGAAAACACCTTCGGCAGGCGTGGTATTCCCGTCAGCGCAGCCCAGCCGCATATTCCGCCACCGCGCGGATCTCCTTATCGGTCAGGCGCGCCGCCACCCCCCGCATCATCCCATTCGGATCGTTGGCGCGGGCGCCCTCCTTGAAGGCCTTGAGCTGAGTCGCGATATAGTCAGCGTATTGGCCGGCGATGCGCGGATATTGCGCCGGTATGCCGGCGCCGGCAGGACCGTGGCAGCCGGCGCAGGCCGGTACCCCGCTGGCGGCATTGCCGCCGCGCCAGAGCCGCTGACCCGCAAGCGCAAGCTGCTTGTCGGCGGCTGCGGCCGGCTTCAGCTGCTGCCCGCCGTAAAAAGCCGCCAGTCCCTTCATGTCCGCATCGGAGAGGTTGGCCACCATGCCCATCATGATCGGACTTTCCCGCGCCGGCTTCTTGCCGCCTTGCGCCTTGAAATCCACCAGCTGCTTGTGCAGGTACTCCGGGATCTGGCCGGCGATCTTGGGATTGGCCGGCGCAATGCTGTTGCCATCGGCGGCGTGGCAAGCTGCGCAAACTTGGTTGGCGATGTTCTGCGCCTTCGCGACGTCCTGTGCCTGGGCCTGCGCGGCGAATACTGCGGCTGCGGCGCCGCACACCAATGCACGTATCATCCCTTGGCCCCCAAGATCGTCGAAAGGCGCGATTTTATTAGAATATTCTCGCAAGCACAGTTCCTAACTTCGGCTGGCAACGCAGCCGGCCTGCCGGCCCCCGACCTGCCGGAGCTCGCCTTCGCCGGGCGCTCGAACGTGGGCAAGTCGAGCGCCATCAACGCCCTCACCGGGCGCAAGCGCCTTGCCTTCACCAGCAAGACGCCCGGTCGCACGCAAACGATCAATTTTTACGCGCTGGGCGCCGAAGACGAACCGCGCGCCCGCCTCGTCGACCTGCCGGGCTATGGGTACGCGCGCGTCCCGCAAGCGATGCGCGCGCAGTGGCAGGAGCTGGTGGGCGCCTACCTGAACTCGCGGCCCGCGCTCGCCGGCGTGGTGGTGATCATGGATGCGCGCCATCCGCTGACCGCGCTGGATGCGCAATTGCTCGGCTGGCTCGGCGAGACGCGCAGGCTGGTGCTTCTGTCCAAGGCCGACAAGCTGTCGCGCGCCGAGCAGGCGGCGACCCTCGAAAAAATGCGCGCGTCGCTGCCCGGCGAGGTGCGGCTTTTTTCGAGCGTCACCCGGCAGGGCATCGAGGAGTGCCGCGACCTGCTCGAATCCTGGCTCGAGCAGGCCGCGCCGAAATAAAAAGCCCCCGGTAAAGGGGATATAAACCGGGGGCAAAACGCCTTAACTTTGAATTAAGGCACCCGCTCAGGGAGGAGAAGCGGGAGACGATCAACTCGTCCGAAGGTAAGATTCCGGCGGCCGGGCAAAAGTTCCCACGGCAAAAACCCCAGAAAAAAATGAACATTTACGGCAGCTTCCCCGCTCTGCGCCGGCGGCGCATGCGACGCGACGAATTCTCGCGGCGGCTGATGCGCGAGACCACACTCACGCCGGGGGATCTCATCTATCCGGTTTTCGTGCTCGACGGAAAAGCCCGCACCGAGAAAGTGGCTTCCATGCCGGGCGTGGAGCGCATGACGATCGACAAGCTGCTCGGCGTCGCCGAGCAGTGCCTGAAGCTGCGCATCCCGGCGCTCGCGCTCTTTCCCGTCATCGAGCAAAAACTGAAAACCCTCGATGGACGCGAAGCGTTCAATGCGAAGGGACTGGTGCCGCGTGCGGCGGCCGCGCTGAAGAAGCGCTTCCCGGAGCTCGGCATCATGACCGACGTCGCGCTCGATCCTTATACGTCGCACGGCCAGGACGGCGTCGTCGACAAGACCGGCTATATCGTCAACGACGCGACGCTCGAGATCCTGGTCAAGCAGGCGCTCACCCAGGCCGCTGCCGGCGTCGACATCGTCGCGCCCTCCGACATGATGGACGGGCGGGTCGGCCGCATTCGCGCGGCGCTGGAGAAAGCCGGCCACATCCATACCAAGATCATGGCGTACTCGGCAAAGTACGCGTCGGGCTTTTACGGGCCATTTCGCGACGCGGTGGGCTCGGCGAAAGCACTCGGCAAGGCGGACAAGCAGACCTACCAGATGGACCCGGGCAATTCGGACGAAGCACTTTGGGAAGTGGGCCTTGATCTCGCGGAAGGCGCGGACATGGTCATGGTGAAGCCCGGCCTGCCCTACCTGGACATCGTGCGGCGCGTGAAGGACGAGTTCAAGGCGCCGACCTACGTCTATCAGGTCTCCGGCGAGTACGCGATGCTGCGCGCGGCGATTGCGAACGGCTGGCTGCCCGAGTCGTGCGTGATGGAAAGCCTGGTCGCGTTCAAGCGCGCCGGCGCCGACGGCATCCTCACCTACTTCGCGCTGGAGGCGGCTAAGGCGCTGTCGCCAGCGAAAGGGTCTTGAGGAAACGATCGGGCTTCTGATACCCGATCACCCGCAAGCCCCTGATCTCGCGTCCGTCGGCGTCGAAGAAGATGATCCCCGGCGGTCCGAAGAGTGAAAAGCGCTTGAGCAGCGCCTTGTCGTGCTCGTTGTTCGCCGTGACGTCCACCTGCAGCAGCAGCATCTGGTCGAGCTGCGCGCGCACCTTCGGATCCGAGAACGTGAACGCCTCCATCTCCTTGCAGGAGATGCACCAGTCGGCATAGAAGTCGAGCATCACCATCCGGCCGGGCGCCTGCAGCCGGGTTTGCAGCTCGCTGAGTGACGCCACGCGCGTCCAGGCCACCGGCGAGGAGTGCGGCGTGCCGGCGGTGAACACCGCGAGCGGGCGCAGCGGATCACGGCTGCCGGCGAGCGCGCCGACGAGCAGCGCGACGCCCACTACGAAAGGAAACGCCGCCGCCACGCGCGAGCGCCGCAGGAGCGTGGCGACGCCAAAGGCGAGCAGGCTCCAGGCCAGCATGCCGGCGAGCGGCGGGAGCACCGGCGAGAGGATCCAAACCGCCACGGCGAGGAGCATCAACCCGAAAAACCTCTTCACCGCCACCATCCAGGCGCCGGCGCGCGGCAGCAGCGCGCCTTCGGACAGGCCGACCAGCATCAACGGCATGCCCATGCCCAACGCCATGGCGAACAATGCGCTGCCGCCGAGCACCATGTCACCCGAGCGCGAGATCTCCAGCAGCGCGCCCGCAAGCGGCGCGGATACGCAGGGACTGACGATGATCGCCGAGAGCACCCCCATGGCGGCGACCGGCGCCAGTCGGCCGCCCTTCAACCGCCCATGGGCGCCGTGCAGGCGCTGCTCTACGGCTTGCGGCAGGCGCAGCTCATAGACGCCGAACATCGACAGCGCGAGGAGCACGAACACCGCGGCGAACGCACCCAACACCCAGACGTTCTGCAAGTACGCGGCGAGCAGCGAGCCGACATACGCCGCGGCAACGCCGGCCACTGCGTAAGTGAGCGCCATGCTGAGCACATAGGTACCCGAAAGCGCGAGCGCGCGCTTCTTGTCGAGACGCGCGCCCTCGCCGGCAATGATGCCGCCGAGGATCGGGATCATCGGCAGCATGCACGGCGTGAAGCTGAGCAGCAGGCCGAAGCCGAAGAAGCTCGCCAGCACCAGCGCCGCATTGCCCTGGAAGAGCTGCGCAATATCCATGTCGCTGGCAAAAATGGACCAGCCGGGCTGCGCATTCGACGAGATGACACTGCCGCCGTCGAGGCGCAGCGAGGCCTGCGACTCCATCGGCACGTAGCACACGCCGACGTCGGCGCAGCCCTGCGACACCACCTTCAGCGCGAAGGGCCCCTCGCCCTGCGCGGGAATGCGGATCGTCACCTGGCGGCGATAGGTCTCGGTCTCACCGAAGAATTCGTCCTTGTGGCGCGCGCCGCGCGGCAGCTCGGCAGTGCCAAAGGCCACCGACGGGTTGCCCTCGGCGCTGAAACGGAACTTGTCGCGGTACAGGTAGTAGCCCTCGGCAATGGCAAAGCGCACCTCGACCGCGCCGTCGAGCACGCGGGCGCTGAAGCGGAATGCCTTCTCCGGCTCGAGCAGCTCGTCGGCCTTGCCGGACCATTGCGCGGCCGCCGGGCCGGCGAGGCCCAGGAACAGTATCGCGAGGAAAAATTGTTTCACGGCTTGGTGCTGGTTTCGGCGGCCACCCACTCTAGGTAGGCAGGCAGGCCGCGCTCGATTGGGACCGCGATGATCTCGGGAAGTTCGTACGGATGCCCGGCGCGCAGCGCCTGCTCGAGCTCGGCATAGCGCTCGGCGGTGGTCTTGATGAGCATCGGGTGCTCCTCGTCGTGCTGCACGGCGCCCTTCCAGCGGTAGACCGAGCGGCAGGGGGCCAGGATGTTGACGCAGGCCGCAAGCTGCTTCTCGATCAGCAGGCCGGCGAGCTTCTCGGCTGCCGCGCGGTCGGGCAGGTTGGTCAGCACCAAGAGCTTGGTAGACTCCATGGGCCTATTCTAGCGATGCATAAAGTTACGGTTCAGCCGAGCGGCCAGAGCTTCGACGTCGAGGAAAGCGAGTCGGTGCTGACGGCCGCGCTGCGCCAGGGCGTGATGCTGCCCTACGGCTGCAAGAACGGCGCTTGCGGCTCCTGCAAGGGCAAGATCGTCAGCGGCGCCGTCGACTACGGCCACTACCACGCGCGCGTGCTCACCGAGGAGGAGCG
>DATFDV010000047.1:0-16747 GCA_035251855.1 Burkholderiales bacterium | reverse complement strand
TGGCCGTCCTTCAGCGACTTGAAGCCGGAGCCCTGGATCGAGCTGTGATGGGCGAACAGATCCTTGCCGCCGTCATCCGGCGTGATGAATCCGAAGCCCTTGGAGTCGTTGAACCACTTCACGGTACCTGTAGCCATGTCTATTCACTTCCTGAAAATTTACTGCAAGCGCGCGGCTGTCCGAGCCTCGCTGCGGGCACGATGATCAAGAGGGAATTGACTGCCACTAGGAGCCGCTTTTGGCGGCGGTAGGAGGTGTGCATTCGCTTACTTGAAATCCTGCGGACCGGAATGTACCACGAAAACGCGCGGGGGGTGCGGCACGGCCCGCCGCCCCCGTATCGGTCCTAATTTCGGGAAAGCACCATTCCGGGGCGCGCCCCGGTCGGCTTGCCGCCCCGCCACACCACCTCGCCGTTGACCACCACCGTATCGATGCCCTTCGCCGCCTGGATCGGCCGGGCGAAAGTGGCGGCTTCATCCACTTCGTCGCCATCGAAAATGGCAATGTCGGCGGCAAAGCCGGCCTTGAGCTCGCCGCGGCCGGCGAGGCCGAAGGTCCTGGCGGTCAGGCCGGTCATCTTGTGGACCGCAGTCTCCAGCGGGAAGAGGTTGAGGCCCCTCGAGTAGTGCCCCAGCACCCTCGGGAAGCTCCCCCAGAGCCGCGGGTGGGGCGCGGCGTCGTGCGGCAGGCCGTCGGAGCCGATCATGGTGTGCTCGAAGCCCAGGATGCGCTGCACGTCCTTCTCGTCCATGGAAAAGTAGATGGCGCCGGCAGGTAGCAGGTCTTCTACAGACAAATTGAACCTGACCCCGATTTCGGAAAGCTCCATTCCCGCCACTTCCGGATGCGGCTTCGACCAGGTGACCAGCACCTTGCTCGCGTTCGCCACGCGACCGGCGGAAAGGATGGTGGAAGAGGCGTGGTACGGATAGCAGTCCAGGCCGATCTTCTGCGAGCGCATGGCCTTTTCGATGAAGGGAAGCGTCTCGACGGAGCGGCCGTGGTTCGCCTTGCCCGCCACCTTGTGGTGCGAGATCACCACCGGCACGCCGAGCTCGCGCCCGACGCGGAAGCTCTCCTCCAGGGAATCGAGCACGTGCTCGCCCTCGTCGCGCATGTGCGTGCAGTAGATGCCGTTGCGCCTGGAGAGCGGGCGGCAGATCTCGATCACTTCCTCGCAGGGCGCGGCGCGCGCCGGCTCGTAATAGAGCCCGGTCGAGACGCCGATCGCGCCCGCGGCCATGGCCTCGTCCACCATCGCGCGCATTTTCGCGATCTGCGGGCCGGTCGCCGGATAGGTCACGTCCTCCATGGTCTGCACCCTGAGCATGGAGTGGCCAACCAAGAGCGCGCAGTTGGTGGCAGCAGGTTTTGCTTTCAGGGCCTGGACGTACTCGTTGAAGGTGCGAAAGCGAAACCACCCGCCCGCATCGTCCAGCAGGTCGAGCGGCACGGCGACTGGCGCGTTCATGCCCTTCGGCGCCGGCGCGAGCGAGATGCCGCAATTTCCCGCGACGACGGTGGTGACGCCCTGGCTCACCTTCGGCGCCATGTCCGGCGAGGAAAGCATCAGCCGATCGTCGTGCGTATGCGCGTCGATGAAGCCCGGCGCGGCGATCTTGCCGGCGGCGTCGATCTCCTGTTTTGCTTTACCACTGATGGAACCGACTTCAGCAATCTTGCCGCCGCTCACGCCGATATCCGCTGTGAAGCGCGGCGCGCGCGTGCCGTCGATGACGGTGGCGTTACGGATGACGAGGTCGAACTGGCTAGTCAACGTTCACTCCACCAAAAAAATAGGGACAGACCCCATTTTTCTCATTTCTAATCGACTTTCGCTCCGGACTTTTTCACCACATCCGCCCATTTGGGCGTTTCCTTGCGCACCAGCGCGAGGAACGCCTCCGGGCCGGCGCCGTCGGGCTCGGTGTCGAGCTGGCGGTAGCGTTCCATGACGGTGGGGGCCGCCAACGCTTTTCGTATTTCCACAACTAACCTATCCACAACTTCCTTCGGGAGCTTGGCCGGCCCGATGACCCCGCCCCACGAATTCGTCTCGTAGCCCGGTACCGCCTCGGCGATGGTCGGCACATCGGGGAACTGCGCGGCGCGCTTCGGCGCCGACACGCCCAGGCCGCGCGCCCGGCCGGCCTTCACGTGCGGCCCGATCGACGGGACGTTGTCGAACATCACGTGAATGTTGCCCGCCATGAGGTCGTTGATCGCCTGCGGGCTGCCCTTGTACGGGACGTGGACGATGTCGGTGCCGGTCATGAACTTGAACAGCTCGCCGCCCAGGTGCCCGGTGGTGCCGTTGCCCGAGGAGCCGTTGCTGAGCTTGCCGGGATTCTTCTTCGCGTAGGCAACCAGCTCCTGCACCGAGCGCACCGGCAGGTCGTTGTTGACCGCGAGCATGTTGAACACCTGCACGCAGTTCGACACCAGCGTGAGGTCCTTCTCCACGTCGTAGGGCAGCTTGGGGAGCAGCGCGCGGTTGATGGCGAGCGACACGATGTTGCCGTAGCCCAGGGTGTAGCCGTCGGGCGCGGCCCGCACGATGTCCATGGTGCCCGGCACGAACGCCCCACCCGGCTTGTTCTCCACCACGAAGCCGACGCCCATCTGCACCGAAAGCTGCTGCGCGAGGACCCGCATCAGGACGTCGACCGAGCCGCCTGCCGCCGAGGGCAGGATGAAGCGGATCGGCTTCTCGGGATATGCAGCCTGCGTGCTCGCGCTCAACGTGATGAGCGCGAGCGCAATCCAGCGCCTCATACCTTGACGCCCTCGTCCGCCACCACGCGCTGCACCGCCTGGCGCTTCAGCATGCGGTCCTTGGCCGCGGTGAAGTTCTTCAGCTCGCCCATCGGCTGTCCCCGCTTCGCGCCCCAGGTGTAGAAGACGAACGCGTAGGGATCGAGCACGGAATACTTGTCGGAGAGCCACTCGCGCTTTGCGTACAGGGCGTCGATCTGCTTCATGTACTCGTAGAAGCTCTTCTTGCCCATCTCCTGGATGCCGGGAAAGGCCTCCTTGTCTTCGGTGTAGCGCTCGGGGCGGCCGATGTGCGCATTGGCCGGATGCACGGTGGCGGCGAAAAAGCCGATCAGCGACAGCGCCTGCGCTTCCTTCACCGCGTCGGTCGGCCAGAGGCCGAAGCGCTTGCCCAGGAACGGCAGGATCGCGGTGTTCTCGGTAAGCGGCGTGCCGTCGTCGAGCTTGAGCGCCGGCACGCGGCCCAGCGGATGGATCTTCATGTACTCCGGCGTCTTCTGCTCGCCCTTGGAGAGGTCCATGCGCTTCGGCTCGTACTTCTCGCCGCCCTCCTCCATCACGATGTGGGGGGCCATGGAACAGGCGCCGGGGGCATAGAAAAGCGTCAGCATTGCGGGTTCTCCTCAGGGTGGGTTTGATATTCTGCACCCGGGAGGCGGCTTGTCGGAGATCGTTCTCGAAACGGTGACCAAGCGTTTCGGCGCCGTAAAGGCGGTCGACGGCGTGAGCTTTCGCGCCGACAAGGGGAAGTTCGTGGTGCTGCTCGGCCCGTCCGGCTGCGGCAAGTCGACGCTGCTGCGGCTGGTGGCCGGCCTGGAGGAGGTGAGCGAGGGCCGCATCTTCATCGAGGGCCGCGACGTCACCGCGCTCGACCCCACCAAGCGGCGGCTCTCCATGGTGTTCCAGTCCTATGCCCTGTTCCCGCACCTCACCGTCGCCGAAAACATCGTCTTTGGTCTGAAAGTCAGGAACACCCCCACCCAGGAGCGTGCGGAGCGACTACAGCACGTCGCAGAGCTCGTCGGCCTCGCCGGGCGCCTCGGCCACAAGCCGCAGCAGCTCTCCGGCGGGCAGCGCCAGCGCGTGGCGCTGGCGCGCGCCATCGTCTCGCAGAACCCGATCTGCCTGATGGACGAGCCGCTCTCGAACCTCGACGCGCAGCTGCGCCACGACATGCGCGTAGAGATCCGCGCGCTGCAGCGCCGCCTGGGGATGACGGTGGTGTACGTCACGCACGATCAGGTCGAGGCCATGAGCATGGCCGACCACGTGATCCTGCTGCGCGAAGGCCGCATCGAGCAGGAAGGCACGCCGGCCGAGCTCTATTCGCGTCCCGCCACCACCTTCGCCGCCCGCTTCATCGGCACGCCGGCCATGAACCTCGTGCCGCTCGAGACCGTGCGGCCGGGCGCGGGCGCGGGCCGGACGCTCGGCATTCGCCCCGAGCACATCCGATTTGTCGATAATGGAATTTCGGCCACGGTGGCGAGCGCGGAGTACCACGGTGCCGATACGATCGTCACCGCGCAGGTGAACGGCGCTACGCTGCTGGTGCGCGCGCCCGGGCAGGTCGAGCTCGCGCCGGGGTCGCAGGTCGGACTCGGCTGGGAGCCGGCGGCCGTGCATATTTTCAATTCCGAGGGGAGGAGATCATGAAATTCCTGACAAGTCTCTTGCTGAGCCTGATCGTGGGAAGTGCCTACGCCCAGGGCAAGACCGAGCTCACCTTCTACTACCCCATCGCGGTGGGCGGACCGCTCACCAAGGTGATCGACAACCTGGTGGCCGGGTTCGAGAAGGAGAACCCGAGCGTGAAGATCAATGCGGTCTACGCCGGCAACTACGACGACGCGCGCATCAAGGCGCTCGCCGCGCAGAAGGCCGGCCAGCCGGCGCAGATGTCGGTGCTGTTCTCGATCGACATCTACGAGCTGCTCGAGCAGGACCTGATCGTGCCCTTCGACGACCTGGCGACCAGCGCGGCGGACAAGGCCTGGCTCAAGTCGTTCTACCCCGCGCTGATGGCCAACGGCACTTACAAGGGCAAGGTCTACGGGATCCCGTTCCAGCGCTCGACCATCGTCATGTACTGGAACAAGGACGCGTTCAAGGACGCCGGCCTCAACCCGGAGAAGCCGCCGACGAACTGGAGCGAGATGCAGCAGATGGCCGCCAGGCTGGTGAAGAAGGACGCCGGCGGCAACGTTTCGCGCTGGGGAGTGATGGTGCCCTCGACCGGCTACGCCTACTGGATGTTCCAGGCCTTCGCGCGCGAGAACGGCCAGGACCTGATGAACCCGGAAGGCAACCGCACGAACTTCGCGCACCCGGACGTGGTGGGCGCGCTGCAGTACTGGGTCGATCTGGGCAGAAAGCACAAGGTGATGCCCGAAGGCACCGTCGAGTGGGGTACGCTGCGCCAGAACTTCGTCGAGGGCAAGACGGCGATCATGTGGCACACCACCGGCAACCTCACCGCGGTGAAGGACAACGCCAAGTTCCCGTTCGGCGTCGCCATGCTGCCGGCGTCGAAGCAGCGCGGCTCGCCCACCGGCGGCGGCAACTGGTACCTCTTCAAGAAGTCCACCCCGGCGGAGCGCAAGGCGGCGTTCGAGTTCATCAAGTGGGTGACCGCGCCCGAGCGCGCCGCGGAGTGGAGCATCGCCACCGGCTATGTCGCGGTGAGCCCGGCAGCCTACGAGACGCCGAAGCTGAAGAGCTACGTCTCCGGCTTCCCGCAGGCCGCGGTGGCGCGCGACCAGCTCAAGTTCGCCACCCCCGAGCTGTCCACCTTCCAGACCGGCCGCGTGCGCAAGGCGCTCGACGACGCGATCCAGGCGGCGATCACCGGCTCGAAAACCCCGGCCGAGGCGCTCAAGGCGGCGCAGGCAGAATCGGAACGACTGCTCAAGTCCTACAAATAGAAGAATCAAAAACAGGGACAGACCACGTTTTCGCAGCCACGGGAATCCGGAAAACGTGGTCTGTCCCTGATTCTTTGAGTTTGTAATGCGCCACATTTACGGCTGGCTGTTGCTCACGCCAGCCGCAATTCTTCTGATCGCCTTCACGCACTATCCGGCGCTCGCGACGCTGGCGGAGAGCTTCTTCTCCACCGGCACCGCGGTGCGGCCGTCGCGCTTCGTCGGCGTCGACAATTACGAGTCGCTGCTCGGCGACCCGGTGTTCTGGCAGGTGCTGGGCAACAACTTCTGGTTCGCGCTCGGCACGATTCCGACGTCGATCGCGCTCGCGCTGCTGATGGCCCTCTGGGTCAACGCGCGGCTGCCGGCGCGCGCGCTGGTGCGCATGGCTTACTTCACGCCGACCGTGCTGCCGATGATCGCGGTGGCCAACCTCTGGCTCTACTTCTACACGCCGCAGATCGGGCTGCTCGACAAGGTAGCGGCGATGTTCGGCGCCGGCAGCCACAACTGGCTGGGCAACCCGGACACGGTGATGGGCTGCCTGGTCGCGATGACGATCTGGAAGGAAGCCGGCTTCTTCATGATCTTCTACCTCGCGGCGCTGCAGTCGCTGCCGCCGGAGCTCGAGGAGGCCGGGCGCATCGAGGGCGCCTCGCGCTGGTACTTCTTCCGGCGCGTCACCTTTCCGCTGCTCATGCCGACCACGCTGTTCGTGCTGGTGAACGCGACCATCAACTCGTTCAAGCTGGTCGACCACCTGTTCATCCTGACCAAGGGCGGCCCGGACAATGCCTCGAACCTGCTGCTCTACTACATCTACCAGGTGGCGTTCAGCTTCTTCGATGTCGCCTATGCGGCGACGCTGACGGTAATACTTCTTTTTCTGCTGTCGGTTTTTGCCATTCTCCAGTTCCTGCTCATCGAGAAGCGCGTGCACTACCGGTGATGAGCAACCTGGAAAAGGCCGGCGCCTGGATCCTCGCCATCCTGTGGCTTTCGCCGCTGCTGTACGCGTTCTGGGCCGCGTTCCATCCGCCGGCGTTCGCCACCACCTTCGACCCGCTTGCGCCGCTGACGCTCGCCAACTTCGAGAAGGCCTGGGGCTACGCGCCGTTCCCTCGGCATTTTCTCAATACCGTTGTCTTGGTGACGATGGTCCTGGCCGCACAACTGGTGCTCTGCACGCTCGCCGCCTTCGCCTTCGCGCGCTTCGATTTCGCCGGGCGCGACCTCGCCTTCGCCCTGGTGCTGGTGCAGCTCATGATCATGCCGGAAGTGCTGATCGTCGAGAACTACCGCACCATGGCGCGCCTCGGGCTGGTCGACACCATCCTCGGCATCGGCCTGCCCTACATGGCGAGCGCCTTCGGCATCTTCCTCCTGCGCCAGACGTTCAAGACCATCCCGCGCGAGCTCGAGGAGGCAGCGCGCGTCGAGGGCTGCTCCTGGCTTGGCGTGCTGTGGCGCGTATACGTGCCGCTGGCGCGGCCCACGTACCTCGCCTACGCGCTGGTCTCGGTGAGCTACCATTGGAACAACTTCCTCTGGCCGCTGATCGTCACGAACTCCGTGAGCACCCGACCGCTCACCGTCGGCCTGGCCATCTTCGGCGCGCCGGAGTCCGGCGTCGACTGGTCGGTGATCAGCGCCGGCACCCTGATGGCGGTGGCGCCGCTGCTCGTCGCCTTCCTGCTCTTCCAGCGTCAGTTCATGCAGTCGTTCATGCAGGCCGGCATCAAGTAGCGAATTCGGGGTCAGGTTCGTAATTAACGAATTACGAACCTGACCCCGAATTCGCCTACTGCAGATCGATGATGAAGAGCCTGGTGATCTTCTCGAACTTCTCGCGGTCCGTGACGATCCGGCAGCCGATGCGCGTGCCGCGCTTGCCGTTGTGCAGCGCTCCCTGGCCGACCTGGTCGACGAGGATATCCACTGTCAGCGGGCGGCCGCCGTCGCTCACGCGCACGTTCTCCAGCCGCGTCCCGGCGCACAGCGGGACGGCGTCGTCGGCGACGAGAAAGGCCTTGCCGTCCAGGCTCATGTCGACCAGCCTGGCCTCGAACGAGATCACCCCCAGCCACAGCTCGCAGCGCACGTCGGGCTCGCTCGGCAGCCTGGTGGCCTGGCCGCGGTGGTTGGGCTGCATGGCGAGCATGATTGGTGGCGCGACCATGCGGATCGCCGGCTGCCCCGCGTGCACCACCTGAACCGGCTTGGTGCAGGCGAAGGCGAACTGCGCCCCGCGGTGGTGGCACATGAACGTGACCGAACGCGAGCCCAGGAGCAGCGAGTTGCCCGGCTTGTGATCGCTGAACGCGATCGTCAGCTGCTGCTGGGCAGCGTCGAACGACAGTAGACGCGTGAGAAACATCACATCGGGCAGCTTGGCCGTCAGTGGAGCCGCGCCCTCCATGATTGCCTTGAGGATTCGCTCGATCTCTATACCCGAGCGCACTAGGAGCTGGCCCGTGGTCGTGGTGCCCAGCCGTCCTGCGATGGTGTCAGACATTGTCAGCGATGCTGCGCGCACCGCGACGCGGCCGCCATGAACGATTGCGTATTTGCTGCGGCGATTTTTTTTGCGCGGCGTGACGCGGTTAACGCGCTCTGAGGACCAGCTTTCCGCGCAAATGACGCGCTTCGCTCACGCGATGCGCCGCAGCCGCCTCGGCCAGCGGATATTCCACTATGTTCGGCAGCGGCACGATGCCCTCCGCGACCAGCTTGCCGACCCGCTCGAGGTGCGGCCGGTCGCGATTGACCTTCGGCCTCAGGGAGGTTGTATCCGAACGCGGCGAAGCCGGCGCCGCGCCCCCCGCCGCCACCGTGGCAAGGCGCCCGCCCGGACGCAGCACCGCGAAGCTCTTGTGCGTCACGTCGCCGCCCACCGTGTCGAATACGGCGTCGACGTTCGAAACCACCTTGGTGAAGTCCTGCATGCGGTAGTCGATCACCTCATCCGCCCCCAGCGAGCGCACGTACGCATGATTCGCCGCGCTCGCCGTGGTGATCACGCGAGCGCCGAGATGCTTCGCCAGCGCGATGGCAAACCCCGCGACCCCGCCGGCACCGCCCTGGATCAGGATCGTCTCGCCGGCATGCAGCTTGATCGTCTCCTCGATCGAGATCAGCGCCGTCAGGCCCGCAAGCGCGATCGCCGCGCATTGCGCGTGGCTCAAGCGCTCCGGCTTGCGCGCCACGATCTCCTGCCGGATCGCGATCTTCTCCGCGTACGCCCCTTCGCGCGGCACCTCGCACACCGCGAACACCGCGTCGCCGACCTTGAAATCGTTCGCCCCCTTGCCTACCGCGCTGACCACACCCGAGAAGTCCCGGCCCGGCACATGCGGCAGCTTGATCTGCGCCCCGTATTGCCCTGCTCTCATCTTCCAGTCGGCCGCATTCACGCTGGCCGCGTGGATGTCGATTACGACTTCGCCGGCGGCCGGCGCGGGATCCGGCCAGTCCCCGTGCTCGAGAACCTCCGGCCCGCCGTATTTGCGGAAGAAGCTGGCTTTCAGAGGCGCGAAGTCTCAGTGCCCGGCTAGCCAGGTACGTGCAGCGGCAACCTCTGGCCGCGGCTCGCCCTTGCCGGCCAGCGTCACGAGCCTGCCGAAGTGCTGTTTCGCCTTCGCGTGCTCGCCCGCTTGCGCTGCGGCGAGGCCGGCGCCGTGGTAGCCGCGCAGCCGGTTCGGCTCGCGAACCTGCGAGGCCTCGTACTCCTTGAGCGCCTCGGCCGGACGCTTGAGCTCGAGCAGCATGTCGCCCAGCAGCTCGCGCGCCGGCAGCAGGCGCGCCGGGGTGACGATGTGCTTCTCGCTCTTGTCCTCGAGGTCGGCGGCGCGGCGCATCCCCTCGAGCGCGTTGTCGCTGCTTCCTTGCGCGAGCGCGACCCACGCGCTGGCGGCAAGGCGCATCACCTCGACCTCGCCCGCCCAGTAGCCGCTTTTCGCTTCCTTCAGCTGCTCGCCCAGGGCGGCGATGCGCTCGACGTCCTTCTGCGCCGCGGCCGCGTCGGCGCTGCGCGCCGCGCCGAGGGCGCGCGCAAAGTGCGTCATCGCCACGGTGAAGGAAAACTTGTCCGGGCGCGGCTCGAGCTGCGCAGCGGCGCGCCAGTCGGCACGCTCGAGCGCGTAGCGCGCCGGCATCGCGGCGGCCGCGTACGAGCCGGTGAAGATATTCTGGTTGAATCCTTTGTACCCGAGCACTTCATCGGTGACCTTGCGCGCCTCGCTGTCGCGGCCGAGCTGCAGATAGGCGTACGCGGCGTAGTCGAGGGCGTGCGCCGCCTGGTCGGGCTCCTTGGCGCTGGTCGCCGAGGCGGCCGAGCGCAGATTGGTGGCGATCGAATCGGTCCACTCGCCCACGCGCGTGAAGATGTGCGAGGGCATGTGCAGCGCGTGGGGCGCGTCGGGCGCGATCTCGGCGTAGCGCCGCGAGGCGGGGATGCCGCGCTGCGCGATCGGCGGCGCGTCGTAGCTGTGGATGAGGTAGTGCGCCACCCCGGGATGCTGCGGATGCTTCTTGAACTGCTCTTCGAGGATGGCCGCCGACTTGAGGTACGCGGCGTAAGTCTGGTCGCTCTGCAGCTGCGTGCCGGCGAGGTACACCGCGTAGAAGATCTGCGCCTCGTCGTCGTCCGGGTACTTCGCGGCAAGCGCCTCGTAGGCCTTGGCGCGCGCTACCTGGCGCTCGCGCTCCGGGCGCTTGGCGAAATCCTGGTAGTAGGCCGCGACCGCCTCGAGGTAGTCGCGCTCGCGCTGGGTCTTCGCGCCCATGCCGCGGCCTTTCGCGATCGCCGCCTGCGCCGCCTCGGCATCCTTGGGCGATGCCCCGGCGCCGGCGAGCGGGTTGTTCATCAGGATCGAGGCGAAGCCCCAGGCCGCGATCACGCAATTGTTGTCCTGCACCGCGATCTCCTCGAAGCTGCGCTTCGCCGCGCTGTAGTAGAAGGAGTGCAGCATCGCGACCGCCGTCTGCACCTGCTCCTGCACCGCCGGGCTGCAGGAATTGGGGAAATTGACCTTGCCGAGCCCCGTCACGCCGTGGGCGAGCGCGCCGCCGGCAAACAGGATGGAAGACGCAACGGAACAGGCGAGCAGGCGTGCCATGAATACCTCCTAGACGGGAGGGGCAGCTTACGCCCTGCGCCGCGCCGGGGTCCACGTGAATAATGCCGGCTTGCAATTAGCTGACACGCCAGGCGCCGGAAGCAAGATCAACCAGCCAGCGCCCGGTAAAGAAACGGCAGGCTGACGTCCATGCGGTAGTCGATGTCGGAGTGGTCGTCGTCGAATTCCTCGTACCGGTGCTTGATGCCGGCCTCGGCCAGTCGCCTCGACAGGATGCGCGAGCCGTAGTGGATGTGGTACTGGTCGCGCCAGCCGCAGTCGATGTAGATCCCGCGCAGCGACCTCAAATTACTTTTGTGCTGTGAAACGAGATTGATGGGATCGTGGCGCCGCCATTGGCGCCAGCGCTCCTCGATCACTTCGCCCGATTCGGCGTTGAACGGGATGCGAAAGCCGAGCGGCGCGCGCGGGTCCGGATCGTAGGTCGCGGCCATGCACAGGTTCATGATGGCGTGGCCTTCCTTCGACGAGAGCTTCTCCTTGTTCCACACGTGGTCGAGGAAGCGCTTGATGCGGCCGTCGTCCAAGCCCGCCTCGAGCTTCCGGTTTCGAACTACATTCTGGCGCCCGGGCTTGCGCTTCGGCAGCCGGTGCTTGGCGAGCTCGTCGAGCGTGTTCGGCCAGTCGTGCCAGTACACGAAGTCGAAGTAAGCGTCGCCCGAATGGTTGGCAATGGCGCCCCAGTACTTCGCGTATTTCATGCCGTGGATCATCGCCCCGTAGCCGCCGGAGGACTTGCCGAAGCAGCCGCGGTGCTCCCTGCCCGCGTCGGTGCGGAACTCGCGCTCGACGAACGGGATGATCTCGCGCGTGAGGTAGTCCGCGTAGTTGCCGATCGCCGAGGAATTCACGTACTGGTTGCCGCCGAGCGCGGTGAAGCAGTCCGGAAACACGATGATCGCCGGCCCCATCTTCTGCTCGCGGATAAGGCGCGCCGCGCGCTCCGGGACGTTGTCGCCGAAGGGTTTCCAGTTGGCGTGGGCAAGGCCCGAGCCGGTAAATCCGACCAGGTCGTAGAGCACGGGGAAGCGCCGCCTCCCGCGCAAACCGTCGTATTGCGGCGGCAGCCATACCCCGACCTTGCGCACATGCGGATCATCCAGCGGGTTCCCCTTGAGGATCTCGGAGGTGTGCTCGAGCACGACCAGCGTGCCGGCGGGGCCTTTGGAGCGTTTCAGGGCCATGCGTGATTTCCTTGTCGGGCCATAATAGCCGCAGGGGTCCCATTGATCGCGCCGACGTTCACGCCCATTAAGGTCCAGACCTCCGATCCGCAGGTCACCATCGTCGGCCAGCGCGCGGGCCTTGGACCGCCGCTGCTCCTCCTGCACGGCAACCCGCTCACGCATCTCAGCTGGCAGCGCATCGCGCCGCGCCTGGCGCAGGACTTCACCGTGGTGGCGACCGATCTGCGCGGCTACGGCGACAGCTCGAAGCCGCGCGGCAGGCCCGACCATTCCAACTACTCGTTCCGGCGCATGGCGCAGGACCAGGTGGAGGTCATGCGCGAGCTCGGCTTTGAGCGATTCTTCGTCGCCGGCCACGACCGCGGCGCGCGCACCGCGTTCCGCATGGCGCTCGATCATCCGGAGAGGGTGCTGAAGGCGGCGTTCCTCGACATCCTGCCCACCCACCACGTCTGGACCGACGTGAGCATGGCCTGGGCGATCAACTCGTACCACTGGATGTTCATGGCGCAGCCGTACGACTTTCCCGAGCGGCTGCTGCGCGGCAACGAGGAGTACTACATCCGCAACAAGCTCACCAAGCAGGGCCTGGGCAAAGGCGGCTTCACCGAAGAGGAAATCCGGGAATACGTGCGCGTGTGCACGCCGGAGAACATCCACGGCGTGTGCGAAGACTACCGTGCCGCCGCGGGCATCGATCTCGCGATGGACCGCGCCGATTTCGAAGCCGGACGAAAGGTCGCCTGCCCGGCGCTCGTCCTCTGGGGCGAGCTCAGCCACACCGGCAAGCACTACCGCCCGCAGGAAGTCTGGCCGCGCTATTGCTCGAACATCGTGCGCATGCAGGCCCTGCCGTGCGGGCACTATCCTTCGGAGCAGGCGCCGGAGGACACGTCCCGCGAGCTGCAGAGCTTCTTCAAAGCCTGATTCGTCATCGGCCTGAGCTCGCCTACGCGCCGCCGCAGGCCCGCACGAGGTCCTTCGTCGGCGCCACCTTGAATCCGCTCGCCTTGACGCCGAAGACGCTCGCTACCTCTTCGATTTCCTTTTGCGGATCTCTGGGTTCCTGCATCCGTTTATCCATGCGGCGCACCTTCTCCCGGATGTCGTAGATCCCCTCGCTGATGCCCTTGAGCTCGGCCAGGATCGGGCCGGCCGCCTGCTCGCGCTTCAAGCTGGCGATCCGCACGCCCAAGCGCTTCGCATCTGCATCGGACGAAGCATTCATCGCGTTTCGCAGCGCGTCCGAAACCTCGCCATCGATTTGCGCAATCCGGTCCGCGCAGCGGACGAGCACGTTGCGCATGCCTTCCACCGTGCCGATCAACTCTTCGCGGATCAGCTTATGGTGCCCCGGGTTGTCTTTCCAGGCGGCCATGGCGTGGCTGGCTTCGGAAGCCGAGATCTCGATGCGCCGCTTCGCCCGCGCCACGGTCTCGGTGAGCGTGCGCTGCGGCTCGAGCTCTTCGCTGCAGATCTTGTCGGTCGCCGCGGCGGCGAGCCCCTGGAGCATGCTCTCCGTGAACTGCGCGCGCGTGACGCTGACGGTGACGTACGGGGCGCCGCGCTTGCTGTCGAGCTCTTCCTGAAGCTCCTCGATCTGCTCCACGGCGGGATAGAAGCGGGTCTTGCGATAGGCGACGGCGGGATCCACCATGCGCCCGACGTTCGACACACCCATGGCCGTGCTGACCAGCGTCTCGGCCTTGATCCTGGCGCCGGCGCCGGCCGCGTCCAGCAGCCGGTCCTTGAGCAGCCGGGAGAGCTGCTCCTTGCTGATGTCGAGAGAAAGCGCGAGCGTGCTCGCGACGTCCACGTCGCTCACGTAGCCGACCGCCTGGGCCTGGATCATGTTCACCGTGATGCTCACGCGCTTCATGTGCTCCCATTGCGCCGGGTTGTGGCGGGCATTGCGCACCATGCAGAACAGGTCCTCGCCCAGGAAGGTGTTCAGCACCTTGATGCCCGCCAGGATCACCACGCCGCTCTCTTCGTACTCGCGCCCGGCGCCAAGGCCGATCAGGTCGAAGATCTTCGCCACGCCCTGGAAGCCCTCCTTCTTCGTCCAGCGCGCGACCATGATGTTGGGGCCGAGCTTAGAGGAGAAAGCCGCCTGGGCGGCGTAGAGCTCGCCGCGCAGCCTTTCCGCCTCCTCGGTTGCGGTCTTCTTCATCGTGGCGATGTCCTGCGCCGACGGCTTGTCCTGCGTGAAATTCAGTTGGCGGGTGAGCGCCCGGATCCGCTCTTCGTCCTTCTCGTCCATCGCCTGGGAGAGGGTCTCCAGGAGCGCGACTTTCAGCCGTGCCGCGACCGCCAGCACCGCTTTGTTGCGCAGTGTCTGGTAGGCGTCCTGCGCCTTGGCCACGGCCTCGTCGGGCTCCTTTGCGACGTACCTCGCCTCGACCACCATGCTGCGCTTCGGGCTGATCCCGACGAGAAGGCCCGGCGATTCCCGCGGCTGCAGCCAGCTCGGAAACCAGTTCGGCACCCAGCTCGCCGTGGGCTCGTAGAACAGCATGCCCGGCACGTGCATCGGCATCAGGCCGTTCAGCGTGATCAGCTGCCGGTAGGTCGAGAAGTCCCCGACCGTAGAGCGCGTCTCCTGCGTGATGTCCTCGAAGGCGCTGTGGAACACCTTGGTGGAGCTGCAGCCGGCCAGCGTAAGCGCCACGATGCCGAGCACGAATCCATTCATGGCAAATCCCCCTTTGCGAAAGATTCTGCTCGCCGCGCAAGGAAGAATGCAACGGTGAATATTCACCTCGAGATCGCGCGTTTATCTCGCCGTACTTCGTCGCGCTATTCCGACATGGAGCAGGCACCCTCGCCTGCAAGGGTGGTTCATTCGCCGGGGCATTCGAAACTATCGAGATCTGACCACGAGGGCGGCGCTGGCGTAGGCTTTGCCTGACGGAGCGGCGACGCCCAGGAAACTACACGGACAGCATGAATCGATTTGGGTTGGACACCAAACCCCAGAGAAGCAGCAGAGGCAGATAGTTGAATTCAGCACAGATCGAACCGCGTGCCGCCAACAAGACTTCCGCAAATTGATTTGACCTCAGGAACGCGCCGTGAGCGCTATTCCGAAGTGTCCTTAGATAATTCAGCCGCTGCCCCTCGTCTTCTGTCCCTCTCAACGGCTGGGCGGATATGTGCTCATGTAAGCGCTCGTAAGTAACCCTGCATAGCCGCGACATAAGCAAACCCAAGCTGTGAAATCTCTGACTAAAGTTCTCGCGTACCAAGTTTCCCCTTGTTCGTGCCGTCTGATGGCCGAGCCAGACCGGCGAAGCGGATATCAATCATTCGCACCTGTCTCCCATAAACAGATTCCCTATTTTCGACCAGTCCATTGCCGCCACCCTCGGAGCAGCGGGAAATAGAGACCCAACCTCGCCTTGTCGAAGGCATCTGCATACGCGTTGAGCTGTGGCTCGTAGCGTTTGCGCTGTTCGTCGAGAAATTCTTCGACACCAGCGCCCTCATGGCGGCTGGTCTTGAAGTCGACAATCCATCGCTCGCCGGCGGCATCGCGGAACAGGCGGTCAATCACGTAGGTTCGTAGACCATCCTTGCCGCGCATGCGTAGCCGATGCTCGCTGCGTGCTTCGGGATGCGGACCGAGCAACCATGACCCTCGGTGGTCGGCGAGACAGTTCTGCAGAGCGCTCGCCACCAGCTCCGTCGCAGCCTTCATATGAGCTTGCTGGATGCCGCGCCGCTCTAGCTGACGACTATAGGTCGGACGAAATGCGTCAACGCGTCTAGCGTCCCATCCGCGCATCTGCTCCTCCGCGATGCGCTGCAACCAGTGATGCGTGACAATGCCTACCTGCCGCGCCGTCTCCTTGGCCCACGAAAACTCGATCTCCTCTTCCTCTCGCCCGTCGGAGACAGCGGCCCAGGGCACGGCGTCAGGCAGCGATGGCACTCGGAACGCGCGCGCGAGCCGATTGACCAAAAAAATATCTTCAGCGCGCGATTCCTCTTCCGTTACCGCCCTTTCCCCCACGTGGAAATGTTCCCGCGCGACCACCCACGCCCGCGCCAGCAACGACCGCGCGATCGGCCGCTTCAGCTCGCCGTCCTTGTCGCAACCTAGGCACGCCATGAGGTGCAGACGGTTCTCGGCGCGCGTGGCGCCTACATATAGGAGGCGCGAAGACTCGACGTCTTCGGCAGCGGCGTTGAGGTCGCGGAGGTATCTATAGGTGGGGTGGGTTTCTTCGCCGGTGGCTTTGATTGGGGCGAGAAGCAACCCCCCGCTCGCCGGAGGCTCGCTTCCCCCCTTGTCAGGGGGGCGAACCAATTCGTTGAAGAGCAATAGATCCGGCTCGCCACCACCAGGACCACCATCCAATCCCGGCACGATCACGGTGCCGAACTCGAGGCCCTTGGCCTTGTGGATGGTCATGATCTGCAGGTCGTCGTCGGTGGCGTCGACGTCGGGGAGGGCGTAGAGGCGTTCGAGAGTGTCGCGCAGGACGGCGGGGTCGGTGAGGGGGCCGTGCTCTTCGAGCTTTTCCAGCTCGTCGAGGTAGCGTTCGGCGTCCTCGAGTTCGGTCTTGTCGGCGACGCAGGCGGGGCCGGCGAGGGCGAGCCAGACGCCTTCGACGCGATCGCGCAGGCTGCCGCGCGCGCGGTTGGCGATGGCGGGGGCGAGGATGCGGGTGAAGTCGGCGAGGAAGAGGTCGTCCTTGATCAGCTCCCAGATGGT
>DATFDV010000046.1:0-8784 GCA_035251855.1 Burkholderiales bacterium | reverse complement strand
GGCGCCAGCAGCATGCGGAAGGCGTTGAACAGCCGCTCCATCAGGCCGGCCTGCTCGGTGAGGAAGCCCATGAAGATGAACAGCGGCACCGCCGCCAGCAGCTCCTCCTTCATCATGCCGATGGTCTGGAAGTAGGCGAGGTCGAACACCACGTGGCCCAGGCCGAAGTAGCCGAAGGTGAGCGCGAGGAACAGCAGGGTGAAGCTGATCGGCACGCCAATGAAGATGGCGCCGAGCATCACGATCAGCATCACTAGACCGAGGAACGCCAGTCCGGTCATACCTCGATCTTCTCTTTGTGCTCGAGCTCGATGCCGGTGCGCGCGGCCCAGATGCTCTTGATCGTCTCCGACACGCCCTGGATCAGGAGCAGCAGGCAGGCGAGCGGCACCACCATCTTGAACGGCCACAGGATCGGGCGCCACGGGGTCTGCTCCGAGGTCTCGCCGATCTCGAAGGCGTACCAGCCCTCGTTCCAGCTGACGATCAGGAACACGAAGATCGACGGGAAGAAGAACACCAGATACGAGACCGAGTCGATCATGCCCTTGGTGCGCACCGACCAGCGCTCGAAGAAGAAGTCGGTGCGGATATGCGCGCCCTTCAGCAGCGCAAAGGCCGCGCCGAGCATGAAGATGGTGCCGTAGAGCATGTAGGCGACGTCGAACGACCAGATGGTCGGCGCGTTGAACAGATAGCGCGAGAAGACCTCATAGCTCACCGCGAGCACCAGCGGCACGTTGAGCCATGCCACCAGCAGGCCGCTGACGTCGGTGAAGCGGTCGATGAGGCGGACTGTGCTGATCAGCCCGGTCGTCGGTGCAGCCATTCCTGCGATCCCCCTGACAGCCGAAAAAAAAGGGCGATTTTCATCGCCCTTTTTCGAACCCTGGCAGCTATTTTTTCTTGGCCTGCGCCTTGGCCGACTTCGCGCCGCCCTCCGGCCAGTAGTAGTTGGCGGCGAAGGAATACGGCGGGAAGTAGAAGCGCTTAGCCGGCACCACCAGCGAGGCGTACTGGCGCTGCGACTCGTGCGTCTTCTTGAAGAACGGGCTCTTGGCGGCTTCTTCGGCCGCCACGGTGTCCCACATCTTCAGGAACGCGCTCAGGATGTCGGGCGGCGTGCGCAGGATGCGAACCCCGTGCTTCTGCTGCAGCTCGAGCAGCGCCTCGGAGTTCTGCTTCTGCCATTTCGCCCACCAGATGAGGAACGCCTCGTTGGCGGCGCTCTTGATCATTTCCTGGTGCTGGCCCGAGAGGCCCTTCCAGATGTCCATGTTGAACACCACCTCGCCGATGGTGACGTTCTCGTGCATTCCCGGCGTGTAATGGTATTTCCAGACGTTGTGGAACCCCAGGCGCAGGTCTTCGACGCCGCCCACCCACTCGGCGCAATCGATCACGCCGCGCTGCGCCGACGGGATGATCTCGCCGCCGGGCATGTTGACGGTGGTCATCCCCATGCGCTGCCAGATCTCCGCGGCCATGCCGGTCTGGCGGCACTTCATGCCCTTGAAGTCGGCCAGGTTCTTCACCGGCCGCTTGAACCAGCCGAAGGCCTGCGGGCCCGAGGGCAGGATCGGCATCCAATGCACGTTGAGCTTCAGCTCTTTCTGGAACAGCTCATTGCACAGCTCGTTGCCGCCGCCGTGGTGCAGCCAGCCGATGGCATCGATCATGTCCATGCCGAAGGTGCCGCCGGGGCCGCCGGTGCACAGGATCGCGGCCTTGTTCTTGCCGACCCAGTAGCCCGACCAGGCATGCGCGCCGTCGAGCACCTTCTTGTGCGTGGCATCCAGCACTTCGAAGGCCGGCACCACCTGCCCTGCCGGCATGGCGTCGATCTTGAGCGTGCCGTTCGAGATCTTGCTTACGCGCTCGACGAAGTACGTGAAGTTCTCGTACAGCGTCAGGCTCGCGGGCCAGGTGGCCTGCATCTTCAGGTTGACGGTTTGTTGGGCCTGAGCTGCGCCCGAGAACGCGGCGACCGCGGCGAGTGCTGCAGCGGCGCGCGCAAAATGCGGGACGAATTGCCTCATACGACTCCCCTCCTCCAAGGTTGGTTTCGCAAGGCGAAAGGCCAGCCTACACGCTTGGTTTTGCTGGGTCAACGCTTATGCCGAGGGGGCCGTGCCCCGGGACGATGTGCTTCGGCCAGGGCGGCGAGCTTGCCCTAGCCCCCGACCATCGGTCATCACTGCACGGTGATGCGGCCGAACTTGCGCTTGCCGACCTGCGCCACCACCGTGCGCCCGGCGGGGATTTTCAGCGCCTTGTCCGACACGCGCTCGCCGTCGAGCTTGACGCCGCCCTGCTCGATCATGCGCTGCGCCTCGGAGGTGCTGGGCGTGAGATTCGCCTGCTTGAGCAGCTGCGCGATGAGGATGCCGCCTTCGGGCGCCTTGAGCGTCACCTCGGGCATCTCCTCGGGCATCTCGCCCTCGCGGAAGCGGCTGGCGAAATCCGTCTCCGCGCGCTCGGCGGCGGCTGCGCTGTGGAAGCGCGAAACGATCTCCCTGGCGAAGCGCACTTTCACATCGCGTGGATGCTCGCCTTTCCAGGCTTTTATTTTTTCGACCGGCTCAAACGAAAGCAGATCGATGTAGCGCCACATCAGCTCATCCGAGATCGACATCAGCTTGCCGAAGATCTCCTGCGGCGGCTCGGCGATGCCGACATAGTTGCCGAGCGACTTGGACATCTTTTCCTTGCCGTCGAGCCCTTCGAGCAGCGGCATGGTCAGGATGCACTGCGGTTCCTGCCCGAAGCTGCGCTGCAGCTCCCGACCGACGAGCAGGTTGAATTTCTGGTCGGTGCCGCCCAGCTCGACGTCGGCCTTCATCGCCACCGAGTCGTAGCCCTGCATCAGCGGGTAGAGCAGCTCGTGGAGCGCAATCGGCTTTTCCTGCCCGAACCGCTTGGAAAAATCGTCGCGTTCCAGAAGCTGGGAGACCGTATAGCGTGAGGCCAGGCGGATGATGCCTTCCGCGCCCAGCTTGTCCGACCACTCCGAATTGAACAGGATCTGCGTCTTGTCCGGGTCGAGGATCTTGAAGACCTGCTCGCGATAGGTTTTTGCATTCTTTTCAATTTCCTCGCGCGTGAGCGGGGGTCGCGTCTGGTTCTTGCCCGTCGGGTCGCCGATCATCCCGGTGAAGTCGCCGATCAGGAACTGGACCTGGTGGCCCAGCCGCTGGAAGTCGCGCAGCTTGTTGATCACCACCGTATGCCCCAGGTGCAGGTCGGGGGCGGTGGGGTCCAGACCGAGCTTGATGCGCAATTTCCGGCCGCTGGCGAGCTTTTTCGCCAACTCTTCCTCAACGATCAGCTCCTCCGCCCCCCGACGAATGGTCTGAATGGCCTGCTCAGTGGCGGACATGGTCGATTTTGCGAACCGGGCTTCTTTGCTAGACTTTGCAGGCTTCTGAAATTCAAGGGATTCTAGCGGATTCATGGGCACCTACGGACGCCTCGGGCGCATCGCCGCGATCGTGATCCTCGCCGCCACCGGCGTGGTCGCGTTCGCCACCATTGCGCCATCGCGCGAGCGCCCGCTCGAGCCCACCAAGACGCCGATCGTCGAGACCCTCGAGATCCGTCTGGACGCGGTGCCGGCGCCGAAGTTCTATGTCCGCGAGGAGCTGTTCCAGCGCGGTGACACACTGCCGGCGTTCATCGAGCGCCTGGGCATCGAAGGGCCGCAGGCGGTGCGCCTTGCCAAGCTGCGCGCGCTGCAGCAGCTGCGCCCGGGCACCCATGTGAGCGCCGAGGTCAGCGCCGAGGGCGAGCCGATCGCGCTCAGCTTCCTCAGCGGGCGCGACACGCTGATCAAGATCGTGGCCGAAGCCAATGGCGTCTACCGCGTGACCGACGACCGCGCGCAGCTCGACACGCAGATCGTGATGAAGTCGGGGCTGATCCGCAGCTCGCTGTTCGCGGCGACCGACGAGGCGAGCATCCCGGACAGCATCGCCATGCAGCTGGGCGACGTATTCAGCGGCGACGTCGACTTCCACCGCGACCTGCGCAAGGGCGACCGTTTCTCGGTGATCTACGAGCTGCACTATCTGCGCGGCCGTCCGGTGCGCGCCGGGCGCGTGCTGGCGGCCGAGTTCACCAATAACGGCAGGACGTTCCGCGCGGTGCAGTTCGGCAATGGCTACTACGCGCCCGACGGCAAGAACCTGCGCAAGGCGTTCATGCGCTCGCCGCTCGAGTTCTCGCGGGTGAGCTCGGGGTTCGGCATGCGGCGGCACCCGATCGCGCGGGCGTGGCGGAAGCATGAGGGCATCGATTACGCGGCGCCGACCGGCACGCGCGTGCGCGCGGTGGGCGACGGCGTGGTCGAGTACGCCGGCCCGAAGGGCGGCTACGGCAACGTGGTGATCCTGCGTCACCACGGCCAGTACGCCACCGTGTACGCGCACCTGAGCCGTGTCGCCGTGCGCCGCGGCGCACGGGTGGCGCAGAACGACACTATCGGCGCCGTCGGCCAGACCGGCTGGGCCACCGGCCCGCACCTGCATTACGAATTTCGCATCGCCGGCCAGGCCCGCAACCCCTTCTCGATCGCCATGCCGGCCGCGAATCCGGTGGCGCAGCAGGACCTGCCCGCGTTCCGCAACCACGCCGCGGCGCTGGTCGAGCGCCTGGACCTGCTCACCAACGTCACCGTAGCGCAGGCGCAGTAAAAAAAGTCGTACGAAAGCAAAAGGGGCCCGAAGGCCCCTTTTTGCTGTCCGCGAAGCTAGCGGGTCAGGCGGAGAACGAAGACCCGCAGCCGCAGGTGCTCTGCGCGTTGGGGTTCTTGATCACGAACTGCGCGCCTTCCAGGCCTTCCTGGTAGTCGATCTCGGCGCCGGCGAGGTACTGGTAGCTCATCGGGTCGATGAGCAGCGTGACGCCGTTCTTCTCCATCGCAGCGTCGTCCTCGTTCTTCACCTCGTCGAAGGTGAAGCCGTACTGGAAGCCCGAGCAGCCGCCGCCGGTGACGAACACGCGGAGCTTGAGCTCCGGGTTGCCTTCCTCGTCGATCAGCTCCTTGACCTTGTTCGCCGCGCTATCGCTGAAGACCAGCGGGGCGGGCATCTCTGTCACTGCATTCATCTGCGGTTTCCTCTGGTTACCCGCCGGAGGCGAGCTTCAGTTCGACACCCTTCATCTCGGCGGGGTGATGCACCAGGCGGCCCTCGACCACCGCGCCCTGGTGGATCTCGATGCTCTTGTAGTACACATCTCCTTTGACCCTGGAGCCCGCCTGTAGTTCTAGCGTCTCCGTCGCGTGCACCGGACCGTTGATGGTGCCGTTGACCACGATATGGGCGGCCTGCACCTCGCCGTCGATGCGCGCATCCGACGAGATCACCAGCGTGCTCGGCTGCTCGGGCAGCGCAGCCACGTTGCCCCTGACCATGCCATCGACCCGCAGGCCGCCGCTGAAAATCACGTTGCCCTCGATGCGCGTGGTCGCGCCGATCAGGCTGTCGATGCGGTTCTGCGGCTTGCTCTTGTTAAACATCTGCTTCTCCCTTTCCCCCTACCCAATTCGCCGTCTCAGTTCACCTTCGTGGCTGCATCCACGCTCACCGAGTGGGTCGCGCGTGGCTGGCTCTGCCCGGCCTCGTACACGCGCGCCTGCACGCTCTCCACCTTGGCTTTCGGGTTCACCCGGAAGGTCCCTTCGACCCGCCGGAAGTACTTGAATGCCAACCGGAACTGGGCTGCCGTGGCATCGCCAGGCTCCGGGAAGGACATCATAGCATTCTGGCCCCCCTCCTGCAGGCTGACCACCAGCTCGAGGCGCCCGTTGAAGTCGCGGCCGCGGCGGTCGGTGGGCGTGAGGAGCAGCAGCCGGTAGCGATATTCGCCCGGCAGCACGTCGGGCTCGACCTTGAAGCGGTAGACCGCGAGGGTCTGGGTATGGCGCTCTTCCGAAACCAGCATCTGCTCGAACATCGCCAGCTCCTCGCGCAGCCGGGCGTTCTCCTGCTCGGCCGCGCGCACCTGCTGCGCCAGGGTCTGCTGCGCGGTGCGCTCGATCGACACTCGGCTGTCGGCGGCGTTGGCGATCGCGCGCAGCCGCGAAAGCTCATCGCGCGCGGCCACCAGCTCGCCGCGCACCGTCTGCAGCTCCTGCAGCACCTCGCTGCGGTCGAAACCGGCGAAACGGCGCCCGGCGTCGTAGATCCACGAGCCAGCCGCGGCCGCCACCCCGAGCAGCACCGCAATGCCCGCCCAGCGCCAGTACCAGGGAATCTGCGTCTGCACCTCGACGCGCGGCGCCGCGATGCCGAAGCGCTGGCGAATGAGCTTCCAGCGGCCGGAGGGCGGCATCAGGGCACCACGGCCACTTGCTCGAGCCCGGTGGTTTCCGGCAGCCCGAACATGAGATTCATGTTCTGCACCGCCTGGCCCGAGGCACCCTTCACCAGGTTGTCGATCACCGAGAGCACCACCAGGGTATCGCCGCCGCGCGTGCGCTCGGGCGGCCGGTGCACGGCGATGCGGCAGGTGTTGGCGGCGCGCACCGAGCGCGTATCGGGATGGCTGCCGGCGGGCATCACGTCCACGAAAGGCTCGGCTGCGTAGCGCTTCTCGAACATCTGCTGGAAGTCGGCTTCCTTCGTTACGCGCGCGTACAGCGTGGCGTGGATGCCGCGGATGAGCGGGGTGAGGTGCGCGGTGAACACCAGCCCCACCTCGCGCCGAGCGGCCTGGGCGAGCCCCTGGCGGATCTCCGGCCAGTGGCGGTGGCCCGGCACGTTGTAGGCGGCGAAGTTGTCGGAGGCCTCCGAGAAGCTGAGCGGCAGCTCGGCCTTGCGCCCGGCGCCGCTGACGCCGGACTTGGCATCGGCGATCAGGTGGTCGAGGTCGACCACGCCGGCCTCGACCAGCGGCAGGAATCCGAGCTGCGTGGCGGTCGGATAGCACCCCGGGTTCGCCACCAGGCGGGCGCCGCGGATGCGGCTGCGGTTGAGCTCGGGCAGGCCATACACCGCCTCGCGAACCAGCTCGGGCGCGGCGTGCGTCAGCTTGTACCAGCGCTCCCACTCGGCGAGGTCCTGGATGCGGAAGTCCGCCGAGAGGTCGATCACGCGTGCGCCGCCCTCCAGCGTCGAGCGCGCCTCGCCCATGGCGACGCCGTTCGGGGTGGCAAAGAAGACCACGTCGCAGCCGGCGAGCGCGCGCGCGCCCGGCTCGGTAAAGGCGAGGTCCACCTTGCGGCGCAGGCTCGGGAACATGCGCGCCACCGGGGTGCCCGCCTCCTTGCGCGAGGTGATGGCCTTCAGCTCGACCTGCGGATGCTGGACGAGCAGGCGCAGCAGCTCCACGCCCGTGTACCCCGTACCGCCGACAATTCCCGCTTTTATCGTCATAGAAAGCAAAAAGCCGCCAATTGGCGGCTTTCAATTCGCAGAATCCCTGAGTTCAGCGTTTCGAGTACTGCTTGCGCCGCCTTGCCTTATGCAGGCCGACCTTCTTTCGCTCGACCTCGCGCGCGTCCCGCGTCACCAGCCCGGCCGCGCTCAACGTCGGCTTCAGGGCTGCATCATACTCGATCAGCGCGCGCGAGATGCCGTGGCGCACCGCGCCGGCCTGGCCGCTCTC
Organism: Burkholderiales bacterium; assembly: GCA_035251855.1. GTDB lineage: Bacteria > Pseudomonadota > Gammaproteobacteria > Burkholderiales > SG8-39 > SCGC-AG-212-J23. The sequence continues at coordinate 1,176 of DATFDV010000046.1, read as the reverse complement.
GCCACCGCCGTAGACGTTCACCAGGATGTCGAACGCCGCCTGGTTCTTGGTCAGCTCGAGGGGCTGGCGCACCACCATGCGGCCGGTCTCGCGGCCGAAGAACTGGTCCACCGGCTTGCCGTTGACCACGAAGTCGCCCTTGCCGGGCTTGAGGAACACGCGGGCCACGGCGCTCTTGCGCCGCCCTGTGCCGTAGTAATAATCACCGACCATGGGTCTGCATTTCTCCTTACTGGATCTCCAATGCTTTGGGCTGCTGCGCCGAGTGCGGATGCGTCGCGCCGGCATACACCTTGAGCTTGCGTAGCATCGCATAGCCCAGCGGCCCCTTCGGCAGCATGCCCTTCACCGCGAGCTGCAGCACGCGCGCCGGCTTCTTTGCTTGCAGCTTCTTGAAGTTGGTCTCTTTCAGGCCGCCCGGATAGCCGGTGTGGCGGTAGTAGACCTTGCGCTCGTCCTTGCGGCCGGTCACGCGCAGCTTGGCGACGTTGACCACCACGATGAAGTCGCCGGTGTCGATGTGCGGGGTGTACTCGGGCTTGTGCTTGCCGCGCAGGCGCGTGGCGATCTGCACCGCCAGGCGGCCGAGCACCTTGTCCTGCGCGTCGACCACGTACCAGCCTTGCTGGACCTGGCCTGCTTTTGCGGTATACGTCTTCATTGCCGAATCGGTGTCCGAGTGTCCAAAAAATGGAAGAACTGCGCGCGACCAACTTGCGGAAAAGCTGCGGATTTTACACAAAAAAGCTAGATTAGTGTCATGGAATGCACGGTCCGCTGGTCGGGCGAAGGAATGAGCTTTCTCGCCGAGACCGGCAGCAATCACCTGGTGGCCATGGACGGCGCCCCTGACGGCGGCGGGCGCAACCTCGCCCCCCGTCCGATGGAGATGGTGCTCGTGGGTACCGGCGGCTGCACCGCCTACGATGTGGTGGTGATCCTGAAGAAAAGCGGCCAGGACGTCACCGGCTGCGAGGTGAAGCTCACCGCCGAGCGCGCCGCCACCGATCCGAAGGTGTTCACCAGGATCCACATGCACTGGACGGTGCGCGGACGCGGGCTGAAGCGCAACCTCGTGGAGCACGCGGTGAGGCTCACGCACGAGAAATACTGCTCGGCTACCGCGATGCTTTCCAAGACGGCCGAAGTGACGCGCGATTTCGAAGTGCTCGAAGC
>DATFDV010000045.1:0-6375 GCA_035251855.1 Burkholderiales bacterium | reverse complement strand
GTGGTCGACCAGCGCGCCGGCGCCGCGCAGCGCCTGGACGAAATTGATCTTCGAGCGCCCGTCGGTGGTGAGGTCCTCGACCAGCAGGGTGCGCGCGCCTTCGCGCACGTCGCCCTCGATCTGCGCGTTGCGGCCGAAGCCTTTCGGCTTCTTGCGCACGTACTGCATCGGCAGGTTCAGGCGCTCGGCGATCCACGCCGCGTACGGGATGCCGGCGGTCTCGCCGCCGGCCACTACGTCGAACTGCTCGAAGCCGACGTCGCGCGCCATCATGCCGGCGGCGAAGTCCACCAGCTGGGTGCGGATGCGCGGGTAGAAGATGAGCTTGCGGCAGTCGATGTAGACCGGGCTCGCCCAACCGGAAGTGAAAATGAACGGCTTGTCGTGGAAAAACAGCACCGCTTTCACCTCGAGGAGCATCTTGGCGGTGGTCTCGGCCACCAGCGCCTTGTCGGCGAAGTGCATGTGCGGCGCGGATTTTAGCAGGTTAAAATGGGGGCGAATTCGCACTTCGGGAGGGTTGCGATGAGATCTCAACTCGCAGTTCTGGCCGCCGCCGCGGTGATGGCCGCGCCGCTCGCGGCGCTCGCCCAGTCGAAGAGCGGCGAGTACACGTACCGCTGCACCGGCAACGACGGCAAGAAATACTACGGCTCGACGATTCCGAACGCCTGCCTCGGCAGGCCGGTGGAGCTCATCAACAAGCAGGGCCTGATGGTCAAGCGCATCGACCCCGAGGGCGACGAGAAGAAGAGGATCGCCAAGGAAGCCGAGGCCGAGAAAAAGCGCGAGTTCGAGGCAGCCAACCGGGAGGCCCAGCGCCGCACGCGCGCCCTGCTCGCCACCTACACCAGCGAGAAGGACATCGAGGAATCGCGCACGCGCGACCTGCGCAACCACGACCGCGGCGTACAGGAAGTGCAAAAGCGCATCAACGACATCAAGAAGCGCCAGGAGCGCTTCGAGAAGGAGCTCGATCTGTTCAAGACCGCCGGCAAGGGCGAGCCGCCGGCGCGTCTGAGAGAGGAAATCACCAACGCCCAGATCGACCTCAAGGCGCAGGAGACCCTGCTCGACGCGAAGAAGAAGGAAGCCGCCGGCATCAACGCCCGCTACGACGAAGACAAGCGGCGCTACAAGGAAGCCGTCAGCCGCCGGTAGTTAGCGGCCGAGCTTTTTCCGCAGCATCTCGTTGACCTGGGCGGGATTGGCCTTGCCCTGGGTCGCCTTCATCACCTGGCCGACCAGCGAGTTGAACGCCTTGTCCTTGCCCGCGCGGTAGTCCTCCACCTGCTTCGCGTTCTTCGCCAGCACCTCGTCGACCAGCTTCTCGATCGCGCCCGCGTCGCTGATCTGCCTGAGGCCATGCCGGTCGATGATCGCATCGACGCTCGCGCCGGGACCCTGCTCCCAGGCCACGTCGAAGACTCGCTTGGCGGTCTTCCCCGACAGCGTGCCGTCCTTGATCCTCGCCAGAATGCCGGCCAGCATCGGCGCTGAGATCGGGCTCCTGGCGATATCGGTTTCCGACCGGTTCAGCGCCGCGGCGAGCTCGCCGGTCTGCCAATTGGCACAAAGCTTGGGGTCGGCACCCGAGGTCTTGACCAGGGATTGGAAGTAATCGGCCGTTGCGCGCGAAGCGGTGAGCTGCGCCGCGTCGTAGGGGGTCAGTTCGTAATCGCGAACGAATCGCTGCCGGGTCGCCTCCGGCAATTCCGGCAAGCCGCCGAGGATCTCGGCCAGAAGCGCATCCGAAACCTCCAGCGGCAGCAGGTCCGGATCGGGGAAGTAGCGATAGTCCTGCGCGTCCTCCTTGGAGCGCATCGAGCGCGTCTGGTTACGCTCGGCGTCGTAGAGCCGGGTCTCCTGCTCGACCCGGCCGCCGGCCTCGAGGATCTCCACCTGGCGCGCCGCCTCGAACTCGATCGCCTGCTCCATGAAGCGGAAGGAGTTGAGGTTCTTGATCTCGCAGCGCGTGCCGAGTTTTTCGCCCTCACGGCGAACCGAGACGTTGGCATCGCAGCGAAACGAGCCTTCCTGCATGTTGCCGTCGCAGATGCCGATCCACATGACCAGCGCATGGAGGGTGCGCGCGTACGCCACGGCCTCCTGCGCCCCGCGCAGGTCGGGCTCGGACACGATCTCGAGCAGCGGCGTGCCGGCGCGGTTGAGGTCGATCCCGCTCATCCCTCTGAATGCCTCGTGCAAGGATTTGCCTGCATCCTCTTCAAGGTGGGCGCGTGTCAGCCGCACGACCTTCTCACCGATGCGCAGCTCCCCGCCCTGCACGATCGGCGCCTCGTACTGGCTGATCTGGTAGCCCTTCGGCAGGTCGGGGTAGAAGTAATTCTTGCGCGCGAAGATCGAGCGCCGGTTGATGGTGCCCTTCACCGCCAGGCCGAAGCGGATGGCGTGCTCGAGCGCCGCCCGGTTGAGCACCGGCAAGGTGCCGGGCAGCGCGAGGTCGACCGCCGAGGCCTGCGTATTGGGCGGTGCGCCGAAATCGGTCGAGGCGCCGGAAAAAATCTTGCTCCTGGTCAGAAGCTGCGTGTGCGTCTCTATGCCGACGACGATTTCCCAGGTCACGGCTACCTCGCCCCGTGGCGCAACAGCTCGCAATTGCCGCGGCGATCGACGAGCATCGGCTCGAGGTACGCCTCCGCGTCGCACTGGCTGGTGCACCGATCGGCGCTGAGGACCACGAAATCGCCCAGGTCGCGCAAGGTGACCCGGCAGCTGCCGGCGGAGAAGCGCAGGCCGCCGCGCATGGCTTCCTGCGTAAGGCCGCTCAGCGTGCAGGCCTGCCCGCCCGGCTCGACCGCGCGCCATTCGAAGCTCTCGAGTTTTCCTTTGGCGACGCGGTAATTCAAATGCGCCTGGTAGCGCCCTTCTTTCGCTTCGCAACGAACCCGAGCGCTGTAGTCCTCCATGCCGGGGAAATCTTCGCTGAACTCGAACTCCTCGCGCATCTGGCCGCCGGTGCCAAGGCGCGAGCCCTTGAATACCCCGTCACGCCAGATGCCGCGCAGCTCGCCGGTGCCCGGCCGGCCGAAAAGGATCGGCGTGGTGCCTTCCTTGAGCGTGGTGACGCCAAGCTCGGGGCTGCGCTCGCCCTCGAGGAAGCGCCGGGCGAGCGTGGCGAGGATCACGTACTCCCCGGCAACCCGCCAGCCACCGTCGGGCCGCTCGGTCGCGTGCAGCACGAGCAGCGCGCTGCGGCTGCCGACCTTGCCGATCAGCTCCCGACGTTCTGACTTGTCCTGGGCAAGGGCTGAACCCGCCAGTACCAGAAAAATTATTCCGGTCAACACCTTCATAACGGCGTCTCCGTCGGCACTCGACGGTGCCAGTCGGTCGCCTGCTGATAACGGTGCGCGACGCCGAGCAGCTGGCCCTCGGAGAAGTGCCGGGCCGTGAGCTGCAGCCCGACCGGCAGGCCGGCGCCGTCGAACCCGCAAGGGACCGAAAGCGCGGGCAGCCCGGCGAGCGGCGCCGGGATGGTGAATACGTCGCCGAGGTACATCTGCACCGGGTCCTCGGTGCGCGCGCCGAGCTCGAAGGCGGTGCTCGGCGCGGTCGGGCCCATGATCACGTCGCACTTTTGAAAGGCCAGGGCAAAATCCTGCGCCACCAGCCGGCGGATCTTCTGCGCCTGCAGATAGTAAGCGTCGTAGTAGCCGTGCGAGAGGACGTAGGTGCCGACCAGGATGCGACCCTTCACCTCGGCGCCGAAGCCCTCGGCGCGCGTGCGGCAGTACATGTCGAGCAGGTCGCCATACTCCCTGGCGCGATGGCCGTAGCGCACGCCGTCGAAGCGCGACAGGTTCGAGGACGCTTCGGCTGGCGCGATGACGTAGTACGCGGCGACGGCGACGCGCGTGTGCGGCAGCTCGACTTCGACCAGGCGTGCTCCCTGCGCTTTGAACCAGGCGACGGCCTCTTCGACGGCCTTGCGCACGCCGGGCTCCATGCCATCGCCGAAGTACTCCTTCGGCAGCCCGATCCGCAGCCCTTCGATCTTTGCATTCAGCTGGCCGGTGTAGTCCTCTTTCGGTCGGTCCACGCTGGTGGAGTCCCGCGCGTCATGGCCGGCCATGACGTTCATCAGCAGTGCGAGGTCGGCCGCGCTGCGCGCGATCGGGCCGGCCTGGTCGAGAGAGGAGGCGAACGCGATCAGGCCGTAGCGCGAAACCAGGCCGTAGGTCGGGCGCAGGCCGCACACGCCGCTGAAGGCGGCCGGCTGGCGCACCGAGCCGCCGGTGTCGGTGCCGGTGGCGGCCGGCACCATGCGCGCGGCAACCGCCGCCGCCGAGCCGCCGGAAGACCCGCCCGGGACCCGGCGCCGGTTCCAGGGATTGCACACCGGCCCGAAGTACGAGTTCTCGTTCGACGAGCCCATCGCGAACTCGTCCATGTTGCATTTGCCGAGCGCCACCGCCCCGGCGGCGCTGAACTGCTCGACCACGTGGGCATCGTAGGGGCTGACGAAGCTCTCCAGCATCCTAGAGCCGCAGGTGGTGCGAAGGTTCTGGGTGCAGTAGATGTCCTTGTAGGCGAAAGGGACGCCAGTGAGCGGGCCGCCGGCGCTCCGCGCGCGGCGGGCATCGGCTTGCGCCGCCCGCTCGAGCGCCCCGGCCTCGTCCACGGTGATGAAGGCGTTGAGGTCCTTCAGCCGGGCGATGCGGCCGAGAAAGGCCCGCGTCAGCTCCGCAGAAGAGACCTTCTTCGCTGCGAGGGCCGCGGAAAGTTCTGTGACCGAAAGGTCGAGCAATGGGGGGATTTGAAGGGGGGCGATTCATCCGCCCCCTTTCCTTTCTTACTCGATGACCTTCGGGACGAGGTACAGGCCGTCTTCCACCGCCGGCGCGACGGACTGATAGCGCTCGCGCTGATCGGTTTCCGTGACGGAATCCACACGCAGGGGCTGAACCAGATCCTGGGCGTGCGCCATCGGCTCGATCCCGCCGGTGTCGACGCGGCGCATCTCGTCGATCAGGCCCAGAACGCGGCTCAGCCGCTCGGCTGCCGTGGCGGTTTCTTCGGCCTGGAGGGCGATGCGGGCGAGCCGGGCGAGGCGCCGCACCTGGTCGTCGGATAGCGACATTTCTTTCGGACTGGGGGGACGCGGGAGCGTTGCGTTATCTCCCGAAGCGTCGTTAGCGTATCATAGCGTCCCATTGCAGCCGGGCCTTGGCAACGATCTAAGGCCCGGTTAAGAAACGGAAAAAGGCTCTCGACCTTGCCCATGTTCGGATTCCTGCGCAGCTACTTCTCCAACGACCTGGCGATCGACCTCGGCACCGCCAACACGCTCATTTACGTGCGCGGCAAAGGCATCGTGCTCGATGAGCCCTCGGTCGTCGCGATCCGGCAGGAAGCCGGCCCCAACGGCAAGAAGACCATCCAGGCCGTCGGCAAGGAAGCCAAGCAAATGCTCGGCAAGACGCCGGGCAACATCATCGCCATCCGCCCGATGAAGGACGGCGTGATCGCCGACTTCACCGTCACCGAGCAGATGCTCAAGCAGTTCATCAAGAAGGTGCACGACAACAAGCTGTTCTCGCCGTCGCCGCGCATCATCATCTGCGTGCCGTGCGGCTCGACACAGGTCGAGCGCCGTGCGATTCGCGAAAGCGCGATCGGCGCGGGTGCGGGTCAGGTGTATCTGATCGAAGAGCCGATGGCCGCGGCAATCGGCGCCGATCTGCCGGTGGCGGATGCGACCGGCTCGATGGTGGTCGACATCGGCGGCGGCACCACCGAAGTCGGCGTGATCTCGCTCGGCGGCATGGTGTACTCGGGCTCGGTGCGCGTCGGCGGCGACAAGTTCGACGAGGCGATCATCAATTACATCCGCCGCAACTACGGCATGCTGATCGGCGAGACCACCGCGGAGCTGATCAAGAAGGAGATCGGCTCGGCGTTCCCCGGCTCCGAAGTGCGCGAGATGGAAGTCAAAGGACGCAACCTCGCCGAAGGAATTCCGCGCAGCTTCACCATCAGCTCGAACGAAATCCTCGAGGCGCTCACCGAGCCGCTCAACCAGATCGTCTCGGCGGTGAAGTCGGCGCTCGAGCAGACCCCGCCGGAGCTCGGCGCGGACATCGCGGAAAAAGGCATGGTGCTCACCGGCGGCGGCGCGCTGCTGCGCGACCTCGACCGCCTGCTGATGGAAGAGACCGGCCTGCCGGTCATCGTGGCCGACGACCCGCTCACCTGCGTGGTGCGCGGCTCGGGCAAGGCGCTCGAGAAGATGGAGCACTTCGGCCCGATCTTCACCAACGACTGAGAATAGCGGGGGATGGAACACAGCCCCCCGCCGTTCTTCAAGCGTGGGCCAGCACCGCTAGTCCGGCTGTTCTTCTTCGCTTCGCT
>DATFDV010000044.1:0-12097 GCA_035251855.1 Burkholderiales bacterium | reverse complement strand
GCCACCGTGCCCGGCGCGATGCGCCGGCCGCGCGCGCCGACGAATAGCGCTTTCTCTTCCGGCGCCGCGAGCTCGGCGCGCACCTGCGTCCAGGCCTTCAGCGCCGCGCGCGCCCTGGCGCCGACGGGGACGGTGCGCGTCTTCGATCCCTTGCCGGTGACGGTCACTTCGCCCTGCGCCGGATCGTCGGTGAGGTTCAGTGCCACCAGTTCTCCCACGCGCAGGCCTGAGGAATACAGCAGCTCGAACATCGCCGCATCCCGCAGGTGAGCCAGGCCCGTTTCCCCCGGCGCATCCAGCAGCCGCTGCGCCGCTTCGACCGACAGGGCCTTCGGCAGCGGACGCGCCGCCTTCGGCGCGCGGATGCCGAGAACCGGGTTCGAAGCCCAGCCCTTGTGCCGCGCCAGCCAGCGGAACCATCCGCGCCAGGCCGACAGCGTGAGCGCGAGCGAGCGCGGCGCGAGGCCCTTGGCGTGCAGCATGGCGACGTAGCGGCGCACCTGCGCCGGCTCGAGCGACTTCAGCTCCTGTTCGCCCTGCAGCTTGAGCAGCAGATCGATGGCGTGCGAGTAGTTACCGAGCGTCGCAGCCGCCAGCCTGCGCTGGTGCTTCAGCGCGTCCAGATACTCAGCTGCTAGAGCCGGGCCGTTACTCCGGCTGCGCATAGTTCGCCGATACGGCGGAGGTACAGGGTGCCCATCTCGGGAAAGAAGCGCTTCGGATCCTCGCTGCCCAGCGCGAGCAGGCCGAACACCGCGGTCTGGCCCAGCGGAACGAGGGCGATCGAGCGCAGCTGGCCGCTCGACTCGCCGAACCACGGTACGAACGGATTGCCGGCGGCCGGGCCGCACTGCGGCGCGCCCATGGTCTCGGCGTGCTGCTTCTGCGCGTCGTCCACCGGCTTGGCCTCGTCGAAGTCCGCCGCCACGCTCTTGCCCCACACCCGCAGCGCAACATGCGGCACCGCGAAGTCCTCGCGCAGGTGGAAGTAGAGCGAGGAGGCGAGCGAGGGGAAGTCGCGCGCGCCGGCCAGTGCCACCGACAGGCGATGCACCTTCTCGCTGATGGCGTCGTTCTCCTCGCCGAACTGCAGGAGCTCGACCAGCCGGCTTTCCGCCAGCTTCAGCTTCTCGCGCAGCGCCACCGTCTGGCGCTCGGCGAGCGGGATCGCACGGCCGCCATAGGGATGCGAAACGGTGATCGTCTCCAGGAGCTCGGGATGCTGGTCGAAGAACTGCGGATGGGTGCGCAGGAAGCGCGCGATGTCGTCTGCGTTCATTTTTATAGTTCTATGGTCCCTTCGAACACGGTGGCCGCCGGGCCTTTCATCGACACCGGATTGTCGCCGCCGGCCCAAGCGACGGTCAACGTGCCGCCGCGCGTTTGCACCCGCACCGGCGTATCGAGCAGGCCGCGCGTGATGCCGGCCACCACCGCCGCGCAGGCGCCGGTTCCGCACGACAGCGTCTCGCCGGCGCCGCGCTCCCAGACGCGCAGCGCGATGTGATGCCGGTCCACGACCTGCGCGTAGCCGGCATTGACGCGGTTGGGGAACCGCGGGTGCACCTCGAGCATCGGACCCTGGGTGGTTACCGGCGCGCTCGCCACGTCGGGCACCACCTGCACCGCGTGCGGGTTGCCCATCGAGAGAATCGTCGCCTCGACCTGGCGACCGTGCACATTCAGCGTCTCCGTCACCGGCCTGGAGGGCTTGCCCATGTCCACGCTGACCTCGCCGTCGGCCTCGAGCCGCGGCCGAATGGTGCCGCCGAGCGTCTGCACCTGGAGCTCGCGCTTCTTCGTCAGTCCCCGCGCGTGCACGAACTTCACGAAGCAGCGCGCGCCGTTGCCGCACTGCTCCACTTCACCGCCGTCGGCATTGAAGATGCGGTAGCGGAAATCCGCTTGTCCGTCGCTGGGCGGCTCGACCACCAGAACCTGGTCGCATCCCACGCCGCGATGTCGATCAGCAAGATGCTTCACCTGCGCTGGGCCGAGGCTGAAAGCTTCGCGGGTGCAGTCCAGCACCACGAAATCGTTGCCCGCTCCCTGCATCTTGGTAAACGCGAGCTTCACGCCGCTTTGCGGACGCAGGCCGCGATCCGATCGATCGACGCCTCGTCGAGCAGCGGATGGATCGGCAGCGAAAGGACGGTCCTCGAGACCCTTTCCGAAACGGGAAGGGAAACCATGCTGGCGAAACCCGCATACGCCGGCTGCTGGTGCAGCGGCATCGGGTAGAACACCGAGCTCGCGATGCCTTCCTTGGTCAGCGCCTCGCGGATCGCGTCGCGCCGCTCGCTGCGGATGGTGAACTGGTGGTAGACGTGCGTGCCGCGCCCGTGCTCGACGGGCAGCGTGACGTTCGCGTTGGCCAGCTTCTCTCGATAGCGGCTGGCCACCGCGCGCCGCGCCTGGTTGAAGCCCTCGAGGTGGCGCAGCTTCACGCGCAGCACTGCGGCCTGCAGCTCGTCCAGCCGGCTGTTCCAGCCCACGCGCTCGTGCAAGTAGGTCTGGCGGCTGCCGTGGTGGCGCAGCATGCGCAGCGTCCGGGCGTGCTCTTCGGTGCTGGCGGTGATCAGCCCTGCGTCTCCGGCCGCGGCGAGGTTCTTCGTCGGATAGAAGGAGAAGCCGCCGAACTCTCCCCAGCTCCCTGCGCGCTTGCCCTGGTAATCGGCGCCGATGCATTGCGCGCAGTCCTCCACCAGGATGAGGTTCTTTTCTTTGCAGATACGCGCGATGTCCTCGAGGTTGGCGCACTGGCCGAACAGGTGCACCGCAATGACGGCCTTGGTCTTGTTCGTTATCTTTTCCCGAAACGACTTTGGATCAAGGTTGAACGTGTCTTCTTCCACGTCGGCGAACACCGGCGTCGCGCCGGTGTAGGACACCGCCTCGCCGGTGGCGAAGAAGGTGAAGCCCGGGATGATCACCTCGTCGCCCGGCCCGATGCCGGCGGCAACCAGGGGAAAATGCAGCGCGTCGGTGCCTGAATTGCAGCCCACCGCTTGCGAGGCGCCGACGAACTGCGCGATCTCGCGCTCGAGCGCTTCGCCCTCGGGTCCGAGCACGAAGCGCCCGGAACTGAACACGCCGGCCACCGCGGCGTCGATCTCGCTCTTGAGCGAGCGATATTCGCCCGCCGGGTCCACCATCGGGATCGGCTTGTTCATGAAGCGAAGCGCGCCAGGCGCTCGCGCACCAGGCGTCCGATCTCCAGTGCGAGCTTGAGGACGCGACGTCCCTCCGCGCCATCCACCGCCACCGGGCGATTTTCTCTGATGGCAAGCACAAAGCTTTCGGCTTGCGCCTCGAGCGCGTCGCCGCCCGCGTGCATCTCCTCGGTTTCCTGGATCACTCCGCCCTCCTGTCTCACGTAGCGCAGCTTGCCCGCCTGCAGGTCCGCCGAGGCATAGAGGCCGGGCTCGAACACGCGGAACTTGCGCACCACCGACTGGCTCACCCGGCTTGCCGACAGGTCGGCGACGCAGCCGTTGGCGAACTCGAGGCGAGCGGTGGCGATATCGATGTCGCCGGTCAGCACCCGAAAGCCGCAGGCGCTGACGCCGCTCACTTCGGCGCGGGCGAGCGAACAGGCAAGGTCGAGGTCGTGGATCATCAGGTCTAGGATCACGTCGACCTCCGCGCCGCGCTGCTTGAAGCCGGCGAGACGCTCGGCGTCGATATAGAGCGCGCGCTCCACGCGCTTCGCCAGCGCCTTGAAGGCATTGCTGAAGCGCTGCACGTGCCCGACCTGCAGCACCGCCTTCTTCTGCGCGGCGAGATCGACCAGGTCGTCGGCTTCGGCCAGCGTCGCAGCGAGCGGCTTCTCGATCAGCACGTGCAGCCCGCGTTCGAGAAAGGCACGCGCCACCTCATGGTGCAGGTTCGTCGGTACCGCGATGACCGCTGCGTCGACCTCGCCCAGGACGTTTCTGAAATCCGAAATCGACGCGCGCGCGGGATCGGGATCGACCACTGCGGCCACCTGCACGCCTGGCAGGCGCGCGAACTTCTCGGCGTGGAAGCGCCCCATGTGGCCCGCGCCGATGACTGCCAGCTTCAGTAGAACCTCGCTTCGCCCGGCGGGCGCGTCTTGAAGCGCTTGTGCAGCCAGAAGTATTGCTCGGGCATCTCCAGCACCCGCTCCTCGATGAAAGCCATCATGCGCCGCGCATCGGCGTGGTCGTCGCCGCTCGGAAAGTCGGTCCACGGAGGATACAGCCTGGCGCGGTAGCCGCCGCCGCCGGGCAGGATGCGCGTCACGCAGGGAACCACGGCCGCCCCGGTGCTGCGGGCAATATACGCGAGTCCCGTCACCGTCGCGGCCGGTACGCCGAAGAACGGCACGAAGACCGAGCGCTTGGGCCCGAAGTCGAGGTCCGGCAGGTAGTAGTAGAGCGTGCCCGAGTCGATGATCTCGATGCCCTTCTTGATCCCGGCCTGGCGCGGGAACATCAGCCCGCCGAAGCGGGTGCGCCCCTTGTAAAGGCGCGCCTCGAACAGCGGATCCTTCTGCCGCGAGTACATCATCGATACCGGCGCTTCCAGCGCCAGGCGGGCCAGCGTCGCCTCGAAGCCGACGAAGTGCGGGGCAAACACGATGACCTTTGCTTTTCCTTTTACGTGTTCCAGGCCTTCCAGCTCGACCAGCGAACAAATGCGTTCGGGCGGCGACCACCACAGGATTCCCTGCTCGATGAAGGCGCGCGTGAAGGCTCGAAAGTGCGCACGCGCGAGCTGCTCGCGCTCGTCGGCGGATTGGTGCGGGAAGCATTTGTGCAGGTTGATGCGCGTCACCTTGCGCCGCTCGGGAATCAGCCAGAACAGCATTCCACCGATATGGCTTCCAATCCACGCTTGAAGATTCAATGGCAAAAAATGCACCAGCCACATGAACGCAAAAACGACGCGGCTCATGCCGGCGGTCCTGCTTTCGCGCCGCGCGGGGTTTTGTAGCGGTTGTAGCCCCAGAGATATTGCCCGGGGCACTCGCGCACCAGCGCCTCGAGCGCGCGATTGAGCCAGCGGGTCGGGGTTTCCTGCGGAAGGCTCGGCGGCAACGGCCGGAGCACGAGCGCATAGCCGGCGCCGCGCGGCAGGCGCCGCGCGTAAGCCAGAAAGCAGACGATCTCCGCGCGGCGCGCGAGCTTGGGCGCGAGCGTGGCGGTGTAGGCGGGACGGCCGAAGAAATCCGCCCATTCGCCCTCGCCGACGCCGGGCACCTGGTCGGGCAGGAAGCCGACCGCCTCGCCGCGCTTCAGCGCGGCGAACAGCTCGCGCACGCCGCTGAAGTCGGCGGGCACCAGGCGCACGTCGCCGCGGCCGCGGCCTTCGCGCATCAGCGGCTCGAGCCAGGCGAGCTTCGGCGCGCGGTAGAGCACGGTGATCGGCATGTGCTGCGCCGCGTATTGCGCCGCGACCTCGAAGCAGCCCATGTGCGGCGTGAGCAGCAGCAGCGCCTTGCCTTGCGCGCGCGCAGCGAGTGCCGCCTCCACGCCGACGGCCTCGCGCACCAGGGCCACCACTTCACGTTGCGGGCGCAGCCAGATCGCCGGCGTCTCGGTCAGCAACTGCCCCGCGGCGGAAATCGCCGCGCGACGCGTCGCGGCATCGGTGTAGCCGGCCAGCGCGAGATTCGCTTTCAGGTTCCTGCGGTAGGTGGGCGATGTCCCATACATCGCCCAGCCAAGGACGGTTCCCAACGCGTGCAGCATGGACAACGGCAGACCGGCGAGAAGCTTGAGGAGAATCCTGGGGAGGCGGCGCAAAGTTTTGGTATCCTTGCGCCCTTCCTACTCGTAGAAGAAACGCCGGCGATGAGCGATTTTCTGTTTACCTCCGAATCGGTGTCCGAGGGCCATCCCGACAAGGTCGCGGATCAGATCTCGGATGCCGTGCTCGACGCGATTCTAAAGCAGGACAAGACCTCGCGCGTCGCGGCCGAAACGCTGGTCAAGGACAACCTGGTGGTGCTCGCCGGCGAGATCACCACCAACGCGCGCGTGAGCTACGACGCCATCGCGCGCCAGACCATCCGCCGCATCGGCTACACCGATCCCAACATCGGCTTCGACGCTGCCACCTGCACCGTGCTGGTCGCCTACGGCCAGCAGTCGCCCGACATCGCCCAGGGCGTCGACGAAGGCAAGGGCCTGGATCTGGAGCAGGGCGCCGGCGACCAGGGCCTGATGTTCGGCTACGCCTGCGACGAGACGCCGAGCCTGATGCCGCTGCCGATCTACCTGTCGCACCGCCTGGTCGAGCGCCAGGCCGAGCTGCGCCGCAACGGCAAGCTGCCGTGGCTGCGCCCCGACGCCAAGTCGCAGGTCACCGTGCGCTACCTCAACGGCAAGCCAGAGTCGATCGACACCGTGGTGCTCTCGACCCAGCACGCCAGGGGCGTCGAGCACCATCGCCTCAAGGAAGCGATCATCGAGGACGTGATCAAGCCGGTGATGCCCAAGAACATGGTGAAGGGCAAGGTCAACTACCTCGTCAACCCGACCGGCGCGTTCGAGATCGGCGGTCCGAAGGGCGACTGCGGCGTCACCGGCCGCAAGATCATCGTCGACACCTACGGCGGCTCGGCGCCGCACGGCGGCGGCGCGTTCTCCGGCAAGGATCCCTCGAAAGTCGATCGTTCCGCCGCCTACGCCGCCCGCTATGTCGCGAAGAACATCGTCGCCGCGGGCCTGGCCTCGAAGTGCACGGTGCAGGTGTCCTACGCCATCGGCGTCGCGCGTCCGACCAGCGTGATGGTGACCACGCAGGGCACCGGCAAGATGTCCGACGATGCGCTCTCCGCGCTGGTCCTCAAGCACTTCGACCTGCGCCCCAAGGGCATCATCCAGATGCTCGACCTGCTGCGGCCGATCTACGAGAAGACCGCCGCCTACGGCCACTTCGGCCGCGAAGACCCCGACTTCACCTGGGAAGCGACCGACAAGGCGCTCGCGCTCAAGCAAGCGGCTTAGGAGTACCGCATGAAAAATCTCGAGGACGTCCTCAAGGCGGCCGGCAATCCCGTCGACATGCTGCGCAACTCGCAGATCGGCGCCTACGTCTATCCGGTGGTGCCGGGGGAGTTCTCCAACTGGCGCGACGAGCAGGCGGCGTGGGCGAAGACCGCGGTGCTGTTCGACCAGTCGCACCACATGGTCGAGCAGTACGTGCAGGGCCCGGACACGCTGAAGCTGTTCACCCACCTGGGGATGAACAGCTTTGCCAACTTCCCGGTGAACCGCGCCAAGCAGCTCGCGCCGTGCAACTACGACGGCTACGTCATCGGCGACGGCATCCTGTTCCACCTGGAAGAGAATCACATGGTGTTCGTCGGCCGCGCGCCGGCGGCGAGTTGGATCCAGTTCCACGCCGAGACCGGCGGCTTCAACGTGAAGACGCGCAAGGATGACCGCTCGCCCGGCAACACCAAGGGCCTCGCGATCAACCGCACCAATTACCGCTTCCAGATCCAGGGGCCGAACGCCTGGAAGGTGATCGAGAAGCTGAACGGCGGCCCGCTGCCCGAGATCAAGTTCTTCCACATGGGGCACATCAACCTCGCCGGCCGCAAGGTGCGCGCGTTGCGCCACGGCATGGCCGGCGCGCCCGGTTTGGAGATCTGGGGACCCTACGCCGAGCGCGAGGAGATCCGCGCCGCGATCGTCGCCGCCGGCAAGGAATTCGGCCTGATGGAAGTCGGCGCCCGCGCCTACGCCACCAACACGCTCGAATCGGGCTGGATCCCCTCGCCGCTGCCGGCCGTCTACAGTGGCGAGAAGATGAAGAAGTACCGCGAGTGGCTGCCGGCCTCGAGCTACGAAGCCACCGGCTCGATCGGCGGCAGCTTGGTGTCGAAGAACATCGAGGACTACTACGTCACGCCCTACGAGATGGGCTACGGCCCGTTCATCAAGTTCGACCACGATTTCATCGGCAAGGAAGCGCTGCAGAAGATGGCCGGCAAGCCGCACCGCCGCAAGGTGACGCTGGCGTGGAACCCGGACGACGTGCTGAAGGTGTGGCGCTCGATGCTGGAGCAGGGCGATCCGTACAAGTACATCGACCTGCCGCTGTCCAACTACACCTCGGCCTCGTACGACCGGCTGACCAACCAGGGCAAGACCGTCGGCCTCAACATGTTCAGCGGCTACAGCTATAACGAGCGCTCGATGCTGTCGCTCGGCATCGTCGACCCGGACATCCAGCTGGGCAACGAAGTGAAGCTCCTGTGGGGCGAAGAAGGCGGCGGCACGAAGAAGCCTACCGTCGAGCGCCACAGGCAGATCGAGATCCGTGCCATCGTCAGCCCGGCGCCGTACGGCAAGCAGGCGCGCACGTCGTATGCCGAAGGGTGGCGCACTAAAGTAACAGCCTGACCATGGCTGCTGCTCCGTTCCGCGCCGACCACGTCGGCAGCCTGCTGCGCCCCGCCGCGTTGCATGAGCTGCGCGAGCAGGTTCGAAAAAAAGAAATTTCTCTGGAGAAATTGAAGGACGCCGAGGATCGCCACATCCGCGAGGTGGTGAAGCTGCAGGAGGACCTCGGCCTGCCCTCGATCACCGACGGCGAGTTCCGCCGCGACTGGTGGCACATCGACTTCATCGCCGGCTTCGACGGCATCGAGCTGCAGCGCGAGGGCGACTCCTACCACGGCGTGCAGTTCAAGGGCGTCGAGGCGACGCCGCCGACCATGTTCGTCAAGCGCAAGCTGCGGCGCACGAAGCCGAGCATGGTGCCGCATTTCCAGTTTTTGAAATCCGTGGTCAAAAAAGGAACGCCCAAGTTCACCATGCCCTCGCCCGCCATGCTGCACGCGCGCGGCGACCGCGAATCGATCCGCCGCACGTATCCCGATCAGGCCGAGTTCTGGGCCGACCTGACGAAGTGCTACCGCGAGGAAATCGCCGACCTTTACAAGGTGGGCTGCCGCTACCTGCAGATCGACGACACCACCATCGCCATGTTCGGCGACCCGAAGGTGCAGGAGACCTTCCGCAAGCTGGGCGACGATCCGAAGAAGGACGTGGCGATGTACGCCCAGGCAGTGAACGACGCGATCCGCGACGTGCCCGACGACATGACCGTCGCGCTGCACACCTGTCGCGGCAACTTCAGGAGCACCTGGCTGGCGAGCGGCAGCTACGACTACGTCGCCGAGACCGCGTTCTCGACGATCGACGTCGATGGTTTCTTCCTCGAATACGACGACGAGCGCTCCGGCGGCTTCGAGCCCTTGCGCCATATCCCCAAGGGCAAGCGGGTGGTGTTGGGCCTGGTGAGCTCCAAGATTCCGGAGCTTGAGAAAAAGGATGCGCTCAAGCGGCGCATCGAGGCGGCATCCAGGATCGTGCCGCTCGAGAACCTCTGCCTCTCCCCGCAATGCGGCTTCTCCAGTACCCACCACGGCAACAACCTGACGGTCGAGCAGGAAAAGGCCAAGCTCAAGCTGTGCATCGACACCGCCAAAGAGATCTGGGGCTCGTTGTAAAAGAGATTCCGGATACCAGCATCTTCGACCTGCGCCTGTCCCGGCGCGGCGTGCGGCTGAACCGCATGTGCGCCGCCCTGTGCTCGCCGACGGAGCGCGAGGCATTCAAGCGCGATGAAGAAGCCTTCATGGCGCGCTTCGCCCTCACCGAGGACGAAAAGAACCTCATCCGCAAGCGCGACTTCAAGGGCCTGATCGAGGCCGGCATGAACATCTATGCCATGCTCAAGATCGGCTCGGCCACCGGCAACAGCCTCTACCGCATGGGCGCGCAGATGCGCGGCGAGAGCTACGAAGCGTTCCTCGCGACTCGAAACATGAAAGATGCCGTCTAGAATCGTCGGCGGGATAGGCCTGTCCCACGTGCCTTCGGTCGGTCCGGCGATCGACCGCAAGCGCGAGCAGGATCCGGCGTGGAAGCCGCTCTTCGACGCGTACGTCCCGGTGCGCGAGTGGCTGCGCAAGCTCAAGCCCGATGTGGCGATCGTGGTCTACAACGACCACGTCGCCGAGTTCACCTTCGACAAGTACCCGACTTTCGCCCTCGGCGCCGCCGAGCGCTACCCCATCGCCGACGAGGGCTTCGGCACGCGCCCGCTGCCCGAAGTGTCTGGCGATGCCGACTTTTCCATTCACTTGTGTGAGGAGCTGGTAAACCAGGAGTTCGACCTCACCGTCTGCCAGGAGATGGGCGTCGAGCACGGCTTCCTGGTGCCAATGAACCTCTGCTTCCCGCACACCACGTCGGGCTGGCCGGTGAAAAGCGTGCCCCTGCAGGTGAACGTGGTCCAGCATCCCCTGCCGACCGCGCGCAGGTGTTTCAACCTTGGAAGGGCGGTGAGGCGTGCCGTGGAGAGCTACCCCGGGGATCTAAAAGTCGTAGTCCTTGGCACCGGCGGCATGTCCCACCAGCTGCAGGGCAAGCGCTTCGGCTTCATGAACGAGAAGTTCGATCACTGGTTTCTGGATGAATTGGAGAAAAACCCGGAAAGCCTCGCCGGCCTGTCGCACCACCAGATCATGGAAGAAGCTGGCGCCGAGGCGGTGGAACTGATCATGTGGCTCACCATGCGCGGTGCGCTGTCGCCAGGCGCGAGGCGCGTGCACCGGCATTACTACGCGCCGATGACGACCGGCATGGGCCTGATCACTTTTCAGGACTAAACGAGGGCGATGAAGCTGCCGGCGGCGGCGGCGATGAGCGTGGCGACAAACAGGCGCCGTGCCGGCGCATCCACCAGCACGCGGCGCAGCAGCCCCACCGGCCGCGGCGCGCGTCCGCCGCGCGCTTTCGCCAGGCGCCGCAATGCGGCGGTCGAATCGAAGTGGCGCGAGACCGGCAGCCGCGTGTCGGGGACGATGCTGCCCGCCGCCGGCGCGCCGGCGGTCGGTTCGCCATCAGCGTCCAGCTTGACCGTCTTGCTAACGGAATCGGGCGCCGATGGGTCGCCGGCGCGCCCGCGCAGCTCGGCGAGGCAGGTATGCAGGTCGGCGGCCATCTCGTCCGCGTCCTGGTAGCGCACCGCCGGGTCCTTCTTCAGCGCGCGCGCCACCACGAAGTCGAGCATCGCCGGCAACTCTGGGTTGATGCGCGTCGGCGGCACGTGCTCGTCGTAGGTAATGCTGTGGCTGACCTGCTGAATCTCGGTGCCGGCGAACAGGCGCTTGCCGGTGAGCACCTCCCACACCACGATGCCGAGCGAGAAGATATCGGAGCGGTGGTCGACCGGCTGGCCGGTGATCTGCTCGGGCGACATGTAGCGCGGCGTGCCGAGCACGATGCCGGTGCTGGTCTTGTGGTCGGCGACGCGCATGCGCGCGAGGCCGAAGTCCATGATCTTCGCCGCGCCGCGGTCGGGCAGCATGATGTTGCCGGGCTTGATGTCGCGATGCACTACGCCGCGGTGGTGCGCGTAGGCGAGGCCTTCGGCCACCTGGCAGGCGATCTCGACCGCTTCCACCGCCGGAATCGCTCCCTGCTGCACGCGCTTGCGCAGGTCGGTGCCTTCGAGCAGCTCCATCGCCAGGTACGCCACCCCGTCGGCCTCGCCGAAGTCGAAGGTGGTGACGATGTTCGGATGGTTGAGCTTGCCGGCGGCCTTGGCCTCGAGCATGAAGCGCTTCTGGTACTCCGCGCGCCCGTCGGCGTCCTTGTCGAGGATGATGGTCTTCAGCGCGACCACGCGGTCGAGGTTCGGGTCCTCGGCTTTGTAGACCACGCCCATCGCGCCGCGCCCGAGCTCGCCGAGGATCTTGTAGCGGCCGATCTTTTTCAGCGCCTTGGCCATCAGTAGCGGACCCTCTGCACCAGCGACTTCCAGTACGGATACTTCGCCAGCATGGCGTCGACGAACGGCTGCTGGCTGCCGTTCGTGTTGCGCCAGCTGACGCCGCCGCCGATGAGCGCCAGAACCACCACCACCGCCGCGGCGGTATAGCGCAGGCTGCGGCGCGCCGGCGCTTTTTCATCCGGCTTGAAAAGCTCGTGCGCGCGCAGGGTCAGGTCGTTGAAAGTACCGGCCGGCGCGAGCTCGGCCTCGCGCCCGGGGGCCGTCTCGGCGAGCGCGTTGCGGAATTCGCGCGAGGCCAGCAGGCGCGCCGCCG
>DATFDV010000043.1:0-13012 GCA_035251855.1 Burkholderiales bacterium | reverse complement strand
GAACTTCGGCTCGGCGCAGATCGCCTCGTCGCGCAAGATGCAGCGCGCGCTCGAGCTGATCCGCGGCCTCGCGCCGGAGCTGGAGATCGACGGCGAGATGCACGGCGACGCCGCGCTCTCCGAGGAGATCCGCCTGCGCGTTTTTCCCGACACCCGCCTGCGCGGCGAGGCGAACCTCTTCGTGATGCCCACGCTCGACGCGGCGAACATTGCCTTCAACCTGCTCAAGACCGCGGCCGGCGGCGGCGTCACCATCGGACCGATGCTGCTCGGCGCGGCGCGCCCGGTGCACATCCTGACGCCGTCGGCGAGCGTACGGCGGCTGGTGAACATGACGGCGCTCGCGGTGGCGGACGCCAATGCGCCGCGCGGCCAGGAGAAGGGGCTGTTCTAGTGGAGCAGACCGCGGCCACGGTTTCCCCCTTCCCGACGGGGAAAACGCGGCCGCGCGCCGGGCTGGTGCTGACCGGCGGGGGGGCGCGCGCCGCGTATCAGGTAGGCGTCGTCAAGGCGGTACGCGACATCCTCGGCAACCCGGCGAAGAATCCGTTCCCGATCGTGTGCGGCACCTCGGCGGGGGCCATCAACGCCGCCACCCTGGCGGTGTTCGCCGACGACTTCTCGCGCGGCGTCGCCAACCTGCTCGAGGTGTGGGAGCACATGAAGTGCGAGCACGTCTATCGCACCGATCCGTGGCACATCATGCGCGCCGGCGCGCGCTGGCTCGGCTCGATGATGCTGCTCTACCGCCGCAACCCGGTGTCGCTGCTCGACAACGCGCCGCTGCGCGACATGCTCGAGCGCAACCTCGACTTCGAGCGCATCCAGGGGCACATCGACTCGGGCGCGCTGTACGCGGTGTGCGTCACCG
Source organism: Burkholderiales bacterium (assembly GCA_035251855.1). Classification (GTDB taxonomy): domain Bacteria; phylum Pseudomonadota; class Gammaproteobacteria; order Burkholderiales; family SG8-39; genus SCGC-AG-212-J23. The sequence continues at coordinate 12,141 of DATFDV010000043.1, read as the reverse complement.
CCTCGGGCTACACCACCGGGCAGAGCGTGTCGTTCTTCCAGGGCGGCAGCGGCCTCGAGGGCTGGGAGCGCAACCAGCGCATCGGCGCCGCGGTCAGTCTCAAGCTCGATTACCTGCTCGCCTCGGCGGCGCTGCCGTTCATCTTCCCGGCGGTGAAGGTGCACCGCGAGTATTTCGGCGACGGCTCGATGCGCCAGATCGCCCCGGTCAGCCCGGCGCTGCACCTGGGTGCCGACCGCGTGCTGATCGTCGGCACCGGGCGCCAGACGATGGACGATGCGCGTGCCCGCTCGAACACCTACCCCTCGCTCGCGCAGATCGCCGGCCACGCCCTGAACAGCATCTTCCTCGACAGCCTGTCGGTCGACATCGAGCGCCTCGAGCGCATCAACCGCACGGTGAAGCTGATCCCCCCGGAGAGGCTGGCGGACTCGAGCGTGCACCTGCGCGCGGTAAAGGTGCTGTTCATCACGCCCTCGCAGCCCCTCGAGCGCATCGCCTCGCGCTTCCTGCACGAGCTGCCGGCCACGGTGCGCTTCGTTTTGCGCCCCACCGGCGCCCTGAGCCGCTCGGGCTCCAACCTGGCGAGCTATCTGCTGTTCGAGGAGTCGTTCTGCCGGGCGCTCATCGACCTGGGTTACAAGGACACCGTGGCGCGCGAATCCGAGGTACGCGAATTCTTCGGAATGGAAGAAAATCGGGCCCATGGCTGACGAAACCCCGCCGCAGGACCCCTTCGAGATGTTCCGCCGCCTGTGGGGACCGCTGGGCATCCCGCTGCCCGGCATGGCGGTGCCGACCTTCGACCCGCAGGAAGTCGAGAAGCGCATCGCCGAGCTGAAATCGGTCGAGGCGTGGCTCAACATGAACCTGAACATGCTCAGGCTTTCCATCAACGGCCTGGAGATGCAGCGCGCCGCCCTGCAGGCCATGAAATCCACTTCCGAACCCCCGAAGAATCAATCCAAGGAGTAGTCAATGCCCAAAGCAGTCCGCTACCACAAGCAAGGTGGTCCCGAAGTACTTCAGTTCGACGAGATCCAGGTGGGCGATCCGGGCCCGGGGCAGGCGCGCGTGCGCCACAAGGCCATCGGCGTGAACTTCGTCGACACCTACCAGCGCTCCGGCCTCTATCCCATGCAGCTGCCCGCCGTGGCGGGCAATGAAGGCGCAGGCGTGGTGGAAGCCGTCGGCGCCGGCGTAACCACGGTGAAGGCGGGCGACCGCGTCACCTACACCGGATTAGCCGGCTCGTACTGCGAAGTGCGCCTGGTGCCGGCCGACCGCCTGGTCAAGCTGCCCGAGGGTGTCAGCGAGGAGCAGGCCGCCTCGATGACGCTGAAGGGCATGACGGTGCAGTACCTCATCCATCGCACCTACACGGTGAAGTCGGGCGACACGGTGCTCTGGCACGCCGCCGCCGGCGGCGTCGGCCTGATCGCCGGGCAGTGGCTGAAGGCGCTCGGCGCCACCGGCATCGGCACCGTCGGCTCGCCGGAGAAGGCCGAGCTCGCCAAGGCGCACGGCTGGGCGCACGTCATCAACTACAACACCGAGAACTTCGTCGAGAAGGTGAAAGGGCTCACCGGCGGCAAGGGCGTGCCGGTGGTGTACGACTCGGTGGGCAAGACCACCTGGGAAGGCTCGCTCGACTGCCTGCGGCCGCGCGGCCTGATGGTGTCATTCGGCAACGCCTCGGGGCCGGTGGCGCCCGTCAACCTCGGCATCCTCTCCACCAAAGGCTCGCTCTACGTCACGCGCCCGACGCTCGCCACCTACATCGCCTCGCGCACCGACCTCGAGGAGACCGCGAAGTCGCTGCTCGACGTGGTCAAGTCCGGCAAGGTGAAGATCGAGACCACCAGGAAGTACAAGCTCGCCGACGCGGCGCAGGCGCACCGCGATCTGGAAGGAAGAAAGACCACCGGCTCGGTGGTCCTGGTTCCCTAGATACCCAGGATCTTCTTGGCCCGGCCGAGGGTGCCCATGGACTCGGAGTGCTTGCCGGCCTTGTGAAGCTGCTCGCCGTCGGCGCGCAGCTTCTTCACCTCGGCCAGCTGCTTGGCGTCGAGCTTGGCTTTGGGTAGCGCGGCGTCGATCGCCTTCCATTCGTTGGGGCAGTTGTGGGCCGCGGCGGTGGTTGCCATCGCGGCCAGGGCCAGGCTGAGAACGAGCTGCTTCATGGGTTTTCCTTAATGGACGTTGTCGAGCTCAGGGAGCGCCTCAAGCGCGCACCGCCGACCTTTGCAGTATACGGGGACGACGGCACCGAGGGACGTGAGACGGCGAGCACAGCGGCCGCGGTGCTGATCCCGGTGGTGGCCCATGCGCAAGAGCCGACGGTGCTCTTCACGCAGCGCACCGCGCACCTCCGGAACCATTCGGGCCAGGTCGCCTTTCCCGGCGGCCGCGCCGAGCCGGGCGACGCCAGCGCCGAGTTCACCGCGCTGCGCGAGGCCGAGGAGGAGATCGGGCTGCGTCCCGCCAGCGTCGAGGTGCTCGCGCGCCTGCCGGACTACCGCACGCGCACCGGCTACCGCGTCACCCCGGTGGTCGGCCTGCTCACCCCGCCGCTCTCGCTCACGCCGGATCCGCACGAAGTCGCCGGGATCTTCGAAGTGCCGCTCGCCTTCCTGATGGAGGAGCGCAATTGCCAGCGCCGCACGCGCGAGCTCCTGGGCCAGACCGTGGGCTACTACGTGTTCGAGTACCAGAACCGGGTGATCTGGGGTGCGACGGCGGGGATGCTCGTCAATCTCAATAGAATGCTGGCATGAGCGTTCTTGCCATCGTCGCCGCGCTGCTGATCGAGCAGTGGCGCCCGCTCGGGGAGCGGCGCAGCGTCTCGGCCACCTTCAATGCCTGGGCGGCGTCGCTCGAGCGCGCATTCAACGGCGGCGAGCGCCGCCACGGCATGGTGGCGTGGCTGGTCGCGGTGCTGCCGCCGGTCGTGGTCGCCATCGTCCTGCATGCGCTGCTGTCCGCGGCCAGCGGGATCCTGGCGCTCGCCCTGGACATCGCGGTGCTCTACCTCACGCTCGGCTTTCGCCAGTTCAGCCACTCCTTCACCTCGATCCAGCTGGCGATCAAGGCGGGCGACATCGAGCGCGCGCGCACGCTCCTCGACCAGTGGCGCGGCGCCTCCGGCGTGGTGCGCTCGCGCGAGGAGGTGATCCGCCTGTCGATCGAGGAGGCGCTGGTCGCCGCGCACCGCCATGTGTTCGGCGTGCTGCTGTGGTACCTGATCCTGCCCGGGCCGAGCGGCGCGATCCTCTACCGCCTGGCGGTTTACCTCGCGGCGCGCTGGAAGCCGCTGGGCACCTTCGGTGCCTTCGCGCAGAAGGCGTTGCATCTGCTCGAATGGCCGGCGGTGCGCCTCACCGCCGCTTCCTTCGCGCTGGTGGGGGACTTCGAGAACGCCGTGTACGCCTGGCGCACGCAGGCGCGCACCTGGCACGACCCGGACGCCGGCCTGGTGCTCGCCGCCGGCGCCGGCGCGATGGGCGTTCGCCTGGGGATGCCGGTGCAGGAGGTCGACGGCATGCAGCCGCGTCCCGAGCTCGGCGCCGGCGAAGAAGCCGACGGCCCTTTTCTCGACACCACCGTCGGCATGCTGTGGCGCGCGCTCGTCCTTTGGGTCGTCGTTCTCGGCGGCGCGACCCTGGTCGGCGCCTTCGCGCGGCTGCTGTCTTGAAGGCGGCGGCGCTCGGCGCGATCCTCGCCATCCTGTTCCTCTCCGGAATCCACCCGTACGACCGCGCCACCTGGTGGATGGAGGTCGGGCCGGTGCTGATCGCCGCTCCGCTGCTGGTCGCCACGCATCGCCGCTTCCCGCTCACGCCGCTGCTCTACACGCTGATCTTCGTGCATGCGCTGGTGCTGATCCTCGGCGGCGCCTACACCTATGCGCGCGTGCCCGCCGGCTTCTGGCTGCAGGATCTGCTAGGGCTGGAGCGCAACCCGTACGACCGCATCGGCCATTTCATGCAGGGCTTCGTCCCGGCGATGGTGGCGCGCGAAATCCTCCTCAGGGGAAGATTTGTGGCGGGCGCCAGGATGGTGGCATTCCTGTGCGTATGCGTAGCACTCGCCGTCAGCGCGGTCTACGAGCTGATCGAGTGGGGTGCGGCGCTCGCCCTCGGGCAGGGCGCGGAGGAGTTCCTCGGCACGCAGGGCGACCCCTGGGATACGCAGGCCGACATGTTCCTCGCCCTGATCGGCGCCGTGGCGGCGCTTGCGCTGCTATCGCGCCTGCACGAGCGTCAGCTTTCGCGCCTGTAGGCGCCGCACTTCCAGCATTGCGTGAACTGCGGCCCGAGCTTCTCGCCGCAATTGCAGGTCCATTCGGGCCCTGAGATTCTCCGGCTCAGGATTTCCTGGGCGCGTGTCGCATCTTGTTCGTTCATGACCCACAGCTCGGCCTGGCATTCGGCGGGCGGGAGCTCGCCCATGGCCGACGAGAGGATGGCATTGCGCACCAGCACCTCGATGCCCTCGGCTTGAAGCAGGTTCCTGGCGTGAAATACGGCCGTCTGGTTGAAGGAGCTGTAGACCCTCTTCAAATGTCGAACAGCGCTTCGCACTTGGCGGCGCAGATGAAGTCGTTCTCGGACAGGCCGCCGATGGCGTGGGTCCAGTACTCGACGCGGCACTTGTTGTAGTGCACGCCGAGGTCGGGATGGTGGTCCTCGCGGTGCGAGATCCAGGCGAGCGTGTTCACGAACGCCATGGTCTGGTAGTAGTTCTCGAACGGGTAGGTCTTGGTGAGGCGGCCGTTCTCGACGGTCCAGCCCTTGAGGTCCTCCAGCAGGGTTTTGGCTTCCTGCGGGGTGAACGGCTTGGTCCCGCCTTCACATGGCTTGCACTTCTTCCTGGCGAGCTGGGTCATGCGGTCCTCAGCCGGGCGATGCGCATCGCTGCCGGCGGATGCGAATCGTAGTAGGCGGAGTGCAGCGGATCGGGCGTCAGCGTGGCGGAATTGTCCTGGTAGAGCTTGACCAGCGCGCGCGCGAGCTCGTTGGCGTCGGCGTACTGGGTAGCGTAGCGGTCGGCCTCGTATTCGTTCTTGCGCGAGAACAGGCTCAGCAGCGGCTGCAGGAAGAACGTAAACTCGCCGATCACCAGCATGAAGAGGAGCAGCGCCATCGCCGGCGTGGCGCTCGCCACGCCCAGGCCTTCGTAGAACCACGGCTGGCCGGTGAGCACGCCGAGCGCGAACAGCAGGGCGAAGCTGAAGGCCCAGCTGAGCGCCATCCCCTTCACCACATGGTGCAGCTTGTAGTGGCCGAGCTCGTGGGCGAGGACGGCTTCGACCTCGGCAGGCTGCAGGCGCGAGACCAGCGTGTCGAACAGCACGATGCGCTTCGCGCCGCCGAAGCCGGTGAAGAACGCGTTGCCGTGCGACGAGCGCTTCGAGCCGTCCATCACGTACAGTCCGCGCGAGCGGAAGCCGGTGCGGCGCAGCAGCTCCTCCACGCGGGCGGCGAGCACCGGATCGGTGAGCGGAGAGAACTTGTTGAAGAGCGGCATCACCACCGCCGGATAGATCATCTGCAGGAACAGCGAGTAGGCGACGAGCACGATCCACGCGTACAGCCACCACAGCGCGCCGGCCGCCTGCATCAGCCACAGCACGACGAGCAGCAGCGGGATGCCGAGCACCGCGCCCACCAGCAGGTGCTTGAAGAGGTCGATGACGTACAGCCTGGGCGTGATGCGGTTGAAGCCGAAGCGCTCCTCGACGACGAAGATGCGGTAGAGGTCGAGCGGCAGGCCGAGGACCCCTTTGAGCAGGAACACGCTCAGGATCACGGCAGTCCCATGCCACAGCGAGTCGACGGAAAACGCGCGCGCCCAGCTGTCGGCGAGCCACTGCAGGGCGCCGCCGAGCGTGAGCGCGAGGAGGATCACCACGTCGAGCACGGTATCGACGATGCCCAGCCGCGCCTTGGCCATGGTGTAGTCGGCGGCCTTCTGGTGCGCCGAGAGCGGGATGGTTTCGGCGAACATTCCCGGCACCGCGGCGCGATGCGCGCGCACGTGGCGGATCTGGCGCAGCGTGAGCCACAGCCGCGTGGCGCTCGCCGCGGCGAGCGCGGCGAGGAAGACCCAGGTAAAAGCGTTGCTCATGCCCGTGAGAGAATAATCCATGGCCGGCGATCCCAACAACCTCATCTGGATCGACATGGAGATGACCGGCTTGCAGCCGGACACCGACCGCGTGATCGAGATCGCGGTGCTGGTCACCGACCCGCAGCTCAACGTCCTCGCCACCGGCCCGGTGCTGGTCATTCACCAGCCCGCCGAGGTGCTCGACGGCATGGATGCGTGGAACAAGAGCACCCACGCGAAGAGCGGCCTGATCGAGCGCGTGCGCGCCTCGCGCCTGTCGGAAGCCGAAGCCGAGCGCCAGGCGCTCGAGTTCCTCAAGCCGCTGGTGCCGGCGTCGAGCTCGCCGATGTGCGGCAACTCGATCTGCCAGGACCGGCGTTTCCTCGCGCGCTGGCTGCCGCGGCTCGAGGGCTACTTCCACTACCGCAACCTCGACGTCTCCACGCTGAAGGAGCTGGTGAAGCGCTGGAAGCCCGAGCTCAAGGCCTTCGCCAAGGAAGGCAAGCACGAGGCGCTGGCCGACATCCTCGAGTCGATCGAGGAGCTGAAGTTCTACCGCAAGAGCGTAATGACGATCTGACGAGAAATCGGGGTCAGAGCCCGATTTGCGTCTACTTGCGTCGTTTCTTTTTGCGCTTGGCGGAAATCGGGCTCTGACCCCGATTTTTCGCCTCTACCTCGACGATCACTTCGATCTCCACCGGGATGTTGTTCGGCAGCGAGCCCATGCCGACCGCGGAGCGCGCGTGCTTGCCGCGCTCGCCGAACACCTCGACGAAGAGGTCCGAGCAGCCGTTGATGACCTTCGGCTGGTCGGTGAAGCCCGGCACCGCGTTCACCATGCCGAGCACCTTGACGATGCGCTTCACGCGGTCGAGGCTGCCGAGCTCGTCCTTCATCACCGCCATCAGGTTGAGCCCGGTGGTGCGGGCGTGGCCGTAGGCCTGCTCGACGGTGATGTCCTTGCCGACGATGCCGGCGACGTTGCCGGCCGGACCCTTGCCGGCGAGATAGAGCAGGTTGCCGGTGCGCACCGCGTTGACGTAGTTCGCCACCGGCGGCGTGACGGCGCCGAGGGTGATGCCCAGTTGCTTGAGCTTCTTTTCGGCGCTCATCGCGGGTTCTCCGAGTCCTGGGGGTAGGGCGAGGTCCGGGTCCGTGCGCGCGGCTCCGACGACGGTTTCTCCAACGTAGCCGCACCGCCGCCGAGCGAAGGCAGGTTCTCCGCGGCCTTGCCGTCGGTGCCCTCGGGCGCCGTTTCGCGCACATAGAGCCGCGCCGGCTGGTCGAGCTTGAGGTTGAGCGGGCGACGCTCTTCCTTCGGTGCCGGCTTCGGTGCCTGTTCCTGGGCCGCGGCCGGGCCGGCGGTGGCGAGGAGCGCCAGGGCCACCAAGGTCCTCATGAGGGGACCACTTTGCCGGGGTTCATCAGGTTCTCCGGATCGAACACCTTCTTGATGTCGCGCATCACGTCGACCACGTCGTCGCCCAGCTCCATGCGCATCGAGTTGATCTTGCCCAGGCCCACGCCGTGCTCGCCGGTGCAGGTGCCTTCCATCTTCAGCGCGCGCTCGACCAGGCGCTTGTTGAATGTCTTCGCGATCTCGGTCTCCTCGGGCTTGGCCGGATCGATGAGCAGCATGAGGTGGAAGTTGCCATCGCCGATATGGCCGAGCAGCGGCACCGGGGCGAAGTAGTTCTTCACGTCGGCCATCGTCTCGGCTACGCACTCGGCGAGGCGCGAGATCGGCACGCAGACGTCGGTCGACACCGCGCGCGAGCCCGGGCGGATCTGCAGGCAGGCGAAGTAGGCGTCGTGGCGCGCCTGCCAGAGCTGCGTGCGCTCCTCGGGCTTGGTGGCCCAGACGAAGTCCTTGCCGCCGTGCTCCTTGGCGATCGCCTGGACCGCCTCCGCTTGTTCGACCACCGAAGTGTTTGATCCGTGAAATTCGAAGAACACCGTCGGCGCCACGCGGTAGCTGGTCTTCTTGAACTTGTTGATCGCGCCGACCGTCTTCTCGCAGACGATGTCGCAGCGCGCGATGGGAATGCCCGACTGGATGGTCTGGATCACGGTGCGGGTGCAGCCATCGACCGAATCGAAGGCGCACACCGCCGCCGACATCGCCTCCTGCACCGGGTAGAGGCGAACCGTCACCTCGGTGATGATGCCCAGCGTCCCCTCCGAGCCTACGAAGAGGCGGGTGAGGTCATAGCCTGCGGCGGATTTTTTCGCTCTCCTGGCGGTCTGAATGATCCGTCCGTCGGCGAGCACGACTTTCAGCGACAGCACGTTCTCGCGCATCGTGCCGTAGCGCACCGCGTTGGTGCCCGAGGCGCGCGTCGCCGCCATGCCGCCCAGCGTGGCGTCGGCGCCCGGGTCCACCGGGAAGAACAGGCCCGTGTGCTTGATGAACTCGTTCAGCTGCTTGCGCGTCACGCCGGCCTGCACCACCGCGTCGAGGTCTTCCTCGTGCACCGCGAGCACCTGGTTCATCTGCGACAGGTCGATGCACACGCCGCCCTTCACCGCCAGGATGTGCCCTTCGAGCGAGGTGCCGACGCCGTACGGGATCATGGGCACGCGGTGCTGGCGGCAGATGTTGACGATGTCGCGCACCTCTTCCGTGGTCTTTGCAAAAACCACCACGTCGGGAAGGGCATACGGGAAGTAGGACTCGTCCTTCCCGTGATGCTCGCGCACCGCCGCCGAGGTACTCACCCGGTCGCCGAGCAGCGCCTTCAGCTCGGTCACCACCGATTGGTCGAACTCGCGCGCCTTGTTCATGGCTTTATTTTAGGCGTATCTCGCCGTCGAACGGCACTTTGACGCCCAGTTGAGGGATCTCCAGCGTGACCTGCACCGGGATGGTTTCCTCGCCCCTGAGCTTGCCCGACTGCATCGATTTCTGAACCGCCTGCTCGATCTCGCGCTGCGAGTTGACCCCCACCATCTTGAGGAACTTGCGGATGCTGAGGTTGAAGGTTTCCTGGTCCATTAACGGCCTCCTGAAAGAATTTTCCTGGCAAGCTCCTTGCCGAGCTCAACGCCCCACTGGTCGAAGCTGTTGATGTTCCAGATTACGCCCTGGGCGAAGACCTTGTGCTCGTAGAGCGCGAGCAGCCGCCCGAGGTTCCGGGCATTCATTCCGTCGAGGGACAGCATGCTCGAGGGGCGGTTACCGGGATACTGGCGGGGCGCGGGAAGAGCCGGATCATCGGTGCCGAAGGCCAGCGCGTCGGCCTGCGCGCGGCAGTTGGCCGACAGGTTCTTCTCCAGGTCGAGGTCGACGAAGTCCGCCGGAACCACGTGCGTGCCCTGGTGCAGCAGCTGGTGGAAGGAATGCTGGCTTACGGTGCCTTCGGCTCCCCACAGCACCGGCGCGGTGGCGTAGTCGACCACGCGCCCCTCGCGGTCGACGCGCTTGCCGTTCGATTCCATCTCGAGCTGCTGCAGGTAGGCCGGCAGCAGTCGCAGCGCGCTCGAGTAGGGGAGAACCGCGTGCGTCGGTGCGCCGAGGAAGTTGGTGTTCCACACCCCGATCAGCGCCATCAGCGCCGGCACGTTTTTCTCGAGGGGCGTTTCGGCGAAATGGCGATCCACCTCGTTGGCCCCCAGGAGAAAGCTTTCAAACTCCTGCCAGCCGATGGCGCACGCCGCGGAAAATCCGACCGCCGACCACACCGAGAAGCGGCCGCCGACCCAGTCCCACATCGGCAGGATGTCGCTCGCGCCGAATGCCTTGGCCGCTTCCGTGTTTGCCGTAATGGCGATGAAGGCCTTGGCGCCCCACTGGCGCGCGCGCTCGGCGTTGGCCATCGTTTCCTGCGTGGTAAAGGTCTTCGACGCCACCACGAACAGCGTCTTGTCGGGCTGCGCGCCCTCGAGCGCACGCTCGAGGTCGTGCGGGTCGACGTTGGCCGCGAAGCGCACATCCAGCACCCCGTCGCCCAGCGCATCGGCGACCAGGCGCGGACCGAGATCGGAGCCGCCGGTGCCGAGGTTGACGATGCGGGTGAAGGGTTTTTCCGTCCGCATGCGATCGACGAGTTCTCGCATGCGTGCCAATGTGTCTTTTACGTCTTGAGGAGCGGCGACGCCGGCCCGCAAAGCCGTATGCCAGGCGGCGCGGTTCTCGGTGGAGTTGATCGCGCTGCCGCCGAGCAGTCCCTCGCGCCACTCGGAAAATCCGCGCTCGGCTGCGAGGTGGGTCAGCAGGCGCAGCGTCATCGCGCCCAGGCGCTGGCGCGAGTAGTCGTAGCGAACTCCGGGCGCTTCGGCGGCGAACACGCGGCCGCGGGCAGGGTCGGCGGCGAACAGCTCGCGCAGGTGCACCGCGCGCCAGCTCTCGGCGTGTTGAGCGAGCCTGGCCCACGACGGGCAGGCGAGGGGAGAAAGGGTATTCATCGTTGCAGGCGGTAAAGCCGGTAGCGCTCGGAGCGGTCGCCGGGCCGGCCGACATCGGCGAGCTTCACCCAGCCGGCGCCGGGGCCGTCGTACTCGTGCTGCGGGCTGCCCTGCACCAGCATCAGCGGGCAGGCATTCGGCCGCACGATGTCGAACGAGCGCGCACGGATGCCCGCATGGTAGTCGAGCGCCGCCGCCTGCGACACGCCGAGCGACTTCTGCACCATGCAGCCGGCGCCGACCGGCATCTTGGAGCGCAGCTGCAATGCCACGCTGCGGTAGCTCTTCTGGTAGTCGGCCCACGGCATCCACAGCATGGCGAACATTCCCCACAGCAGCACGATGCCCGAGGCCCAGCGCAGCACGCTGCGCACCGGCGAGCGGGTGGTGAAGAACACGAGATACAGCCAGCCCAGCGTCAGCGCCAGCGCCAGCAGCACCGGAACCACCCTGAACTCGAGGACGAAGGCGGGCGCGCTCTTGAAGAAGTTGTTGGCGCTGCGCTCCGGCAGCCCTGTGAGCATGGCGAACCAGCCGAGCCAGACCAGCGCGGCGAAGAAGCCGAAGCCGAGCACGCCGAACCAGTCGAGCGCGCCGGCCGCGCCGCGGCGCAGGCCGAGCGCGCCCTGGTAGGCGATCAGCGCGAGCGGCGCGAGCAGCGGGATCAGGTTCACGTCCTGCGGCGGCCCCCAGTACGCCGCCCCGGCGAGCATCAGCAGGCATGCCACCGCGGGCACGAAGAGCCGCGGCTCGCGCCAGCGCCGGCGCAGCGTCCACGCCGCCCAGACGCCGAGCAGCCAGCCCGGAAACGCAAACCAGCTGCCCGTGGCGAGGAAGTAGCGCAGATTGGCGAGCGGCTCGCCGATCGGCTGCCAGGCGGCGACGCGCCACAGCGCGTAGGCGTCCGGCGCACGCCAGGCGAGCACCAGCGGCCACGAGGAGGCGATGAGCAGGGCCACGACGATTGAAGCCGAAAGGAAAACCGTCCCGCTGCGCGTTCGCCATTGCGGCCAGACCAGGTGCGCGAGCACTACCGCGGCGAGCAGCGACGCCGACGCGATCCAGATCGCCGAGAGCGCGGCGCAGCCGATCGCCACGCCGAACAGCAGCCCGGCGGGAAGCGGGCGGCGCGCGGCGTGCGGCAGGACGGCAAGGCCGCCGCACAGCGCGGCGAGGCAGGCGAGCTCGGGCAGCGCCTCGTGCGCGTGGACCATCAGGCCGACCGAGCCGAGCAGCACCAGCATCGCGGCGGCACCGCTGGTGCGGCGATCCTCGTTCTCGGTTTCCCAGTCGCGCGCCGCGATGTAGATCAGCCAGAACGAGGCGAGCACCAGTACCCCGCTCACGACGCGGGCAGCGGAATGGAACTCGGCGAAGGACTGGAACGCGCTGCCGAAGCCGGCGGCCAGCCAGTGGTAGAGCGGCGGATCGAACAGCCACGGCATGCCGGCGATGCGCGGCACCAGCGGATTGCCGCCAGTAGCCATGTCGTACACGATGCCCAGGCCGATGGCGTCGTGCGTCTTCCACAGGTCGTGCCCGGTGAGGCCGGGAAGCGCGAACGCCAGCGCCATGAGCGCCAGCGTCGCGTTGGAGGGCGGTAAGGTGAGGCGGGGGAGCATC
>DATFDV010000042.1:0-2605 GCA_035251855.1 Burkholderiales bacterium | reverse complement strand
AAGCCTGCATTTTCTTCAAGCAGCACGCGCGCGCGCTGCAGCTGCTCGAGGCGCTGCTGCGCGCGCAGCCGGATCATCCGCGCGCGTGGAGCATCGCCGGCTTCCTGTACGCCGAGAAGGACCGCTATGCGGACGCGATCGGCGCGTTCGAGCGCGCGCTCGCCCTCGCGCCCGACGACGCCACGACGCTGTTCAACCTGGGCTTCGTGCTGCAGAAAGCCGGGCGACACGAGGAGGCGATCGCTCGCCTCGCCCGCGCGGCGGAGCTCAACCCGGCGCTCGACCGCGCCTGGTACGGCCTCGGCATCTCGCTGATCCATGTCGGCCGCTTCCGCGAGGCCATCGAGCGCCTGACCGAGGCCGCGCGCCTGCAGCCGCTGAACCCGTACCCGCGCTACCAGCTCGCCGCGGCGTGGTTCAAGCTGGGCGAGCCGGAGAAAGTGCGCGCCGAGTACCGCAAGCTGAAAGGGTTCGACCCGAAGGTGGCCGCGCACGTGCGCGAGGATTTCGGCGTGCCGCGCGACGGCGACGAGGTGGACTTATGAAGGTACAGGGAAGATCTGAAGACGTCATCCCCGCGAAGGCGGGGATCCATGTTTAAAAAAATGGGGTCCCCGCCTTCGCGGGGACGACAAAACGTTTTCATTCCGACCTTTTGCGTTCCAGCAGCGTCGAGCAGTCGTACTGCCCCGAGGCGCACATGTCGGGCAGCACCCAGAACACGATCGCCAGCCAGATCCACAGCACGAGGACGAAAGCCACCAGCGGGATGTGGCTGTCGACCACCAGCCGCGGCGTGAGCCAGCGCGCGGCGCGGATCACCGGGTCGGTGACGATGGCCAGCACCTGGTAGAAGATGTTGTCCATGCGCTTGCGGCCGGCGAGCACCCACAGCAGGCCGCGGCCGAGCAGGAACATGCCGGCGAGCTCGGCCAGCGCCTTGACGATTACCACCAGCAGCAATTCGATCTGCATAAAAAATAAAGCCCGCTTGCGCGGGCTTTATCGTGCCTGAACGCGCTCCTCAGGTGGCGCGCGTGTCGATGTCGCCGGCCAGGTTCGGGTAGCGCACGTGCTCCACCAGCGCCTGCACCTCGCGCGATGGCGCGGGGGTGAACAGGCTGACGATGAAGATGGTGAGCAGGCCCACCGGCACGCCGAACACGCCCGCCGAGATGGCGTTGATGCCGAACCACTGGTAGGAGGCCACCGGCGCCGTTACGCCCCACAGGTCGCGGAAGAACGGATAAGTGACGCTCATGTAGTACAGGCACACGCCGAGTCCCGCGACCATCCCGGCAATTGCGCCCCACTTGTTCGCCCGCCGCCAGAAGATTCCGAGCACCAGCGCCGGGAAAAACCCGGAAGCGGCGATCGAGAACGCCGCGCCGACCAGGAACAGGATGTTGCCCGGCTTGTACGAAGTCACCCAGGCCGCGATGACCGCCACCACCAGCAGCAGGACCTTGGAGGTCGTGACGCGGCGCGCCGTCGACGCATTCGGATCCAGCATCTTGTAGTACAGGTCGTGCGACAACGCGTTGGCGATGGTCAGCAGCAGGCCGTCCGCGGTCGACAGCGCCGCCGCCAGGCCGCCGGCCGCCACCAGGCCCGACACCACGTACGGCAGCCCCGCGATCTCCGGGGTGGCCAGCACGATGATGTCGCCGCCGATGGCGATCTCCGCGAGCTGCACGATGCCGTCGAAGTTGAGGTCGGTGATCGTCAATAGCGACGGATCGACCAGTCGCCACGCCGCCGCCCATGCGGGCAGCTCGGCGAACCGGCTTCCCACCAGGTTCGAGTACACGTCGAACTTGGCGAGCACCGCCAGGCAGGGCGCGGTGAAGTACAGCAGGAAGATGAAGAACAGCGACCAGAACACCGACTGGCGCGCCTGCCTCACGCTGGGCGTGGTGTAGTAGCGCATCAGGATGTGCGGCAGCGCCGCGGTGCCGAACATCATGCAGAACACGATGCCGAGGAAGTTCAGCCGCGCGGTGTCGCGCGCCTGCGGAGTCGCTGCGGCGAACGGCTCGGCGTGCGGACGCGGCGGGGCCGCGTTGCGCGCCAGGTTGCGCCGCGCCGACCAGTACTCCTGCGCCTTGTCCGGATCGGTGGGCGTGTTGTCGAGCGCCTGCTGGATGGAGGCCTGCACGTGGCCCGGCGCGTTTTCCGACTTGGCCTTGGCCAGGCGCTGCTCCAGCCCGGCGCGCCGCTCGGCGGCGGCCTTGACGGGATCCTTGAGCGCCGCAGTCGCTTCCGAGGCCGCCGCCTTGGCAAGGCCGCGCGCCTCCACTTCCTTCGGATCGGCGGTGATCTTCTTCTCCAGGTCGCCGACCTTCTGCAGCGTCTGCCCGTAGGCGAACTGCGGGATCGGGAAGCCGGTGTGCTTCACGCCCAGCCAGACCACCGGGGTGAGGTAGGCGATGATCAAAATGATGTACTGCGCGACCTGCGTCCAGGTGACCGCGCGCATGCCGCCCAGGAACGAGCACACCAGGATGCCCGCCAGGCCGACGAACACGCCGATGCCGAACTCCAGGCCGGTGAACTTGCTGGTGATGATGCCCACGCCGTAGATCTGCGCCACCACGTAGGTGAA
>DATFDV010000041.1:0-18092 GCA_035251855.1 Burkholderiales bacterium | reverse complement strand
CGCGGCGCGCCGGCGCCCTACGTGCCGCCGGCATCCAGCGCGGCGACCGCGTCGCGGTGATGTGCTCGAACCGCGCCGAGCTGCTGGAAACATTCCTCGGCTGCGGCTGGCTCGGCGCCGTATGCGTGCCGATCAACGTCGCGTCAATGGGGCCGCAGATCGAGTACTACCTCGCAAACAGCGGCGCCAGGCTTTTTGTTCTGGAAGGGCAGTTTGCCGAGCGGGCGCATAGCGGGATCGCATCCTGGATTGTGGGGGATTCCTATCCACCTGCCGGCGAAGCCATCGCCCCTGCCGACATCCGGCCGGACGAGACGCTCGCCATCCTCTACACCTCCGGCACTACCGGCCCGGCGAAGGGCGTGGAATGCCCGCACGCGCAGTACTACTGGTGGGGCCGCAACACTGCGGAGATCCTCGGTGTTGGCGCGGACGACGTGCTGTGCACCACGCTGCCGCTTTTCCACATCAATGCCCTCAATACGTTCGCGCAGGCGTCGCTCGCCGGCTGCCGCGCGGTGTTCGAGCCGCGCTTCTCGGCGTCCGGCTTCTGGGCGGCGATGCGCGCCGCCGACGCGACGGTGGTCTATTTGCTCGGCGCGATGGTGCCGATCCTCCTCGCCCAGCCGCCGGGCGATGCGGAGCGGACGCACCGCATCCGCGTCGGACTCGGCCCGGGCGTGCCGGCCGCGGCGCTCGACGACTTCCGCAGCCGCACCGGGATCGCGCTGCTCGAGGGCTATGGATCGACCGAGACCAATTTCGTCATTGCCAGCGCGCCGGACTCGCCGCGTCGCGGCGTGATGGGCTGGCTGCGGCCAGGATTCGAGGCGCGGGTGGTGGATGAGCACGGCGCCGAGCTGCCCGCCGGCGAGGCCGGCGAGCTGGCGCTGCGCTCGGACGAGCCGCTCGCCTTCGCCACCGGCTACTTCGGCATGGCGGAGGCCACGCGGCAGGCGTGGCGCGACGGCTGGTTCCACACCGGCGATCGTGTGGTGCGCGACGCCGACGGCGCCTTCCGCTTCCTCGACCGCATCAAGGACGCCATCCGCCGGCGCGGCGAGAACATCTCGTCGTACGAGGTCGAGCAGGTGCTGCTCAGCCATCCCGACGTCGGCGCGGCGGCGGTATACCCGGTGCGCTCGCCGCTGGCGGAGGACGAGGTGATGGCGGCGATCGTGCCGCGGCCCGGGCGAAAAGCCGAGCCGGCCGACCTTGCCCGCTTCTGCGAGTCGCGCCTGCCGCATTTCGCCATCCCGCGCTACATCGACATCGTCGCCGACCTGCCGCGCACCGAGAACGGCAAGGTGCAGAAGTTTCGCCTGCGGGAGCGCGGCATCAGCGCCGGCACCTGGGAGCGTCCCTCAGCCAGGCGGGGCGCGTCGTCTAGCTAGGCGCCAGCGAACCGCAGGCGGTGGGTCTGCAGGTAGGCTTGCCGGGAGATGTCGAGATGCGCGGCGCACAGCTCGATCAGACGCTTGCGCTCGCCCTCGCGCAGCGCCTTCAGCATCGCGCGGTGCTCGCGCTGGGCATTGCGGAAGTATTCCGGCTTGACGATGGCGTACGACCAGACGACCTGGGTCTTGCGCCGGAAGTCGTCGATCGCGGCTGCGAGGTAAGGGTTGCCGCAGGCCGCGAACAGCGCCTCGTGAAACGCGAAATTGGCACGAAACACCGCCTTGGCGTCGCCCGCCTCGACTGCGGCGTCGTGTCGTTTCTGCGTGGCTTCAATCGCCCGGTATTCGGTTTTGGATAGTGGAAAGACCATTTGCGCGGCCGCCGCGCGCTCGAGGATCTCCCGCACCGCGTAGATCTGGTTGACGTCTTCCAGCGTGAGCTGGCGCACCGAGGCGCCGCGGTTCGGGCGCCGCTCGATCAGCCCATAGCGCTCCAGCTCGACGAATGCCTCGCGCAGCACGTGGCGCTTGGTCCGGAAGCGCTCGGTGAGCTCCTCCTCGACCAGGCGCGCCCCCGGCGGCAGCCGGCCGAGCACGATGTCTTCCTGCAGCGCGGCCACCAGGTTGCTTTTCATCAGAGCACCCGGTTCATGAGCGGCTCGCCGCGATAGAAGCGCTCGACGTTGGCGAACAGCGCCTTCATCTTGGTCGCCAGCGCGTCGCGCGTGCCGGCCGAAATGTGCGGCGTCAGCACCACGTTCGCCAAATCGGCCAGGGGATGGCCGGCGCTCACCGGCTCCTGCTCGAAAACGTCGAGCGCGGCACCGGCGAGCCGGCCGCTTTGCAGCGCTTCGAGGAGCGCGCGCTCGTTGACCAGGCCGCCGCGTGCCGTATTGACCAGGTACGCCCCGGGCTTCATGCGCGCCAGGCTCGCCGCATCGATGAGGTGACGGGTCTGCGGCGTCAGCGGCAGGTGCAGGCTGACGACGTCCGCGCGCGCCAGCAGCTCGTCCATGCTCAGGCGCGTCACGCCAGGGTGCTGGGCCACCAGCGGATCGAAGTAGATGCCGCGGGTGCCGAACGGCGCGAGCCGCGCCGCCACCGCCTGCGCGATGCGCCCCATGCCGACGTAGCCGACGGTCATGCCGGAAAGCTCCCGCGACACCGGCCGCAGGGCGTTGATATGGAAGCGCCCCTGGCGCAACTCGCTGTCGGCGAACGGCAGCCGCTTGAGGATCGCCAGGATCATCAGCACCGTGTGCTCGGCCACCCCGAGCGTGGTGCCTTCAGGTGTCAGCGCCAACGGCAGCCCGCGCGCCTTGAGCTCGGCGTGGTCGGTGGTGTCGTGCCAGCCGACGCCCTGGTGATGCACCAGCTCCAGCTTGCGCGCGGCATCGATGAGCGGCTTGCGAAACGGCGTGGCGGCGACGATGGCAACCTCGCAATCCGCGATCTTCTCCCGCCGCTCGTCGTCGCTGTCGCGCTCCAGCGTGAGCAGCTCGAACCCGGCCGGCACCGCGGCGCGGATGATCGAGTACACGTCGGGCGTGGCGTGCGACAGGTAGAAGACTTTGCGCATCGTCAGTCCAGGTAGCGCACGCCCTTTTCGGCGATGATCTCCGCAAGGCCGGGCGGCAACCTGGCGCCATCGGCCACCGCCTTCTCCATTTTCTCCTCCTTCAGCTTGATCGCGGCCAGCTCCGCGACCACGCTTTCCAGCGCCTCGCGCGCCACCACCACCACGCCGTCCTGGTCACCGAGCACCACGTCGCCCGGATTCACCGTGACGCCGGCGAGGGAGATCGGCAGCCCGATGGTCCCCGGCCCGTCCTTGAACGGCGAGTTCGGCGACAGGCCGCGCGCGAACACCGGGATGCCGACGGCGTTGAGGCCGTCGACGTCGCGCACCATGCCGTCGGTGACGAACGCGGCCACGCCCTGGTTCTTCGCCATGCCGACCAGCACGTCGCCGACCACGCTGGCCGGCTGATAGTCGTCGGTGGCGATCACCATCACGTCGCCCGGCTTGGCGTACTGGATGGCGGCATAGGGCGCGAGGTTGTCGCGCGCGCGCGTCCACACCGGCAGCGCGACGCCGCAGAACTTCTTCGCGCTGGTCAGCGGGCGGATCCGGAAATCCATCGCGCCGCGCCGCCCGTTGGCGTCCACCACCCAGCCGGTCGGCGCCTGCGCGAGCTGCTGGACCAGGTTTTCCGGCGGGCGGGCAAAATTGCGCCGCACGGTCAATACGGGAGGATTGGAGGCCATGTCAGATCCGTTGTTGTGAAGTCGGGTCGAAGAGATGCGCTGCCGCCAGGTCGAAGACGAGCGGCACGCGCTCGCCAACCGCGGCGCGCACGGTGCGCGGCCCGCGCACCATCACGTCGTTGGGGACGCCGGCGAGGCGCACGCGCAGCAGCGTCTCGGCGCCGAGCGGCTCCACTGCCAGCACCTCGCCGTGGAGGTGGGGCGCAGAGCCGTCGATACGGATGTCTTCCGGGCGAATGCCGAAGATGACGTCTTCCTTGCCGCGGCGCGGGACGGCCAACGCCGATTCCCCGACATGCAGGACCGAAGCACTGAAATTCCCGGGAATCAAGTTGGTGGGAGGGCTGCCGAGGAATGAGGCGACGAACATGTCGGCCGGACGCGCGTAGACCTCGAGCGGCGCGCCGATCTGCGCCACCTTGCCGCCGTTCATGATGCAGATGCGGTCGCCCATGGTCATGGCCTCGACCTGGTCGTGCGTGACATAGATCATGGTCGTGCCCAGGCGATGGTGCAGCTTGATGAGCTCGCCCCGCATGCCGACGCGCAAGGCCGCGTCGAGGTTGGAGAGCGGCTCGTCGAACAGGAACACCTTGGGATCGCGCACGATGGCGCGGCCGAGCGCGACGCGCTGGCGCTGGCCACCGGAGAGCGCGTGGGGCTTTCTTTTCAGAAAGTCGCTCAAACCAAGGGTAGAGGCCACCTCGCGCACGCGCCGCTCGATCTCCACGGCGGCGAAATCGCGCCGGCGCAGCCCGAAGGCGAGATTGTCGAGCACCGTCATGTGCGGATACAGCGCATAGCTCTGGAACACCATGGCGATGTCGCGGTCCTTGGCGGGGATGTCGTTGACGCGTTTGCCGTCGATCAGCAGCTCGCCGTCGCTGATCGACTCCAGGCCCGCGACCATGCGCAAGGTGGTGGACTTGCCGCAGCCCGACGGGCCGAGCAGCACCATGAACTCGCCATGCGCCACTTCGAGTGACACGGAGTCCACGGCGAGATTTTCCCCGCCCGGGTACTTCTTCGAAAGGCTTCGAAGAGAGACGGTAGCCACTACTTCACCGCCCCCGCGGTCATGCCCTGGATCAGCTTCTCCGAGAAGAAAATGTAGATCACCACCACCGGGATGATGGCGATCATCAGCCCGGTGGCGATCATGCCGACGTCATACATGGTGTCGCCCATGAAGCGCTGGATGCCCAGCGGGAGGGTGCGCTTCGCCTCGTCGGTGATCAGCACCACCGCGTACAGGAACTCGTTCCACAGCAGGATGAAGTTCAGGATCACGGTGGTGGAGATCGCCGGCAGCGCGATCGGCAGGCTCACCTTCCAGAAGATCTGCCACTCCGAGTACCCGTCGATGCGCGCGGCGTCGAACAGATCCGCCGGGATGCGCGCGAAGAAGCTCTCGAGGATGTACACCGTCAGCGGCAGCTGGATCGCGATATACACCAGGGTCAGCCCGGGCAGGCTGTTGTAGAGCCCGTACTGCACCAGGATCTGGAACATCGAGATGATGGTGATCTGCGGCGGGAAGATGATCGCCGAGAAGATGATGAAGTAGAGCAGGCGGTTGGCGCGGAACCGGTAGCGCGCAAAGCAGTGCGCGGCCATCGAGCCGATGACCGTGAGGATGGCGACCGCGGCGACGACCACCAGCAGGCTGTTCTCGAAATAGACCTGGTAGTTCGACTTGAACCAGGCGATCGGAAACTTCTCCCAGTGCCAGATCTCCGGCCAGGCGTAGTGGTCGCGGGAGATCTCGGTAGTGGTGCGCACCGACATCGTCGCCACCCAGACGAACGGCCCGGCAGCGAAGACCGTGTAAAGGGTGACCACCACGAACAGAAAGGCCCGGGAAACCATTCAGTACTCGAGCTTGTCGCGCTGGCGGAACAGCCAGGTGAGGGTGAGCACCGCCGCCAGCACGAACACGAACCACACCGCGGCCACGGTCGAGGGATATCCCAGGTCGAAGCTGGTCCATTCGAAGGCGCGCTTGTAGACGTAGGTCGAGACGGTCTCGGTGGACCAGAGCGGCCCGCCCTGGGTGGTAATCCACACCAGGTCGAAGATCTTCATCTTGCCGATGAACGAGAGCACCAGCAGGTTGAGCAGCGTCGGCCTGACCAGCGGGATGATGACGTGCCAGAGCTTCGCGCCCCAGCCGCAGTTGTCGAGCTCGGCCGCCTCGATCACCTCCGAGGGCAGCGAATGCAGCGCGGCGAGCAGCACCACCATGTTGAAGCCGGCCCACATCCAGGTGGTGACGAAGATGAGCGAAGGCAGCGCGATCTTCGGATCGCCGATCCAGGCTTGGACGAAGCTCTCCAATCCCAGGAAACGCAGCAGCGCGTTGACCGCGCCCCAGTCGTAGTTGTACATCCACACCCAGACGATGCCGACCACCACGTAGGACATGAGCACCGGGGTGAACCAGGCGATGCGGAAGAACCGCATGCCGGGGATCTTGGCGTACAGCGCGAGCGCAAGCAGCAGCGCGATCGAAACCTCGGCGAGCGGCGAGATGCACGCCCAGGTGAAGGTGTTCCGGACCGCGCGCCAGAAGATATCGTCCTGCATGAGCGCGGCGTAGTTCGCCAGGCCCAGGTAGTCCTCGCTCCGCGGCAGGACCTTGTGGAAGCTGTTCCAGAAGGTGCGCACCACCGGGTAGGCGGTGAGCGCGGTATAGACGGTAAACGCCGGCAGCAGGAAGGCGAGGATCGCCCCCCAGGGCTGCCGGTCCGGTGCGTTGCGCAGCAATTCTTACTTGCCGAATGCCGCGTTCATCTGCTTCGCGGACTCCTCGACGCCAATGCTGCCGGCCGGGAAGGCGTTGTTGTAGACCTGCGTGAAGACTTCCTTCGGCTTGCCCTGCATCACCTGCACCGGCATGCCGAAGTAGTACTTCGCGCCAACGCTGGTCGCGCCGAGCTCCTTGAAGTAACCGGCGTGCGGTCCCGAGACCTTCGCATAGTCGGCCTTCAGGCCGGTCTGCACCAGCACGTTCGCCAGCCAGCGCGCCGCGGCGTCCGGATTCGCAAAGGAATTCAGGAACGCGATGGCCTGCTTGGGATGCTTGGTCGCCGCGTTGGCGACGTAGCTTCCGCCCACGGACAAAGTTCGGCACTCGTTGCAGGCGGCGCCCGGGATCGCCGGGAACTTCATGATGCCGAGCGGGAAGTCCTTCGGCTGGCCGCCCTGGTCCGGCGGGTTGAAGGCGCGCGAGGTGTACCAGCTGCCGATCAGCATCGTCACCGCGCCCGGGTTGGTGTGGAAGTAGCTGTGCGCCTCGCCCAGCTTGAGCGTGGTGAACGTAGTGGGCAGCATGCCCGCCTCGGTCCACGAGCGGATCAGGCGCAGGGTGTCCAGCACGCGCGGGTCGGTCCACGACAGCTTGCCCTTGAGCAGGTTGTCGTACTCCTTGATGCCGAGCTTCTTCAGCATCGATTCCTGCACCAGGTAGGCGCCGGGATAAGGCCGATCGCCGACGCCGAGCGACATCGGCGTCAGGTTCCTGGCGCGCGCCTTCTTGGCCAGGTCGATCATGGCCTGGGAATCGAGCTGCAGGCTGGCCGGCACCTTGACGCCGAGGTCCGACAGCAGCTTCTTGTTGTAGTAGAGCTCCACCGTGTTGGCCTCGAGCGGCAGCCCGTACGGCTTGCCCTTGTAGGACCAGATCTCCTTCGCCCAGGGCTCGATGCCGTTCCAGTTCATGGACGAAAGGTCCAGCAGCAGCCCGTTCTCCATGTACTCGACCTGGTCGGGCTCGGCGTAAAAGATGTCCGGCGCCGTGCCGGCGCGCAGCGCGGTCTTGAGGGCGGCGTAGAGCGCCGTCTTCTCGTACCACTGCGCCTCGATCTTCACGCCGGGATTGGCCGCCTCGAAGCGCTTGATCGCGTCCTCGACGTAGTCGCGCTTGATCTTCTCTGCCGCCCAGTGGCTCCAGAACGTGAGCTTCACCTGGGCCTGGGCCTGCGCACAGACCGCCAACGCCATCACTCCGACCAGCATTCTCAGAAACCGCATGACTCCCTCCTCCTCGTTAATCGAGCTTGGCGCCCGAGTCCTTGACGATGTTTGCTTAAGCGAAAACGCGTGCGCGAGCAGCGCCGCCGGCCACTGCAAGGCCGCGAGAACGATCAGGACTTTCAAGACCCCTCCTCCGCGGCGGATTGTCTTGACTGCCAACAGGATTGTCAACAATCTAGTCGCTCGCTGATGTCCCCCGAGCCCACCATCGCCAGCATCCGCGCGTTCGTCTGTCGCGGCGGCGGCGCGGACTACCACGACCAGGGCGCCGCGCACTGGATCGACGATCATATCGCCTCGCCGATGGCGCGCTATCCGCAGTACCGGCAGAGCCGCGCGTCCTTCGGCATCAACGTGCTCGGGTCGCTGATCGTGGAGATCGAAGCGAGCGACGGCAGCGTCGGTTTCGCCGTCACCACCGGCGGAGAGATCGGCGCCTTCATCGTCGAGCGGCACCTCGCGCGCTTCATCGAGGGGCGCCGCGTCTGCGAGATCGAGACCATGTGGGACCAGATGTACTGGGCGAGCGTGTTCTACGGCCGCAAAGGCATCGCGCTGAACGCCATCTCCGGCGTCGACCTGGCGCTGTGGGACCTGCTGGGCAAGGTGCGGGGTGTGCCGGTACATGCGCTGCTCGGCAAGCTGGTGCGCGAGGAGCTCGAGTTTTACGCGACCGGTCCGCGTCCCGACCTCGCCAAGGAAATGGGATTCGTCGGCGGCAAGATGCCGCTCAGGCACGGGCCCGCCGAAGGCGACGCCGGCCTGAAGCGCAATGTCGAGCAGCTCGCCACGATGCGGCGCCGGGTCGGCGAGGAGTTCTGGCTGATGTACGACTGCTGGATGAGCCTGGATGAACCGTATGCGAAGCGCCTTGCCGTGGCGGCGAGCGAGCACGGCCTGAAATGGCTCGAGGAATGCCTGCCGCCGGACGACTACTGGGGCTACGCGAGCCTGCGCAAGAGCCTCCCCAAAGGCATGTGGCTGACCAGCGGGGAGCACGAGGCCACCCGCTGGGGATTCCGCCTGCTGCTGGAGATGGGCTGCTGCGACGTCATCCAGCCCGACGTGGGCTGGTGCGGCGGGTTGAGCGAGTTGCTGAAAATCACCGCGCTTGCGCGCGAGCACGATACCCTGGTGGTGCCCCACGGCTCGTCGGTGTACAGCTACCACTTCGTGTTCACGTGCGAGCAGAGCCCGTTCGCCGAATTCCTGATGATGGCGCCGCAGGCGGACAAGGTAGTGCCGATGTTCAGCCCGTTGCTGCTCGATGAGCCGGTGCCGCTCGCCGGGCGGATGAAGGCGAGCGCGCTGGACAAGCCGGGCTTTGGCGTGCGCTTGAACCGCAGCCTCGAGTTTCACCGGCCGTACTCACATTGAAGGCAGAGATGGACGATCTCAAGGGCAAGGTGGTGCTCATCACCGGCGCAAGCTCCGGAATCGGCGCCGCCGCCGCGCTGGCCTTCGGCAGCCGGGGAAGCCTCGTCGCAGTCCACTACAACTCGCGCAAACGCGAAGCCGAAGCCATCGCCGGGCAAATCCGCGATGCCGCCGTATTCCAGGCGGATGTCTCGAGCAGCGCCGAGCTGGCCCGGATGGCAGCAGAAGTGCACGCCCGGTTCGGGCGCATCGATATCCTGGTCAACAACGCCGGCGGCTTCGTGCAGCGCGTGCTGCTGGCCGAGGCGCCCGATGAGCTGATCGACCGCGTCTTCCACCAGAACGCGCGCTCCATGATCGCCCTGGGCCGCCACGTGATCCCGCACATGCGCCGGCAGAAGTCCGGCACCATCATCAATGTGACCTCTCAGGCCGCGCGCACCGGCGGCAGCCAGGGCTCGGGCTTGTACTCCGCGTCCAAAGCCTACATCTCCACCTATACCCGCACGCTCGCCAAGGAGCTGGTCGGGGACGGGATCAGGGTCAACGCCGTGGCGCCGGGGATCATCGATACCCCGATTCACGACGGACACACCAGTCCCGAGCTCCTCGCCCAGCTCTGCGCGGGCATTCCGATGCGCCGCCTCGGCCGCGCCGATGAATGCGCCGGCGCCCTGCTGTTCCTCGCCAGCGAGCAGCTCGCGAGCTACATCACCGGCCAGATCATCGAAATCAACGGCGGCCTTCTCATGCCATGAAGATGCCCCGGTTCGCCGCCAACCTCAGCATGATGTTCCAGGAGGTTCCTTTCCTGGAGCGCTTCGCCGCCGCTGCGGCAGCCGGGTTCCGCGGCGTGGAGTTCCTGTTCCCCTACGCACACCCGGCGGAAGTGGTGGCCGCCGCGCTGCGCAAAGCAAAGCTGGAATGCGTGCTGTTCAACCTGCCGCCCGGCAACTGGGAGGCGGGCGAGCGCGGTCTCGCGTCGCTGCCGGGCCGGGAAACGGAGTTTCGCGCGGGAATTGCAACCGCGCTCGAGTACGCGCGCGCGCTCGGCACGCCGCGGCTGCACGTCATGGCCGGTCTGCTGCCGCCGGGCGCCGAGCGCGAAGCCCGGCGGCGCACCTACCTGGAGAACCTGCGCCATGCCGCGGCCGAGCTCGCGCGCGCCGGCATCGTCGCGCTGATCGAGCCGATCAACACGCGCGACATTCCGGGGTACTTCCTCAATACGCAGGCCGAAGCGCACGCGATCCGCGAGGAAGCGGGCGCAGCCAACCTGCGCGTGCAGATGGACCTGTACCACGCGCAGATCGTCGAGGGCGACCTGGCCATGAAGGTGCGGCGCTGGCTGCCGCACGTCGGCCACGTGCAGATCGCCGGCGTTCCGGATCGCCACGAACCCGACCGCGGCGAGGTGAACTACGAGTACATTGTGCAACTGCTCGACGAGCTCGGCTATGACGGCTGGGTCGGGTGCGAATACCGGCCTGCCGGGAGAACCGAGGACGGGCTGGGATGGCTCAAGCGCTGGACGCACAACGAGGAGGAAGCATGACGAAATCGTTCCTGGTGGCAGCCGTGCTGTGCCTCGCCGGATTCTCGGCGGCCGCGCAGCAATATCCTTCGAAACCCATCAAGTTCGTTGCGGGGTATCCGCCCGGCGGCGGCATGGATAACGTCTCGCGCGCGCTGGCCGAGAAGCTCTCGCCGCGCCTCGGACAGCAGGTGGTGGTCGAGAACCGGCCCGGCGCCGGCGGCGCCATCGGCAACGATGCGGTGGCGAAGAGCGCGCCCGACGGCTACACGCTGCTGGTCGGACCGATCGGCGGCCAGGCGATCCTGCAGTACACGCAGCCCAAGCGCACCTACGACTTCGGGCGCGACTTCGCCGCCATTTCGCGCATCGGCTACGGCACCATCATTTTCGTCGTGCCCGCCAACTCGAAGGCGCAGTCGGTGAAGGACTTCGTCGCCATGGCCAAGGCGGCGCCGGGCAGGCTGAACTTCGCGTCATCGGGCTTCGGTGCGCTCATCCACCTCACCGGCGAGATGTTCAAGCAGGCGGCCGGCGTCGATCTCACGCACGTCCCGTACAAGGGCACCACGCAGATCCTGCCCGACCTGCTCGACGGCCGCATCGACGTGGCGCTCGACAGCGCGCCGGCGTACCTGCCGCACCTGAAAGCCGGGCGCGTGCGCGCGCTGGCGGTGGCGGCGCCGAAGCGCTCCGCGCTGATGCCCGAGCTGCCGACGATGGCCGAGGCCGGGGTCCCCGGCGTGGTCTCGCAGACCGACTACGCGCTTTACGCGCCCGCCGGCACGCCGCGAGAGGCGATCGCGCTGCTCAACCGCGAGGTGAACGCAGTGCTGCAGATGGAAGACTTCCGCGCGCGCATGGCGTCGATGGGAATCGAGGTCGCCGGCGGCACCGCGGAATCGCTGCAGGCGGAATACACGGACGAGCTCGACAAGTGGGCGCGGGTGATTCGTGAAGCAGGCCTGAAGTTCGATTGAGCCTGCTCCGGGCGCGATGCTCCTGGGCTGCATCGCCGACGACCTGACGGGGGCCACCGACCTCGGCGTCACGCTCGCGCGCGAGGGCCTGTCGGTGGTCCAGGTCAACGGCATTCCGGAGCCGTCGCTGGAGATCCCCGCCGCCGACGCGATCGTGGTGGCGCTGAAATCGCGCACCAACCCCGCCGCAGAGGCAGTGGCGTGGTCGCTTTCTTCTCTTTCCTGGTTACGAAAGCGAGGGGCGGAGCGCATCTACTTCAAGTACTGCTCGACCTTCGACTCGACCCCACGCGGCAACATCGGCCCGGTGGGCGATGCGTTGCTCGATGCGCTTGGCGAGCGCTTCACCGTCGCCACGCCCGCATACCCGCGCAACGGCCGCACCGTCTACAAAGGCAACCTGTTCGTCGGCGAGGTGCCGCTCGCCGAGTCCGGCATGCGCGACCATCCCCTCACCCCCATGCGCGACTCGAACCTGGTACGCGTGCTGGGCGCGCAGACGCGGCGCCAGGTCTTTCTTCTCCCGGTCGAGGTCATGGAGGCCGGCGCGGTCGAGATCACAAAAAAACTTTCGGGTGCAGAGGGCTACGCGGTCCTCGACGCAACTCGCGACGATCACCTCGTCGCCGCCGGCGAAGCCTGCCGCCACCTGAAACTGACGACCGGCGGTGCCGGGCTCGCGATGGGCCTCGCACGCGCGCTCGGCGTGAAGCGCTCTTCTTCGCCGGCGCTGCCGAAGCTCTCAGGGCCGGCGGTGATCCTCGCCGGCAGCTGCTCGCAGGCAACCTTGGCGCAGATCGACGCCTGGGGCTCGGCCGCGCTCAAGCTCGATCCCATGCAGCTCGACGCGCCTGCGGCGGTGGAGTGGGCCGTGCGCCGCCTTCCCGCCCCCGGGCTTATTTATGCCTCCGCCCCGCCCGAGGCCATCATGGCCGGGCGAGGGCAAGCGATCGAGCAGGCGTTCCGGCAGATCGCGCGCGGCCTTGCCGCGAAAGGCGTGCGCAAGTTCGTCGTCGCCGGCGGCGAGACCGCCGGCGCGGTAGTGGAGGCGCTCGGCGTGCGCGCGCTCGCCATCGGCCCGGAGATCGATCCCGGCGTCCCCTGGACAGCCGCGGTTGGCGGCGAGCCCTACCTGCTCGCGCTGAAGTCGGGTAACTTCGGCAGCCGCGATTTCTTCGCCAAGGCCCTGGGGATGCTGCAGTGACGGAAATGCGGTTGCGCGAAGCGCTGGTGATGCACGGGCAATCGCTGTACCAGCGCGGCTACGCGCATGGCAGCTCGGGCAACCTCAGCGTGCGCCTGGCCGACGGCCTGCTGATCACGCCGACCAATTCCTGCCTCGGCCGGCTCGATCCGGCGCGCATCTCCAAAGTGGATCTGGAAGGAAAAGCGGTGGCTGGGGATGCGCCTTCGAAGGAAGCCTTCCTGCACCTGGCCATGTACCAGGAGCGGCCTTCGGCGCAGGGCATCGTGCACCTGCACTGCACGCATTGCGTCGCGGTGTCCTGCCTCGAGAATTTCTCGGGCCTGCCGCCGATCACCGCGTACTACGCGATGCGCATCCGGCAGCTGGCCCTGGTGCCCTACTACCGTCCCGGCGACCGCGCGCTCGCGGAGGCAGTGCGCGAAAAGGCGAAGAAGCACCACGCGGTGCTGCTCGCCAACCACGGGCCGGTGGTCGCCGGCAAGTCGCTCGAGGATGCGGTCTACAACGCCGAGGAGCTGGAAGAGACCGCGAAGCTGTTTCTACTGCTGGAAGGCCGGCGCACGCGCTGGCTGGATACGGCCCAGCTCGCCGACCTGGACAGACACTTTCCGAGCTAAAGGAGCGCCATGTACGTCGTCATCGTCGACTTCAGGATCAAGCCCGAGCGCCTGGCCGAGTTCATGCCGCTGATGCTCGAGAACGCGCGCGCCTCGCGCGAGACCGAGCCGGGCTGCCGCCGCTTCGATGTTTGCGTCGATCCGAAGGAAAAGACCAGCGTCTTCCTCTACGAGCTCTACGACGATCGCGCGGCCTTCGACGCGCACCTGGCCACCCCGCATTTCAAGCGATTCGACCCTGCGGTCGCGCCGATGGTGGCCAGCAAAGCGGTGCGCCTCCTCGGCCTGGTCGACTGAGCGTTTTTATCGGATCAGCCAGACCAGTCCCATCGGCAGCGCGGCTACGTAAGTGACGAGCGCGAGCACCAGCAGGGTGACGATGAAAAGCGGCGCCAGCTCGCGCGAGACGCGCGCAATGCTTGCGTTGGCGAGCTTGGCGGCGATGAACAGCGTGCCGCCCACCGGCGGCGTGTAGAGGCCGATCGCCAGATTGCAGGTCATGACCAGGCCCAGATGCACCGGGTCCACGCCGTAGACGCGCGCGAGCGGCACGAAGAGCGGCGCGGTAAGCACCAGCGCCGGCAGCGGCTCGATGAAGATGCCGAGCAGCAGCATGAACACGTTGGCGAGCAGCAGGAAGGTCCATTTGCTTTCGGCCACGCTCTTCATCCATTCGATGACCTGCACCGGCACCTGCTCGACCGTGATCACCCAGGCGAGCGCGGTGGTGGCGCCCACCACCACCATCACCGCCGCGCTGGTGAGGAACGCCTGGTAGAAAAGCGCCGGCAACTCGCGCCAGGCGAGCGAGCGGTACACCGCCATCGACACGATCAGGCCGTAGACCACCGCCACCGCCGCCGACTCGGTGGGAGTAAAGACCCCGGTCCAGATGCCGCCGAGGATGATCACCGGCATGAGCAGCGCCGGAAAGGCTTCGCGCAACGAGCGCCACACTTCTGCCCGCGAAGCGCGCTCGCCGCCGCGGTCGCAGCCGGTCTTGCGGCCGTACCAGGCGCACACCAGCATCATCCCCGCGCCGAACAGGATTCCCGGCACCACGCCGGCGAGGAACAGATCGCGCACCGACGCACCGGCGACAAAGCCGTAGACCAGCAGCGGAATCGAGGGCGGGATGATCACCGCCAGGGTTCCGGCCGCCGCCACCAGCGCGGCGGCGAAGCCGGGCGTGTAGCCCTGGCGCACCATCGCCGGGATCATCACCGAGCCGATCGCCGCCGCGCCGGCGATCGCCGAGCCCGACACGCCGCCGAACAGCAGGCACGAAGCGACGGTGACAATGCCCA
The DNA here is from genome assembly GCA_035251855.1 of Burkholderiales bacterium. Taxonomy (GTDB): domain Bacteria; phylum Pseudomonadota; class Gammaproteobacteria; order Burkholderiales; family SG8-39; genus SCGC-AG-212-J23. The sequence continues at coordinate 3,370 of DATFDV010000041.1, read as the reverse complement.
GCCCGCCGGGGAGGAAGCCGAACAGCGTGCGCGCGAAGGCAACGATGCGCTCGCCCACGCCGCCGCGCGACAGAAGCTCGCCGGCGACGATGAACAGCGGCACCGCGATCAGGATGAAGGGCTCGACGCCGCCGATGTAGGTGAGGAAGATGGTTTCAAGCGGGTGCGTGAGGCCGTATCCCCAGATCACGAGCACCGTGGTGCCGAGCAGCGCCCAGACCAGCGGCACGCCGGCGAGGGCGAGGGCGAAAAAGATCAGCGTGATCGCGCCGAGAAGCATCCGGCCAGCTCCCACAGCACGAACACCAGCGCGATCGCCGAGCCCACCGGCAGCGCGAGGTACTGTACCGCCATCGGCCAGTCGAGCACGGTGAGCACGTTGCCCCAGCTGGCCTGCACCGCGATCCATCCCTTCGCCACCAGCAGGGCGAGCACGCCGGCGACGAAAAGCTGGATCGCCGCGTCTGCCGCGCGTCGCGCCCCGCGCGGCAGCAGCTCGAGCACCTCGCGCACCGCCATGTGCGAGCCGCGGCGCACCGCCGCGGCGGCGCCGAGGAAAGTGGTCCACACCATCACCAGCTCGCCGAACTCGGTGGTCCAGGCGATGTCGACGTCGAGCTGGTGCAGCACCACGTTGACGAACACCACCGCGACGATCGCCGCGCCAAGCACGACGATCGCCCAGTCCACCGCGGCGCCGAGCGCGCGCAGCGGCGCGGGCGCCGCCGGCGCCTCCGGCAACAAATTCACTTGGCGGGAGTGCTCTTGCGCACCGCCTCGGCTTCGGCGAGCACCTGGTCGACGTCGGCCCCGTACTTCTCCTTCGCCTTGGCGTACGCGGGCTGCACCGCGCTGCGGAACGCGGCCAGGTTGGGCCGCGCGATCTTGGCCCCTTTCGACGCCATGTCCTTGAGCAGCCGGTCGTCGTTGGCGCGAATCTCGTTGCGCATCCAGCCCGCGACCTCGCGTCCGGCCTTGGTCACCGCGTCGCGGTCGGCCGCGGAAAGCTTCTGCCAGGTCTTCTCCGAGATCGACAGCGGAATCGGGCTGTACACGTGCTGCGTGAGCGTCACGTGCGGCGCCACTTCGTAGAACTTGTTGGCGTGGATGGTATCGATCGGGTTCTCCTGCCCGCCGACCGTGCCCTGCTGGATCGCGAGGTAAACCTCGGGCAGCGGCATGATCTGGATGTTGAAGCCCATCGCTTCCAGCAGCCAGCGCTGCATCTCGTTCGGATAGGTGCGCAGCTTCACGCCCTTTGCATCGGCCGGTGAGTTGAGCGGGTTCTTGGTGGTCATCGAGCGGAACCCCGCCTCCCAGGCGGCGATGATGCGAAAGCCTTTCTTCGGCCCTTCGGCGAACTGTTTCTGCAGCCACTTCGAGCCGTCGTAGAGCTTCCAGCCCTGCTCGTAGCTCTCCACGAGGTAGGGCATCAGCATCAGATTCAACGATGGGATGTGCGTGGCGTAGGTTCCGGTGCCGGTGACGGTGAAGTCGATGCCGCCGAGCTGCAACTGCTCCACCGCCTTCGGGTCATTGGCGATCTGCCCGGCCGGATACACCTGCACCTTGTAGCGGCCGCTGGTCGACTGCTCCACTTTCTGCGCGAACATCTCGGCAGCCTTCTGGCGGGTGCCGCCGGGCTGGTCGGTGTGGCTGAACCTCAGCACGGTTTGCGCTTGCGCGCTTGCCCACGTTGCAGCCACTGCCACCCCAAGCGCAATTTGAACAAAGCTCCTTCTCTTCATTGTTCCCTCCTCTAAGGAAAACGCACGTCCCAGTGTGGCGGGCGGGCGCCCGCCACCGGGCTCGGCATGCGGTAGATGCGGCTGTCCTGCAGACAGCCGAGATAAAGGGTGCGCAGCCCGGGGCCGCCGAACGCGCTCGAGGACAGGTTGCGGATCAGCTTCGCCGGCACCTCTGGATTGCCGGCATGCACAAGCGCGCCGCGCGCGAAATCGGCCTCGATCCGCTCGACGAACGCCGGGTCGTTGTCTTCCAGCACCAGGCGCTGGCTGCCGTCGGGCGCGACGCGGATCAGGCGGTTGGAAAACACGCTGGTGATCCACACCCCGCCCTCGGCGTCGAAGTCCAGGCCGTCGGGAAACACGCCCGCACCGAATTTCGCCACGGTCTGCCTCTCCCCGAGGTCTCCGTCCGCATGAAGAAGAAAGCGCGAGAGCCGCTTGCCGAATGTTTCGTTCACGTAGAGCCACTGGCCCGACGGATCGACCTTGCACTCATTCGTGAAGCCGAGCCCCTCGGCGACGACGCGCGCGCCGCGCTTGTCCACGCAGACGATGAAGCCGTCGCCATAGTCGGGCTTGCGCGCGAGCGTACGCGGCACCAGGCGCGTGCTCACCGTGATGAAAACCTTTTCTTCATATGCGAAAACAAAGTTCGTCGGCGGCAGATCTTCGAGGAACGGCGTGAGCGCGCCCTCGAGGGTAAGGCGCCAGACCCCGCCCTGGCGCTCGTCGAGGTGCGCGAGCAGGAACGAGCGGTCCGGCAGGATGGCGAAGCCGTTGGTGTTCACCAGGCGATCGCCCTTGATCAGAGTCTGCCGGCCATCGGGATGGATACGCATCACGCCGCCGCGCCAGTCGGACACGAACACATCCCCCTGCGCCGTGCAGTGCACGCACTCTGGGCGATTCAAGTCCCTGCCGAAGGGCTCGACGTTCACGAAAGCGCGATCCGCCGGCCTTCGGCGCTCGAGCGGTAGATCGCTTCCTCGATGCGCAGGTTAGCCAGATACGTTTTGCCCGTATTTTCCATCGGAGTTTTTTCAAGGAAACCCCTCACCACATGGCGCTGTAACGCCGCACAGCAGCCGCCGCCGAAGGCATCGTGCGGCCCGCGGTCGTAGCGGTGCTCGGCTTCCGACTTCTGATGCGGCTTCCACCACAGGCGCGCATCGCCGTCGAGGCGCAGCACGCCCTGCTCGCCTTCCAGCCACATCTCGCCCATCGTGCGCCGCGGGTTGGCCGCGGCATGGTCGTTCAGCCGATTGCCGTCGAAAAGACCGGTGGCACCGCTCTCGAAGTCGAAGAGGATGGTGCCGGAATCCTCTCCCGCAATCACTGGATTTCTTTTTTTCAACACTGAAAATACTGCAGTTACCTCGCCCATGAGAAAACGAAACGTGTCGATCCAGTGGATCGCCGTCTCATGCACCAGCAGGCGCGGCATCTTCTGGAAGTACGGCTGGCGATCAAGGTAGGCGCGCGGCCCCTGCCCGTCGCCCGGCCGCAGGCGAAAGGCAACCGAATGCAGCTTGCCGAAGTGATTGGCGTCGATCAGCCGGCGCGCTTCGCGGTACCACGGCTGCCAGCGGAAGTTCTCGTGGACGACCAACGGCACGCCGGCG
>DATFDV010000040.1:0-10042 GCA_035251855.1 Burkholderiales bacterium | reverse complement strand
GTCGTCCCTGGCAGCGCGGGCGGAGCCGCGTCCGGAGTGGGAGCTCGGCCTGGGCGCGACCGGCTTCACCTTTCCCGATTACCGCGGCTCGGACGAGAGCCGCGGCTATGTGCTGCCGCTTCCTTATGTGATCTATCGCGGCAACGTGCTGCGCGTCGATCGCCAGGGCGTGCGCGGCGTGTTCTTCGAAAGCGATCGCGTCGAGTTCGACATCAGCCTGAGCGGCACGCCGCCGGTCGACAGCTCGAAGAACCGCGCGCGCGAGGGCATGCCGGACCTCGACCCCACCTTCGAGATCGGGCCGCGGCTGAATGTCATCCTGCTGCGCGACGAGAACCGCAACCGTGCGCTCAGCTTTCGCCTGCCGGTGCGCGCGGTGATCGCCACCGACCTCTCGTACGCCGATGGGCAGGGCTTTACGGCGTATCCGAACATTACTTACGACGCCCGCCCGCGCTTCTTTGACTACCGCTGGCGGCTCGGCCTGCAGGCCGGTCTGCTCTATGCCACCAGCCGCTACCACCGCTATTTCTACGGCGTGGATGAAGCCTTCGCGACCCCGCAGCGCCCGGCTTACAGCGCTACCGGCGGTTACTCCGGCGCGGCGCTTGCCGGGTCGCTTACCCGGCGCTTCCAGAAGATCTGGGTCGGCGCGTTTGCGCGCTATGAGTGGCTGAACGGGGTGGCCTTCGATTCCAGCCCGCTGGTGCGCCGCGACTACGCCTTCACTGCAGGGATTGCCTTCGCCTACGTCTTCGCCGAGTCGTCCACGAAGGTCCAGGTGGACGTAGAAGACTAGCGTAGTCAACGACCTACAGCCGCCGGGCACGCGGCTTGCTGCCTCCTGCTACCGCTCACGGAGCGCATTGGAGGTCAGGTATGGAGAGGCTGCAGCAGTTCCGCCGGAAGCAGGAAGGCAAGCTCGGTTACATCCTGTTGTGGGCGCTTGGCGTGCCCATCCCGGTGCTGTTCGTCATCTTCCTGCTGCGCGGCTGCACCTGAGCCCCCGCACGCAGAGAAGTCATTTCTTAAATCAAACTGGAGGCCCATGACATGAGCAAGTTCTTGGCAATTGGCATCGCCCTCGCAACCTTCGGCCTGGCCGCGTGCGAGTCCCTCGACAATCGCGGCATCTCGCGTGAAACCCAGGGCACCGTCGGCGGCGCAGCGGCTGGCGGCGCGGTCGGTGCGGCCGCGACCGGCGGCAGCGCTCTCGGCACCCTCGGCGGCGCGGCCATCGGCGGCGTGGTCGGCAACGAGATGGGCGAGCGTTACGACGAGAAGAAGGGCCGCAAGTAGGCCTGGCACTTTCGTCCGAAAGAGGCGCCTTCGGGCGCCTTTTTTATTGATGCTCCTATAATCTGCTCCCATGGGAACCATGCAGGAGCTGAAGGACACGGCGGTCGAGCGCGCCATGCGCGTCGACCTGGCGGCGGCGTTCCGCCTGGCAGTGCGGCTGGACCTGCATGAGGGGGTCTGCAACCACTTCAGCGTGATGCTGCCCGACGGGAAGCGGTTCCTGCTGAACCGCTACGGATTGCACTGGAGCGAGGTCAGCGCGGGGAACCTCCTGGCGCTGGACGGCGCAGGCAAGGTGCTCCACGGGGATGGGGAGTACGAGAAGACCGCCTTCTACATCCACTCGCGCATCCACCTCGGCAATCCCAAGGCGACCTGCGTCCTGCATACCCACATGCCGTACGCCACGGCGCTCACGCTGCTCGAGGGCGCGCGGCTCGAGATGGTGGAGCAGAACGCGCTGCGCTTCCACGACGACATCGCCTACGACGACATCTACAACGGCCTGGTGGTCGACACCGCCGAAGGCGATCGCCTGGCGCGTGCCATGGGCAGCAAGCGGGTGATGTTCCTCGCCAACCATGGCGTGATCGTCGTCGGGCCGACGGTCGCCGAGGCTTTCGATGCGATGTATTACCTCGAGCGCGCCTGCCGCCTGCAGGTGCTCGCGCGCTCGATGGGCGGCAAGTTTCGCCCGGTGCGCCCTGAAGTCATTCAAACCGCTTACCGGCTGATGTGCGCCGACGCGCCCAAATACGCCGGCGCGCATTTCGAGGCGCTGAAGCGCATCCTCGATCGCGAGGAGCCGGCTTATTCCCGCTGAAGTGGTCGTCCAGCTGCGGCCGGCACAGCCCACGGACCTGCCGGCAATCCAGTCCATCTACGCGCACCACGTCCTGCACGGCCTTGCCTCGTTCGAAGAGGAGCCGCCTTCCGTGGAGGAGATCGGGCGGCGCTACCGCGACATCACCGGCCGCGGCCTGCCTTACCTGGTTGCGGAATATGGCCTCGAGGTGGCGGGCTACGGCTACTGCGCGCCCTATCGCGCGCGCAGCGCGTACCGCTACGCGCTGGAAGACTCGGTCTACGTCCGCCACGACATGACCGGCCGCGGCGTCGGCAAGGCGCTGCTCGACGAGCTGATCGTGCGCTGCGAGGCGCTCGGCTACCGGCAGATCATCGCCGTCATCGGCGACAGCGGCCACGCGGCCTCGATCGGCGTGCATGCCGCCTGCGGCTTCCTGCGGGTCGGAACGCTTCGCTCGGTGGGCTTCAAGTTCGGCCGCTGGGTCGACAGCGTGCTCATGCAACGGCCGCTCGGCGCCGGTGATGCAACGAAACCCTAATTCGGGGTCAGGTTCGCAATTATTCTGTGGTTAGAACCAGCTTGCCTTTGACCTGGCGCGCCGCCATCAGCTTAAGCGCCTCCGCGGCCTTGTCCAGCGGCATGGTCTGCGAGACATGCGGCTTGAGCTTGCCCTCGGCGTACCAGCGGGAAAGCTGGCCGATGCTTTGCACGAACTCCTTGGGCTGTCGCCGGGCGAAGTCGCCCCAGAACACGCCCACCACCGACGCGCCCTTCAGCAGCGCCAGGTTGAGCGGCAGCTTCGGAATTTCGCCGGCGGCGAAGCCGACCACCAGATGGCGGCCGCGCCAGGCGAGCGAGCGGAACGCAGGCTCGGTGTACGGACCGCCGACCGCGTCGTAGACCACGTCGACGCCGCGGCCTTCGGTGAGCGCCTTGATGCGCTCGCGAAGGTCCTCGGCGGCATAGTTGATGGTGGCGTCGGCGCCGTGGCTGCGGCACACCGCGAGCTTTTCCTCGCTCGAGGCGCAGGCGATGACGCGCGCGCCCAGCGCCTTGCCGATCTCGATGGCCGCAAGGCCGACGCCGCCGGCGGCGCCCAGCACGAGCAGCGTCTCTCCGGCGGCGAGCGCGCCGCGATCGCGCAGCGCATGGTCGCTGGTCGCGTAGGTGAGAAGAAACGCGGCCCCGGTGACGAAATCCATCCCCGCCGGTAAGGGGACCAGGCGGGAGGCATCGGTCTTCACCTCCTCGGCGAATGCGCCGTAGGTCGTGAAGGCGATCACCGTGTCGCCCGCGGCAACGCCCTGCACGCCGGCGCCGACCTCCTTCACCACGCCGGCGAGCTCGCTGCCGGGGGAGAACGGCAGCGGCGGCTTGAACTGGTACTTGTTCTGGATGATGAGCACGTCGGGAAAGTTGAGGCTCGCCGCCTTCACCGAGATCACGGCTTCGCCCGGGCCGGCTCGCGGCGAGGGCACCTCCTCCACCACCAGCGAATCAGGAGGGCCGAACTGTTTGCAGAGCACCGCTTTCATCGTAGGCTTGCATTATGCCTACCCTCGCCACCGACGACGGCGTCAAGCTGTACTACGAGGAAACCGGCAGCGGCACACCAGTCGTGTTCGTGCACGAGTTCGGCGGCGATTACCGCAGCTGGGAGCCGCAGGTCCGGCACTTTTCGCGCCGCTACCGCTGCATTACCTTCAACGCGCGCGGCTATCCGCCTTCCGATGTGCCCGAGGACGTGGAGCGCTACTCGCAGGCGCGCGCCCGCGACGATATCCGCTGCGTGCTCGACGCGCTCGGCCTGCAGCGCGCCCACGTGGTGGGGCTTTCCATGGGTGCCTTCGCCACCCTGCACTTCGGCATGACCTACGGCCACCGCGCGCTGTCGATCACCGTCGCCGGCGGCGGCTACGGCTCGCATCCGGCGCACTACCGCCAGTTCCAGTCCGACTCGAAAAAGAATGCCGAGCTCGTCAAGCGCGAGGGCATGGCGGCGTTCGTCGACGCCTACGGCAGCGGGCCGCAGCGAGTGCAGCTCGAAGTGAAGGATCCGCGCGGCTTCGCCGAGTACCTGCGGCTGTTCAAGGAGCATTCGGCGCTGGGCGCGATGAACACGCTGCTCGGCGTGCAGTCCCGCCGCCCGTCGTTCTACGACCTGACCGCGGAAATGGCGCGCATGGATGTGCCCACGTTGATCCTGTCGGGCGACGAGGAAGAGCCCTGCATCGAGGTCAACCTGCTGATGAAGCGCACCATTCCCACCGCCGGCCTCGCCCTCCTGCCGTGCAGCGGCCACGCCATCAACCTCGAGGAGCCGGCGCTCTTCAACCGCCTGCTGGAGGATTTCCTCCACCAGGTCGAGAGCGGCCGCTGGGCGAAGCGCGACAAGCGCTCGACCGTTCCTTCGGTTTATGGACCCGGGGGGAAACCCTGAAAGGCCAATTAGCGGTTCTAAAAAAAGGCAGCATAGGCTGGATCGTGTTCGACCAGCCCGCCAGGCGCAATGCCATCAACGACGCGATGTGGCGCGGCATTGCGCCGGCCATGCAGCGCTTCGACGAGGACCCGGAGGTCCGCTGCGTGGTGTTCCGCGGCGCCGGCACCGCGGCGTTCTCGGCAGGTGCCGATATCTCCGAATTTGAATCCAACCGCTCCCGGCAAGAGGCCGTAGGGCAATACGACGATTTGCTGGACCAGGTACTGCATTCCATCCAGGGCTCGCCTAAACCGTCGGTGGCGATGATCTACGGCTACTGCTTCGGCGGCGGCGTCGAGATCGCGCTCGCCTGCGACCTGCGCTACTGCGCCGCTTCGGCTCAGTTCTCGATCCCCGCGGCGAAACTAGGTCTTGCCTACAACGTCGAGGGGCACAAGCGCCTGCTCGAGACCGTCGGCCACGCGCGCGCGAGGGAGATGATGTTCCTCGGCCGGCGCTACAAGGCGGAAGAGGCACTGGCGATGGGGCTGGTCCATCAGGTTCTACCGGATCAAGAGCTTGAAAAATACACCGACGGCGTCCTGCAAACCCTTGCCGAAAATGCCCCACTGTCGATCGCGAATACCAAAACAATGCTCGAGGAATACGCGAAGTCGGTGGGCGCGCCGGACCACGCGCGCATGCGCGCGGCGATGGAGCGCTGCGCGCGCAGCGAGGACTACAAGGAAGGGCGACGCGCCTTCATGGAGAAGCGCAAGCCGAAGTTCCAGGGCCGATGAAGATCCGCGACGTTCGCGTGCGTGCGGTGGCCGCGCCGATGAAGCGGCCGCTGGCCACCAGCACCGGCAAGCTGACCCTGGCGCCGCTGGTGCTCATCGACCTCGAGACCGACAGCGGCGTCACCGGCCGCGCCTACCTTTTTGCCATCGGCAGGCACAACCTCGCTCCCATCGCGAGGCTGGTCGAGGCCATGGCGGAAATGGTGAAGGGCGACGAGGTCTCGCCGTTCGATCTCGAGCGCAAGCTGCGCGCGCGCTACACGCTGCTCGGCGTCCACAACATCGTGCTCTTCGCCATAGCGGGCATCGACATGGCGGCGTGGGACGCGCTCGGCCAGTCCCTCGGCCAGCCGCTCGCGCGGCTCCTGGGCTCGACGCCGCGGCCGATCCCCGCCTACAACTCCAAGGGCCTGGGGATCCTGCCGGAGAAAGAACTGGTGAAGGAGGCGGCCGAGCTGCTGGAAGAGGGCTTCCGCGCGGTGAAGCTGCGCATGGGACGGCCCGAAGCGCGCGACGACCTCAACATGCTGCGGGCGGTGAAGAGCGAGATCGGCCCGGAGGTCACGCTGATGGTCGACTTCAACCAGGCCTTGAGCGTGGCCGAAGCGCTGAAGCGCGGACGCATGATCGACGACGAGGGCGGCGTTGCCTGGATCGAGGAACCGATCCGCGCCGACGACTTCGCTGGCAACTCTCGTATTGCCCGGGAAATTGCAACGCCTATTCAGATCGGCGAGAACTTCATGGGCGCGGAGCAGATGGCGCAGGCGCTCGCCGCCGGCGCCTGCGACTACGTGATGCCGGATGCCGAGCGCATCGGCGGCGTGACCGGCTGGATGCGCGCCGCCGCGCTCGCTCAGGGCGCGGGTGTCGAGATGTCGAGCCACCTGTTCCCGGAAGTGAGCTGCCACCTCCTGGCGGCGACGCCGACCGCGCACTGGCTCGAATACGTCGACTGGGCCGACGCGGTACTGGCCGAGCCGCTGCGCGTGAAGGACGGCCATCTCATGGTTCCCGATGTACCGGGCATCGGAATGAAGTGGGACGAGAAAGCCGTCAAGCAGTACCAGGTCTGAAATGTTCAGCCGGCATTTCCCCCACTGGCCGCCGGGGCAACCCAGGACGCTCGAGCTGCCGCGGGAAACCGTTTACGCCAACCTCGCCGCCAGCGCTAAGCGCTACCCACAGCGCGCGGCGATCGATTACTACGGCAGCCGGATTTCCTACGCGCGGCTCAAGCAGGAAGTCGACGCGCTCGCCGGCTTCCTGCAGCGCCAGCTCGGCGTGGCGCGCGGCGATCGCGTATTGCTCTACGCGCAGAACTGCCCGCAGTTCGTCATCGCCTACTACGCCATCCTGCGCGCCGACGCGGTGGTGGTGCCCGTCAACCCGATGAACCGCACCGAGGAACTGCGCCATTACGTCGAGGATTCCGACGCGCGCGTCGCCATCGCCGGTCAGGACGTGCTGCGGGAAATCGCCCCCTTGCGGCTCGCGCACGTGCTGCCCATCGTGTATTCGGACTACCTCGAGCCGGCAACCGACCTGCCGGTGCCCGATTTCGTACGCGCGCGCGGCGGCAGCGACTGGAAGGACGCCGTTGCCGCGCCCCTCGCGCCCGGCCCGCATCTCGCCGGGCCCGACGACCTGGCCGTGATGCCCTATACCTCGGGGACAACGGGTCGGCCGAAGGGGTGCATGCACACCCATGCCAGCGTGCAGGCGACCACCGTCGCCTACCTCTACTGGCGCGGCGCGCGGGACCAGAGCGTAGTGCTTTCGGCGCTGCCGATGTTCCATGTCACCGGCATGCAGGCGGGCATGAACGCGCCGATCCACACCGCGTCGACGCTGGTGGTGCTTTCGCGCTGGGACCGCGATTGCGCGGGGATGCAAATCGAGCGTGCACGCGTGACGAATTGGTCCGCGATTACGACCATGCTCGTGGATTTTCTCAGTAATCCGAATCTTCCCCGCTACGATCTCTCCTCCCTGCGGGTGCTGGGCGGCGGCGGGGCGGCGATGCCCGAGGCCGTGGCGCGGCGGCTGGAGGAGGTGATCGGCCTGCCGTTCGTCGAGGGCTACGGCCTGTCGGAGACCATGGCGCCGTCGCACATCAACCCGCCGCACCGCCCGAAGCGGCAATGCGGCGGCATCCCCTTCTACAACACGGATGCCCGCGTGCTGGATGTGGAATCCCTGAAAGAATTGGGACCCGACCAGGTAGGCGAGATCGTGGTGCACGGCCCGCAGGTGTTCCAGGGCTACTGGAAGCAGCCCGAGGCGAGCGCGCAGGCTTTCATCGAGCACGACGGCAAACGCTTCTTCCGCACCGGCGACCTCGGCTACTACGACGAAGAGGGCTACTTCTTCATCACCGACCGGTTGAAGCGCATGATCAACTGCTCGGGCTACAAGGTGTGGCCGGCCGAAGTCGAGGCGATGCTGTATGCCCATCCGGCGATCCAGGAAGCCTGCGTGATCGGCTCGCGCGATGCCTACCGCGGCGAGACGGTCAAGGCGCTGGTGGTGCTGAAAAGCGCTGCGAAAGGCGTTTCTGCGAAAGACATCATCGACTGGGCGCGCGAGAAAATGGCCGCCTTCAAGGTGCCGCGGGTGGTGGAGTTCGTCGACGAGCTGCCGAAGACGGCTACCGGTAAGATCCTGTGGCGCAAGCTTCAGGAAGAGGAGTATCGGAAGTGAAGTGGTCTTTCTTGACGTTGGTTTTTCTAGCAGCCACGGTTTTCGCCCACTCCCACGAGAAAGGCGACCTCCAGATCCGCCACCCCTGGGCGCGCGCGACGCCGCCGGGCGCCAAGGTCGGAGCGGGCTACCTGGAGATCCGCAACAACGGCTCGCAGCCCGACCGGCTGCTGTCGGCCTCCACTTCGGTGGCGAAGCGCGTGGAGATGCATGTCACCGAGCACGCCGCCGAGGTAGCGAAGATGCGGCAGCTGCGCGCCTTTGAAATCCCGGCGCGAGAGCGGCTGGCGCTCAGTCCGGGCGGCGCGCACCTGATGCTGGTGGACCTCGCGCGGCCGCTGAAGAAGGGCGAGCGCATCGGCATGACCCTGCGCTTCGAGCGCGCCGGCGAGATGGAGGTGCAATTCGAGGTGCAGGAGATGGGCGCCCGGCACCCGCGGCACTAGGGAAGGAGCGCGCGCCCGGCGGCCCAGGCCAGCGCGGCAATGAAGGCCGAGCAGGGGATGGTGAGGATCCACGCCCACAGCAGGTCGCCCGCCACCCCCCAGCGCACCGCCGAGACGTTCTGCGCCGAGCCGACGCCGACGATCGCGCCGGTGATCGTATGCGTGGTGGAAACCGGGATGCCCAGCGCGGTGGCGAGGAACAGCGCCGCCGAGCCGGAGAGCTCGGCGCAGAAGCCGCCCACCGGCCGGATCTTGGTGATGCGCTGCCCCATGGTCTTGACGATGCGCCAGCCGCCGAACATGGTGCCGAAGCCGATGGTGATGTAGCACGCGAAGATGACCCAGACCGGCACCGGGTCGTTTGCGCCGGTATGGCCGGCGGCGATCAGCAGCATCCAGATGATGCCGATGGTCTTCTGCGCGTCGTTGCCGCCGTGCCCCAGGCTGTAGAGCGAGGAGGAGACCAGCTGCAGGCGGCGGAACAGCCGATCCACCCGGCTGGGCGTGACGCGCACGAAGATCCACGAGATCACCAGCAGCAGCATCGCGCCGAGGGCGAAGCCGATCAGCGGCGAGATGAAGATGAACGCCACGGTTTTCAATATCCCAGCCGGAATCAGCGCCCAGGTGCCCGCCTTGGCCACCCCGGCGCCGACGATGCCGCCGATCAGCGCGTGCGAGGAGGACGAGGGAATGCCGTAGTACCAGGTGATCAGATTCCAGGCGATCGCGCCGCTCAAGGCGCCGAACACCACGTAGTGGTCGATGACCCCCTGGTCGACGATGCCCTTGCCGACGGTGGTGGCGACGCTCAGGTGGAACACGAAGACCGCGAGGAAATTGAAGAACGCCGCCATGAGCACGGCCTGGTAGGGTTTGAGCACGCGCGTCGACACCACCGTGGCGATCGAGTTGGCGGCGTCGTGGAAGCCGTTCATGAAGTCGAAGGCGAGCGCCACCACCACCAGCAGCGCCACCACCCAGAAGCTGATCGTCAGCGCTTCCACGCCGCTACGAGTTTTCGAGCACGATGCCTTCGACCACGTTGGCCACGTCCTCGCAGCGGTCGGTGATGGTTTCGAGCAGGTCGTAGATCACGCGCAGCTTGAGGATCTGCTTGACGTCGGTCTCGTCGCGGAACAGCTTCTGCAGCGCGGCGCGCATCACGCGGTCGGCGTCGGACTCGAGGCGGTCGATCTCCTCGCAGCACTTCAGGATCGCGGCCGACTGCTTGACGTTGGTGAGCAGGCCGACGGCGGTCTGCACGCGGTCGCAGCACATCTGGCAGATCTCGGCCAGCTGGCGCGCCTCGGGCGTGACGCTGTGCAAATCGTACAGCGCGATCGACTCGGCGACGTCCTGGATCAGGTCCAGGATGTCGTCCATGGTGGTGATCAGCTGGTGGATCTGATCGCGGTCGAACGGGGTGATGAAGGTCTTGTGCAGCAGCGAGATGGTCTCGTGCGTCACCTTGTCGGCGGCGCGCTCGGCGGCGTCGATGCGCTGCGCGTGGGCGTCGAGCTCCTTGAAGGTGCCGATCATCGCCGCCAGCTCGCGGCTGCCC
>DATFDV010000039.1:0-17624 GCA_035251855.1 Burkholderiales bacterium | reverse complement strand
CGCGGTGCAGTCGGCGCGACATCTGAAGTCGGAGCTCGGACGCGTGGTGGCGGTCGTGCGGCCCGATTCTGATCAACTCATTTCGAACCTGAAAGCCGAAGGCTGCGAAGTCGTCGTGTGCGAAAACGCGGCCGAAGGCATGGGCGCGAGCCTCGCTTGCGCGGCGCGCACCGCTGGCGAAGCGGACGGTTACCTCATCGCGCTCGCCGACATGCCGTTCCTGCGGCGCACGACGATCGCCGCGGTGCGCGACGCCCTGGCCGGCGGCGCGCCGCTCGTGGCGCCGTACTTTCGCGCGCGCCGCGGGCACCCCGTGGGACTTTCGCACGAATTTTTTCACGAGCTGGTTGCGCTGCGCGGCGACGAGGGGGCGAAGCGCCTGCTCGCCGCGCACGAGAAGCAAATGGTCAAAATTCCGGTCGGCGATCCGGGCGCGCTGCGCGACATCGACCGGCCCGAGGACCTCGCGCCACCCCTCAGAATCTGACGTATCATCTTCGCGAGGGAGGCTGACATCCGCAACGCAAGCTCGCAGCTCGCGATCCTGTTCGTCGACGTCTGCGACAGCACCACCATCTACCAAGCGATCGGCGACACGCAAGCGCTCGCGCTGATCAATAGCCTGCTCGGCCTGCTGAAACGGCAAGTGAAGGATGCGGGCGGCAGCGTGGTGAAGTCGCTCGGCGACGGGCTGGTCTGTCATTTCGGCGAAGCCGACGTCGCGTTTCGCGTCGCCGGCGAGATGCAGCTCGCCGCGGGCAACGTCGAGCCCGTGGGCGGCCGCAAGCTCGCGATCAAGGTGGTGTTCACCTGGGGGCCGGTGGTCACCGAGGGCGGCGACGTATTCGGCGACACGGTCAACGTGTGCGCGCGGCTGGTGGGCCTGGCCAACGCCGAGCAGGTGCTGACGACCCAGGAGACTGTCGACGCGCTTTCGCCCGGCCTTCGCCATCGCTGCCGCCACCTGTTCCCGGCGACGGTGCGCGGGCGGGTCGGCGAGGTCGACGTCTACGACGTGCTCTGGCGCACGGATCCCGACGTGACCGAAGCCTTCGGCCACGCCGACGCCGCGGCCGCGCGACGCGACTGGATCCTCAAACTGACCTACGCCGGAGATAGCGTCGTCGTCGGTCCGCAGAGCTCGGTCAAGGTGGGCCGCGACAAGACCAACGACATGGTGGTGAACAGCAGCAAGGCCTCGCGCGTGCACGCGCGCATTTTCGAGCGCGGCGGCCACTTCATCGTCGCCGACCAGTCGTCCAACGGCACTTACGTCGCCATCGACGGCAATACCCGCGAGGTCACGTTACGCCGCGAGGAAACCGTGCTCGGCGAGCGCGGCTACATCGGCCTGGGCGCCCCGGCCCAAGGCAACGGCGACCACGTGCTGCGCTACCGGCTCGAGAGCCGCAAGCCCTGAATTCGGGGACGGAGCCCTAACTCCACGGCCGGCGCAGCTTTCGGAGTTAGGGCTCCGTCCCCGAATTCGTTACCACCCGATGGTGAGCCCGATGTTCGCCACCGGGTAGTACTTGTACTTGTCGACCTTGTCCTGAACCCTCTGCCGCTCGGCTTCAACTTCATTGCGCGCCGTAGTGCATTGCGCAGTTCCCTCGCTCGGCCCGCAGTTCACTGAGAGGCTGACCTGGGGAGTGCCTTGGAACATGACGCCGAGGTCGAAGTAGAAGTTGACGCCGCGGGTCCACACGTTGCCGTAACCCACGCCGAGGTAGGGGGCGAAGCTGCGCTCCGGCTTCACGTCGCCGGTCAGGCTGGTGCCGGCAGGGAAGCTGCCGCCGCCGCTCGGCTGCCCGGCGAGGTCGATCTTGTTTCGATTGGGCATGAAGCCGCCGGAAATGCGGAACGGCCCGAGGGGGCTCCAGTCGAGCAGCAGGCTGCCGGTCAGCACCTTGGCCTTCGCGTCGTAGCGTACGTCGTTCGTGTCGACATGCGTGTTCACGTTCATCCCGGATACACCGAGGCGCCAGCCCAGGGTAGGTAACACATCGCCGCCAAGGTCTACGCCGACACCCGTGGTGCCCGCGCGCACGCCGACTCCGCCCGCCTGCGCGATGCCTGCCGTCGCCGCGAGCGCCGCTGCGACAATGGCCATTCTGCATGTCATGCGAATTTTCATTTTGCTCTCCCGCTTTTACGTTCCGTCCAATATACAGGCGTGATTCACCGGGCGCGCGACGTGTTCAACGCCACGGCCGCGCGGATGAGCGCCTTCAACGCTTTCTCGTGAATTTTGTCACCCTCGCGGAAGTCGATTGCACGCCGGGTGTTGCCCTCGAGGCTGGAATTGAAGAGGCGTGACGGATCCTCGAGTGCCGCGCCCTTGGCAAAGGTCATCTTCACGACGTTCTTGTACGTCTCGCCGGTGCAGATCAATCCGCGGTGAGACCACACCGGAACCCCTCTCCACTTCCACTCCTCGACCACTTCGGGATCGGCTTGCTTGATCACGGTGCGGATCCTGGAGAGCAGCTCGCCGCGCCAGTCGCCCAGCTCCTTGATCCGCTCGTCGATCATCCGGGATGCAGACTTCGACTTGTTACTCATGCTGCAGGATGTTGATCAGCTTTCCGAACGGATCCCGCACGTAGAACCGGCGCACTCCCCACGGCTCGGTCGCCGGGCCGTATTCGATCGCGATACCCGCTTTTCGGACTCTCGCGAGAGCCTCTTCGACATCGTCGACTTCAATCGACATGTCCGGCACCGCAGTGCCGGATCCACCTTCCGACATCACGCTGAGCTGAATCGTCATCTTTGCGCTCGAGCCGTAAGTGCGTATCCAGCCAAGGTCCATGAGGACCTCGAGCCCGAGAATCTCTTCATAGAAGACGCGTGCCTTGTCTACGTCGGACGTGGCGAGATTGGAGACGATGCGCTTGACCTTCACCGACGCTCTGCTTGCGACTTGACCAGCCGATACGCGGCCTGGATCAGCGCGGCGAGTGCGTGCCGGTCGATTTCGCTGCCCGGCCGGAGCTTCACGTGACGCATGTTTTTGCCGATCCCCTCGAGCAGTCTCGCGGGATCCGCAAGGTGTGCACCAAGGAAGAAGCCCACGTTGACGTGCGCCGTGAACGCATTGACGTAAGCGAACGCCGCGTCGCCCACGCACGCCGTGGGATGACCGTCGTGGAGCAGCTCGCGCACGTCGTCGCCGCACTGACGCATGCGCTCGTACCACTCGTGCGCGATCGCGCCGAGCCGGTCTGCACGGCTCTCGAACCATGCATCGATCGCAGGGTCTCGCTTGGCTGCAGTCTCAAACCGCAGCAACCTCATGCGTCATTGACTGACATGCGGGAAATGCTAGGGGCATCTATGGGTGGATGCAATCATCTACGGCTGACGCTGGTAAAATCGGGCCCCCTTCCCGCAGGCCAGAAAATGCTCGCCCCCGACCTTCTCGCCCAGTCCGACCCCGAAGTGTGGGACGCCATCCGGCAAGAAAACCAGCGCCAGGAAGACCATGTCGAGCTGATCGCCTCGGAGAATTACGTCAGCCGCGCGGTGCTCATCGCGCAGGGCAGCCAGCTCACCAACAAGTATGCCGAGGGCTACCCCGGCAAGCGCTATTACGGCGGATGCGAGTACGTCGACATCGCCGAGAGCATCGCCATCGAGCGCGCGAAGAAGCTGTTCGGCGCGCCGTGGGCGAACGTGCAGCCGCATTCGGGCTCGCAGGCGAACCAGGCGGTGTACACCGCGGCGCTGAAGCCCGGCGACACGATCCTCGGCATGTCGCTCGCCATGGGCGGGCACCTGACGCACGGCTCGCCGGTGAACCTGTCGGGCAAGCTCTATCGCGTGGTTTCGTATGGGCTGACCGCGAAGGAAGAGATCGACTACGACGCCGCCGAGCAGATCGCGATGGCGGAAAAACCGAAAATGATCGTCACCGGCGCGTCGGCGTATTCGCTGGCGATCGACTGGAAGCGCTTCCGCGCGATCGCCGACAAGTGCGGCGCCCTGCTGATGGCGGATGTCGCGCACTACGCGGGACTCATTGCGGCGGGTCTGTATCCGTCGCCGCTCGGCATCGCAGACTTCGTCACCACCACCAACCACAAAACGCTGCGCGGGCCTCGCGGCGGAATGATCTTCGGCAAGCTCGACCAGGAGAAGCCGATCAATTCGTCGATCTTTCCCGGCCTGCAGGGCGGGCCGTTGATGCACGTGATCGCGGCGAAGGCCGTTGCGCTGGGCGAGGCGCTCAAGCCGGAGTTCAAGACCTACCAGAAGCAGGTCATGGAAAACGCAAAGACCATGGCCGCCGTGCTGCAGAAGCGCGGCCTGCGCATCGTTTCGGGCCGCACCGAGTCGCACATGTTCCTGCTCGACCTCACGCCGAAGAACCTGACCGGCAAGGACGCCGAGGCAGCGCTCGGCCGCGCTCACATCACGGTGAACAAGAACGCCATCCCCAACGATCCGCAGAAGCCGATGGTGACGAGCGGCGTGCGCATCGGCTCGCCGGCGATGACCACGCGCGGGTTCAAGAAGAACGAGGCCGAGCTCCTCGCCGGGCTGATCGCCGACGTGCTCGACAAGCCGGCGGACGACGCCAACCTCAAGCGCGTGGCGGGCGAGGTCACGGCGCTCTGCGCGAGGTTTCCAGTCTACAAATGAAGTGTCCCTTCTGCGGCTCGGATGACACCCAGGTGGTCGATACCCGCGCCAATCTGGAGGCGAACACGGTGCGCCGGCGGCGCAAGTGCGTCACCTGCGAAAAGCGCTTCACCACCTACGAGCGCGTCGACCTGAAAATGCCGCGCCTGGTGAAGAAGGACGGCAGCCGCACCGACTTCGACCGCGACAAGATCATGGGCAGCATGATGCTCGCGCTGCGCAAGCGACCGGTGTCGACCGAGGACGTGGACGAGGCGGTCGACCGCGTGATCGAGCGCCTGCGCGCGCTCGGCGAGCGCGAGGTGCCCACCACCCGCATCGGCGACTTCGTGATGCGCGAGCTGGCCAAGCTCGACAAGATCGCCTACATCCGCTTCGCCTCGGTGTATCGCAGCTTCGAGACGCCCGATGACTTCCGCGAAGCCGTGCAAGAGGTGAAGGCGGCGAAAAAACGCCGCAAGTGAAGCCGTTTTCCGCCTTCGACCAGGCGATGATGCGCCGCGCGCTCGAGCTCGCGGAACAAGGCCTCTACACCACCACGCCGAATCCGCGCGTCGGCTGTGTGGTGGTCCAGAATAAAAAAACGGTGGGCGAGGGCTGGCACGAGAAAGCCGGCGCTCCGCACGCCGAAGCGATGGCACTCGAGCGGGCAGGCGCGCAGGCGGCGGGGGCGACGGTCTACGTGAATCTCGAGCCCTGCAACCATCACGGGCGCACGCCGCCTTGCGTGGAGGCCCTGAAAAAGGCCAAGGTCAAGCGCGTAGTCGCTGCGATGCGCGACCCCAATCCGCAGGCCGGCGGCGGTGGCGCGGCGCTCGAAGCCGCTGGCATCGGCTTCGAGCATGGGTTGCTGGAACACGAAGCGCGCGAGCTGAACATTGGCTTCGTTTCTCGCCTGACGCGCGGCCGCCCCTGGGTGCGACTCAAGGTCGCCGCAACGCTCGACGGCCGCACCGCCCTTGCCGACGGGACCTCGCAGTGGATCACCGGCGCCGAGGCGCGGCGCGACGGGCATCGCTGGCGCGCGCGCGCCTGCGCGATCCTCACCGGCGCGGGCACCGTGCGCGCCGACGATCCGCGCCTGACGGTGCGCGAGGTCGATACGCCGCGCCAGCCGCTGCGCGTGATCGTCGACAGCCGCCTCGAGACGCCGCCAACAGCGCGCATTCTCCACGGGGAGAAGGCGTTGGTGTTCGCCGCTACGCACGGTGCCCTCCCGAATGCCGAGGTCGTTTGCCTTCCGAACAAAAACCAGAAGGTCGAATTGCCGGCGATGCTCGAGGAGCTGGCCCGGCGCGGAGTGAACGAGCTCCACGTGGAAGCCGGCTTCCGCCTGAACGGCTCGCTGGTGCGCGAAGGCTGCGTCGACGAATACCTGCTTTACTTCAATCCCAGCTTCCTCGGCGACGCCGCGCAGGGAATGCTCGCCCTCCCGGGTTTCGATTCTCTCGAGAAGCGGGTAAAGCTGAAGCTGCTAGGGCTGGACCGCGTCGGCGACGACCTGCGCATCCTGGCGCGGCCCGCATAGCGCGGCGCCGAGCAGCTCGATCGCCACGCGCCCGGTGAGGCCGTCGCGGTCCAGGCGCGGTGAATACTCGACCAGCTCGATCGCCGCCAGCGCCGGACGTCCCGCGACTTCCTGAAGCGCGCGCGCCAGCTCCGCGCTGGTGACGCCGCCCGCCACCGGCGTGCCGACGTTCGGCGCCTCCTCCGGCGTGACCACATCTAGGTCGATGCTCACGCCGAAGCCGCTGGTGCCGGCGGTGGCGATGTCGAGCGCCTCGTCGAGCACCGCGTCGATGCCGCGGCTGCGCACTTCGTCCATGAAGATCACCCGCACGCCGAGCCGGCGCAGGCGCTCGTCCTCCTCGGGCTCGTAGCTGCGCACGCCGACCAGGCAGACGTGCTTTGGCTCCAGCACGCCGGCACCCAGGCCATAGAGCGGATCGTCGTCCTGCCCGAGGAGCCAAGCGAGCGGCATGCCATGCAGCCGCCCGGTGTGGCTGGTGGCCGGCGTATGGCTGTCCATGTGCGCGTCGATCCAGACCAACCCCAGCGCTCCGGGCACCGTGCGCGCTACGCCGGTCCAGGTGCCGCCGGCGCAACTATGGTCGCCACCGATTACGCACGGCAGCCGGCCGCGGCGGCGCGCCTCCGCCACCGCGGCCGCCAGCTGCGCGCACAACCGGCTCACGGCGAATTGCTTGCGCCGCTCGCCCGGCGATGGCTCCAGGATCGGCCCGGCGAGCGCGCTTACGCCGCAGGCGGCGAGGCGCTGAGCGAGGAGGGGTACGAGCACGGCCGGCGCCTCGGCGCATCCCGGATCCGCACCGCCGAGGCCCCACGCGGCGCCGATCATCTCGATCTGTCGTTGCATCATTACATCCCGTGCTCGAAAGCCACTACGGCCCGGTGACGAACGGGCGCTATGCGGCACTGGTCCAATCCTCTATGACAGTGGCATCCACCAAGTGGGAAGACTGGGCCAGCTTCGTGCTGGGCCTGTGGCTCGCTGTGTCGCCCTGGATCGCCGGCTATGCCGAGCACGAGCTCGCCACCGGCCACGCCATCGTCGTCGGCCTGGTGCTCGCGCTGGGCTCCCACTTCGAATGCGTGGCGTGTGACGAATTGCCGATGGAGTGGCTCAACCTGGCCGTCGGCGTGTGGCTGGTGAGCGCGCCGTTCACCCTCGAGTTCGGCTCGCGCGTGGCGATGGCGAACTCGATTGCGGTCGGCGCGTTCGTCGCGCTGCTGGCGGCGTCGGCGCTGTCCCTCGACAAGCATATCGGCAAGCTCTGGCATCGGCGCACTAGTCCTTAGTTGCGTTAACCTGCCCGGATGTTCACGGGCATTGTGCAGGCGGTGGGCAGGATCCTGCGCACCGACCCCCTCGAAATCGACTGCGGCGGCCTCGACCTGGCCGACGCCGCCGTAGGGGACTCCATCTGCGTGCAAGGGGTATGCCTCACGGTAACCGCGATACGCCCGCACGCGTTCACGGCAGACGTGTCCGCGGAAACCCTACGCGTCACCGCGGGACTGGACCGGCCCGGCGCGGTCAATCTGGAGAAATCGCTTGCCCTCGGCGGCAAGCTCGGCGGGCACCTGGTCACCGGGCATGTGGATGGGGTGGGCGAAGTAACGAAGCGTGCCGCCAGCGTGGTCGCGTTCCGCACGCCCAAAGCGCTGGCGAAATACGTTGCAGCGAAGGGGTCCATCTGCATCGACGGCGTGAGCCTCACGGTGAACAAGGTCGATGGTGAAGTGTTCGAGGTGAACCTGATACCGCACACGCTCGAGGTGACTACGCTGGCGCGCCTGGCCCCCGGCGTGCGCGTGAATCTGGAAGTGGACCTGATCGCACGCTACGTCGAGCGGATGCTCGGCGAACGCTAGCGTCCCGGAACGGGGATTGCTCGAGTCGCACCATGGGCACTATAGGGGCAAAGACTGTGGTCGCAGTGTTCGACAGCCAGCCGGCGGCGGAACGCGCCAAAGCGACGCTGCTGGGGGCCGGCGTGCCGGAGAGCCGCATCGCGGTTAGTGCAGGCCTGACCGACGATGGCATTGCCGCCGA
This sequence comes from Burkholderiales bacterium, assembly GCA_035251855.1. Taxonomy (GTDB): domain Bacteria; phylum Pseudomonadota; class Gammaproteobacteria; order Burkholderiales; family SG8-39; genus SCGC-AG-212-J23. The sequence goes on along the minus strand of DATFDV010000039.1, from coordinate 9,400 downwards.
GGTGCCGGGGCAGGCTTACGAGAACCAGCCCGGCCAGCCGGCCCGGGACGCCGAAGCCGCTCGATTCGGCGAAGCGGTGCGCAGCGGCGCGTGCGTGGTGAGCGTGCTGGCGCGCTCGGACGAGGAAACCGACTACGTGGCGGCGCTCTTGCGCCGCGAGCGCGCCTACCGGACGGCCATCCGCCCGTGAGGCGGAATCAAACGCCACCGAGCGCTGTTCACAATTCACCGATGCGCGCACTAACCCTGTGCTGCCTGCTGCTTTCCGGCTGCGCGCTATTCCCGGTCAGCGAGGCCGAATGCCGGCCGGCGAGCTGGCAGCAGCGCGGCTACGACGACGGCTATTTCGGTCACCTGCCGCAGGACATGCGCCTCGCGCAGGGCTGCGAGCGCTTCGGCGTGCAGGTGGCGCAGAACGAATACCTCGCCGGCTGGCGCGCCGGGTACGACGAGTGGGACCGCCTGATGGGTTCGTTCAAGAACAAGAGCCGGTGATCGGACGCCTCGCCCGGATCGCGCTCCGCCTCGCGCTGCTCGCGCTCCTTTCTAGCTGCGCTCTCTTCCCTCTCACGGAGGCCGATTGCCGCCCCGCCAGCTGGCAGCAGCGCGGCTACGACGACGGCTACTTCGGCAATCCGCCGCAGGACATGCGCCTTGCGCAGGAATGCGGGCGTTTTGGCGTGCAGGTCGCGCAGGGCGAATACCTGCGCGGCTGGCACGACGGCTACGACGAGTGGCAGCGCCTGATGGGTTCGGTCGACTACAACTAGGACTTGATCGCGGCGCCCTTGTCGCCCAGGGTGTCTTCCACGTAGAGCATGCTCACCGCGACCATCACGGCCGCGGCGAGCGGCGTGGCGACCGCGACGCCGAGCGCGCCGACGATCGCGCCCATCAGCACCTGGGCGAACAGGATCGCGGCCGGCGGCAGGTGGACCGCCTTGTGCTGGATGAGCGGCGCGAGGACGTAGCTCTCGGTCATCTGGATGCCGAGGAAGAGCAACGCGACCTGCAGCGCGAGCTGCGGGCTCTCGGCAAAGCCGACGAGGATCGCCGGCACCGCGGCGACGAACGGCCCGATGTACGGCACGAACTCCATCAGTCCGGCGAGTAGGGCGAGCGCGATCGGGAACGGCGCGCCGAGCAGGACCAGGCCGACGCCGACGACGGTGGCGACGCACGCCGCGATCAGCGACTGGCCGATCAGCCAGCGGCGCAGCACGTTGCCGATTTCGTGGAGCACTTCGCGGGCGCGGTGGCGCCGCTTGCGCGGCACCAGGAACAGGAAACCCTCGAGGTAAGGCTGCGGCTGCGCGGCCATGAACACCGCGAAGAAGATCACGATCAGCACGTTCGCGATCGCGCCGAAGGTCGAGCCGATCAGGCCGAGCCCGCGGCCGATGAACTGCCCATTGCCGCCGGCGAAGGCGCCGCTCGATTCGGCGAGGATGACGATGCGGCTGCCGAGCTCGCTTTCGGCGAGGCGCTGCCGCACCGCTTCGATGATCTCGGGGATGCGGTCGATGAGCTGCGCCGATTGCGCGATCACGCCGCGCCCGAAGAGCGCAGCGGCGCTCACCAACAGCACCAGGATGACGGTGCCGACGATGGCGAGCGACCAGCGCTCGCTAAGGCCGAAGCGCTCGGTGAGCCAGTCGGCCGGCGCGCGCAGCAGGATGGCGAGCAGGATGCCGACGAAGGCCAAAAGGACTACGTCGATCGCGTACCAGAGGAGCACCAGCACGATGACCACGGTGACGGCGACGGCGACGTACACCAGCGCGTGCTGGGCGGTGTCCTTGCGCTCGGCCTGGTCCATGGCTTCTATGGACCCTTCCGCAACCCGCTAGTTCTTGCTCACTTTCACGGGTTTGCCGGTAGTCGCGGAGCGCTGCGCCGCTTCGCAGAGCAACAGGACCCGCCGGCTGTCCTCGGGGGGCACTTCGGCGGGCTTGCGGCGCTCGACGCTGCTGATGAAGGAGGAGAGCTCGGCCGCGTAGGCCGCCGCGTAGCGCGTCTGGAAGTTCGGATAGGGGTTGTCGCCGCACGTTGACTCGCCGCCCGAGCGCTCTACGGTCGTCGGCGTGAGGTTCCCGGCGCGCAGCATGCCCTTCGAGCCGAACACTTCGATGCGCTGATCGTAGCCATAGACCGCACGGCGGGTATTGCTGATCTGGCACATCCTGCCCGAGCCGGTGCGCAGCAGCAGCATCGCAGTGTCGATGTCGTTGCCCTCGGTCCTGACGCGCGGATCGACCAGCACCGCGCCGCGCGCGAACACCTCGACCGGCTCCTCGCCGAGCAGCCAGCGCGCCATGTCGAAGTCGTGGATGGTGAAGTCGAGGAACAGGCCGCCTGAGGTGGCGAGGAAGCGCATCTCGGGCAGGCCCGGGTCGCGATTGGTGATGATGACCTGCTCGACCTTGCCGATCGCGCCATCGTCGAGCCGTTTCTTCAGCGCGCGGAAGCTCGGGTCGAAGCGCCGGTTGAAGCCGACGAACATCGGCACCTTGGCTTTTTTCACCGCCTTGATGCAGGCCTCCACCTTGGCGAGCGTGAGGTCCACCGGCTTCTCGCAGAAGATCGCCTTGCCGGCGTTCGCCGCGGCGATGGATAGATCGGCGTGACTGCCGGTGGAAGAGGCGATCAGCACCGCCTGCACCGCAGGGTCGCCGAACGCCTGCGCCTCGGTGGCCTGCCTGGCACCGAGGGGCTCGGCGAGCGCGCGCGCGGCTTCAGGCTTCGGGTCGACGACGTAGAGCAGCTTCGCGTCGCTCCGCTTGACGAGGTTTTCGGCGTGCATCCTGCCGATGCGCCCGGCGCCGAAAAGGGCAAAGGTGATCATGCGATCGGCTCGGCCTTGCCGGATTTGAGCGACTTGATCGCCGCTTCGGCGAGCACCAGCGCCCGGCGGCCGTCGTGCGCGGCCACCGGCATGGCGCTCTTCGTCTTCAACGCGGAAATAAAACTGGAAAGCTCCAGGCGATAGGCCTCGGCATAACGTTCTAGGAAGAAGTCGAGCGGCCGGTCGCTCACCGTGCCGCGCGGCGTGAACTGCTCCACCGTGGTCTCGCCGAGGTTCTCGGCGCGCAGCAGGCCGTTGGCGCCGAACACCTCGATGCGCTGGTCGTAGCCGTACACCGCGCGGCGCGAATTGTTGATGTGGCACATCTTGTCGGAGGCGGTGCGCAGGATCAGCATCGCCGAATCGATGTCGCCGGCCTTGGCGATCTTGCGGTCGACCAGCGCCTCGCCCCAGGCGAACACCTCCACCGGCTCCTCGCCGAGCAGCCAGCGCGCCATGTCGAAGTCGTGGATCGTCATGTCGCGGAACATGCCGCCCGACACCTTGAGGTAGGCGAGCGGCGGCGGCGCCGGGTCGCGGCTGGTGATCACCACCTGCTCGACCGCACCGACCTCGCCGGCGTCGAGGCGCCGCTTGAGCGCGCTGAAGCTCGGGTCGAAGCGCCGGTTGAAGCCGACGAACATCGGCACGCCGGCCTTGTTCACTTCGGCCAGGCAGTCGTCGACCTTCTTCAAACTCAGATCGATCGGCTTCTCGCAGAAGATCGGCTTGCCAGCGCGCGCGGCGGCGATGGCGAGGCGCGCGTGCGTGTCGGTGGAGGAGGCGATGAGCACCGCGCCCACTTCGGGGTCGGCGAATGCTTCGCGCTCGCTCACCACCTTGGCGCCATAGCGCGCGGCGAGCTTCTGCGCCGCGTCGGCGTTGACGTCGACGACGTAGCGCAGCCGCGCGTCCTTGAGCGCTGCGATATTCGAGGCGTGGATCTGGCCGATGCGGCCGGCGCCGAACTGGGCTATTTCCAGCATTTTGTTTGTGTATGATAAATCGAGGGGGAGCTCTGGTGGCAACAGTTCGCATTTCGATGGCCGAAGCGCTGGTGCGCTTTGTGGCCGCCCAGGAAATCATGGTCGGGGAAAAGCGCCAGCCGCTTTTCGCCGGCGTGTGGGCGATCTTCGGCCACGGCAACGTCGCCGGCCTCGGCCCCGCGCTGCACGCCGCGCGCCGCAAGCTGCCGACCCTGCGCGCCCACAATGAGCAGGCGATGGCGCATGCCGCCATCGCCTTCGCCAAGGCGCACGCCCGCCGCCGGATGATGGCCTGCACCACCTCCATCGGCCCGGGCGCGAGCAACATGATCACCGCCGCGGCGCTGGCACATGTCAACCGCCTGCCGGTGCTGTTTCTTCCCGGCGACGTCTTCGCCAGCCGCCGGCCCGACCCCGTGCTGCAGCAGCTCGAGGCGTTCGGCGACCCGACGCTTTCGGTGAACGACTGCTTCCGCCCGGTTTCGCGGTACTTCGACCGCATCCTGCGGCCCGAGCAGCTCCTCACCAGCCTGCCGGCCGCGCTGCGCGTGCTGCTCGACCCGGCCGATTGCGGCCCGGCGACGCTCGCGTTGCCGCAGGACGTACAGACCGAGGCTTACGATTTTCCCGCCGAGTTCTTCCGGCGCCGCGTGCACCGCATTCGGCGACCGGCGCCCGACGGCGATGAGCTGACCATGGCATTGCAAGCCGTGAAGAAGTCGAAAAAGCCATTGATCCTCGCCGGTGGCGGCGTCAAATACGCATTGGCTGAGAAGCGCCTCGCCAGCTTTGCAGAAACGCACGGAATCCCCGTGGCGGAGACGCAGGCCGGGAAGGGCAGCCTCGCCTGGGACCATCCCTGCAATGTCGGCGCCATTGGCGTGACCGGCACGGCCGCGGCCAACGCCTTCGCCTCCCGCGCGGATCTCGTGCTCGCCGTGGGAGCGCGCCTCGGCGATTTCGCTACCGGCTCGCGTGCGCTGTTCGCCGACGCGCAGCTGGTCCAGCTCAACGTGGCCCCCTTCGATGCCGCAAAGCACGGCGCCGTCGCGCTGGTCGCGGACGCCGGTGCCGGACTCGAAGCCCTGGAGCGCGGCCTGAAAGGCTGGAAGGCGTCGCCGGCGTGGACCGGCGACATCGCGCGGCTGATGCGCGCGTGGAACAGGAAGGTCGACGGGATCGTCGCCCCGACGCGGGCAAAACCCACCGATGCCCAGGTGCTTGGCGCCGTAAACGCGGTGCTGCCGAAAAACGCGGTGGTGGTGTGCGCCGCCGGCGGCCTGCCGGGCGAGCTGCACAAGCTCTGGCGGGCGAGCGATTCGACGAGCTACCACCTCGAGTACGGCTACTCGTGCATGGGCTACGAGATCGCCGGCGGCCTGGGCGTGAAGCTGGCACACCCGGAGCGCGAGGTGTGCGTGCTGGTCGGCGACGGCAGCTACCTGATGCTCAATTCCGAAATCGCCACCTCGGTCGCGCTCGGCGCCAAGCTCACCATCGTACTGCTGGACAACCGCGGCTTCGGCTGCATCGAGCGCCTGCAGGCCGCCACCGGCGGCGCTTCGTTCAACAACCTGCTCGGCGACTCGGCGCCGCGCGTCGATTTCGCCGCGCACGCGCGCAGCCTGGGCGCGCTGGCCGAAAAAGTCGACGGATTGGCGGCGCTGCGCAGCGCATTGAACAAGGCAATACGTGCGAAGCAGACTTCAGTCGTCGTGATCGACACCGACCCTCGCCCCGGCACCGCGGAAGGCGGCGCCTGGTGGGATGTAGCGGTCACCGAGGCGCCGAGGAGCTCTGCCCAACAAAAAGCGCGCAAGGCCTATGAGCGTGCGCGCAAGCGTCAAGCACTGGGAGCTTAGATGGTACGCATCGGCATCAATCCGCTGACCTGGACCAACGACGACCTGCCGGAGCTCGGCGAGACGAATTCGCTCGAGACCTGCTTGCAGGAAGCGAAGCAGGTGGGCTATCAGGGCGTGGAGCTCGGCCGCAAATTCCCGCGCGACGCCGCGGTACTGGGTCCGATCCTCAAGAATCACAAGCTCGACCTTGTCTCCGGGTGGTACAGCGCCCGCCTGCTCGAGCGCTCGGTCGACGACGAAGTGAAGGCGATGCAGGCGCATGCGACGCTGCTCAAGAGCCTGGGCGCGAAAGTCATGGTGTTCTGCGAAGTGTCGCGCTGCGTGCATGGCGATCGCAAGGTGCCACTGTCGAAGCGGCCGAAGCTGGCGGAAACCGAGTGGAAGCAGTTTTGCGAGCGGCTGGACCAGATCGCGGTTCATTTGCAACAACAAGGGTTGAAGCTCGCCTACCACCACCACATGGGGACGGTGATCCAGAGCGAGGACGAAGTCGACCGCATGATGGATTCCACCTCGAAGGTCGGCCTGCTGCTCGACAGCGGCCACCTCACGTTCGCCGGCGGCGATCCCCTGCGCGCGCTCAAGCGGCACGCGAAGCGCATCGTGCATGTGCACTGCAAGGACATCCGCAAGGACAAGCTCGCCGCCGCGCGCAAGCAGGACATGAGCTTTCTCGATGCGGTGCTGGGTGACGTGTTTGCCGTGCCGGGGGATGGATCTATTGATTTTGATCCCCTCCTGGCCAAGTTGGCGAAGCACAAATATGAAGGCTGGCTCGTGGTCGAAGCCGATCAGGACCCGGCCAAGGCGCATCCGCTGACCCACGCCCGCCTGGGCCATGATTGCCTTAGGCCACTCGCGAAGCGATACTGGAGCAGATGATCATGCGCAGCGAAGAGCTCGACGAGCGCGAGGAAGCGCTGATCGCCGTCACGCGCGAGGCGGGCGAGCTGGCGCGCGACTTCTTCTCCAAGCCGATCGAGGTCAAGCTCAAGGGAAAGCAGGACTACATCACCGAGGCCGATGGCCAGGTCGAGCGCATGATCGTCGAGCGCTTGAAGGCGCGGTTTCCGCAGGACGCGTTTTTGGGAGAGGAAGGCGGAAACCAGGGAAGCGGTTCCGCCCTCTGGGTCATCGACCCGATCGACGGCACGGCGAATTTCGCGCACGGCATCCCGCACTTCTGCGTCTCGATCGCCTTCATGGCCGGAACCGAGCTCGCGCTCGGCGCGATCGCCGCGCCGATGTACGGCGAGCTCTATCGCGCGCGCCTCGGCCGCGGCGCTTTCCTGAACGAGCGCGCCATGCGCGTCACCGACGCCGGCATCAAGCAGGCGGTGGTCGAGCTCGGCTGGTCCGCGCGCCGGCCGGTGCGCGCCTATACCGCGCTGGTCGAGCGCATTCTCGCCACCGGCGCGACGTTCCTGCGCGCCGGCTCCGGCGCCCTGGGGCTCGCCTACGTGGCGGCCGGGCGCACGCACGGCTACTGCGAGCTGCACATCAATTCGTGGGATACGCTCGCCGGGCTGCTGATGGTGCGCGAGGCGGGCGGATGGACCAACGATTTTCTGGGCAGCGACGGGCTCACGCGCGGCAATGCCGTGCTGGCCTGCGCACCGGGATTGAAGGATGCGCTGGTGGCTGCCACCGGCGTCGGGCAGGTTAACGAGAAACTGGAGAGGAGGATTTCATGAGGTTTTTATTTGCTTTAGCCCTGGTCGTCCCGGGGCTTTTTCCATCGATTGCCGCTGCACAAGGCAACCTGGTGCTGTACTGCGCACCACAGGAAGAATGGTGCCGTGCGATGGTCACCGCCTTCGAGAGGAAGACCGGCATCAAGGTGGCGATGACGCGCAAGTCGAGCGGCGAGATTTACGCCCAGGTGAAGGCCGAGTCGAGCAATCCGCGCGGCGACATCTGGTGGGGCGGCACCGGCGACCCGCACCTGCAGGCGGCCGAAGAAGGCCTGCTGGTCGAGTACAAGTCGCCGATGATGAAGGATCTCGCGCCGTGGGCGGTGAAGCAGGCCGAGCAGGCGAAGTACCAGACGGTGGGCGTGTACGCCGGCGTGCTGGGCTTCGGCTATAACACCGAGCTCCTCAAGCGCAAGAAGCTGCCCGAGCCGAAGTGCTGGAGCGACCTTGCCTCCGACAAGTACCGCGACGAAGTGCAGGTCGCCGATCCGAACTCCTCGGGCACCTCTTACACCATGCTGGCGACGCTGGTGCAGATCCAGGGCGAGGACAAGGCCTTCGACTTCATGAAGCGCATGCACAAGAACATCAACCAGTACACCAAGTCGGGCGCGGCGCCGGCCAAGGCCGCCGCCAGCGGCGAGACGCTGATCGGCATCACCTTCCTGCACGACCTGGTGACGATGGCGGTGGGCGGCGCGCCGCTCAAGCTGGTCGCGCCCTGCGAGGGCACCGGCTATGAAGTCGGCTCGATGAGCATCATCAAGGGCGGCAAGAACCCGAAGGAGGCGCGGGCCTGGTACGACTGGGCGCTCACCCCTGAGGCGCAGGCGCTCGGCGCGGAGACCAAGGCCTTCCAGATCCCGTCCAACAAGAACGCCAAGGTCCCGCCGCAGGCCCCGCGCCTCGACCAGACCAAGGTGATCGACTACGACTTCGCGAAGTACGGCTCGTCAGCGGAACGTAAGCGGCTTCTGTCGAAGTGGGACAAGGAAGTCAAAGCACTACCCAAGTAATCTGGATCGCCGCCACGGCGGCAGGGCTCTGCCTGCTGCCGTGGTACGCGGTCGAGGGCTCGTGGTGGAGCGCGCCCGCGCTCCTGCACGGTTTGCGGGGCAAGCCGTGGCTGCTCGCGCTGCTCCTGCCCGTAATCGCTGCGCTCGCCGCGCGTCCCTGGCGCAGGCCGCGCATGCGCGCGGGCATGGTGCTGATGCTCGCGGGCGGTATCGGACTGCTCCTGTTGCTTCTGCAAGGGTTTGCGTTCCGCCATCACCACGTCGTCGATGCGTTGTCCGCGGGACAGCAGGCGTTGGTCGTCCTGCGGGGACTGTTCCTTATCCCCTCTCCTGCCGACGTCGATCCGTCGAAATTTCCCACGCCGGGAATGGGATACGGCGCGCTAGTCACCGCCGCTGGATATCTCATGGTCCTTTGCCGGGGCTTCGCGCTGCGGGGGTCTTGCCGCGGCGATTTCTTCGTCGTCGGCTCGATCGGGCTCGTGATCGCGACGATCGCCGTCTTCGTGTTCTTCCCGATCTTCGTGATGCTGGAAAGCGCGTTCCGGGACAACGCGGGAAAGATTGCGCCGGCGGCGTTCTTCGCCAGCTTCTTCGACCCATCGGTGTGGGGGCTCGACTGCATCACGTCCAGCCTGCGCTGTGGCGTTGCCTGGAACACGGTGTTTCTCGCCGTGATCGTCGGCGCCGGCTCGACCTTCCTGGGGCTCACCTTCGCGCTGATCGCCGCGCGCACCGCGTTCCGCTTCAAGGGGTTGCTGCACGTGATGAGCGTGCTGCCGATCATCACGCCGCCCTTCGTCATCGGGCTGGCGGTGATCCTGCTCTTCGGCCGTGCGGGCGCGGTGAGCGCGCTGATGTTCGACTGGTTCGACCTCCCGCGCTCGCGCTGGATTTACGGACTGGCCGGCGTCGCGCTCGCACAGCTGCTCGCCTTTACGCCGATCGCCTTCCTCGTCCTGCTCGGCGTCGTGCAGGGCATCAGCCCGTCGCT
>DATFDV010000038.1:0-12797 GCA_035251855.1 Burkholderiales bacterium | reverse complement strand
GCGAGGTGAGCGGAATCATGTCGCCTTTCTCGCTCCTCACGTACACCTGGCCCGCATCCTCGGGCCGCCCGCGCTGGCCGGGCTCGGCCGACATCAGGACCTGCCAGGTACGGCCGAACTTGTTGAAGTCGTTGACGTAGTAGGTGCCGAGCGTGGCGGCGAGCGTGCTGAAGATGTCGTCGAGCGGCACGCCCAGGCTCTTCGCCTTCTCGCGGTCCACGTCCACGTACAGTTGCGGCACGTTGGCGCGCCAGAAGGTGTTGACCATCGCGATCTTCGGGCTCTGCGAGGCCGCGCCGATGAACTGCTGCGCCACCTCGTACAGGCGCTTGGGCCCGCCCTCGCCGCGGTTCTGCAGGTAGAACTCGAAGCCGCCGGCGGTGCCCAGGCCGAAGATGGGCGGCGGCGGGAAGGCGATCGCCAGGCCCTCCTTGATGTGCCCGGTCTTGCCGTAGAACTCGCCGACCAGCGCGCCGACCGGCATCGGCCGCTCGTCCCAGTGCTTCTGCGTGACGAAGATGGTGGCGGCGTTCTCGCGGAACACGAAGCCGCCGGCGAAATCGAAGCCGGTAAAGGCCATCACGTGCTCGTTGAACGGGTTGGAGCGGATGGCGGCGGTGACCTCCTCCACCATCTTCTCGGTGCGCTGCAGCGAGGCGCCGTCGGGCAGGATCACCGGCGCGAAGTACCAGCCCTGGTCCTCGTCGGGCACCAGCGAGCCGGGGGTAATGCGCCACAGGTAGGCGGTGAGCGCCACCATGCCGGCGAAGAGCAGCAGCGCCACGCCGCCGCGGCGGATCATCCAGGCGACGCCGGTCTCGTAGCGGTCGGTGACGCTGGCGAAGCCGCGGTTGAACCAGCCGAACCAGCGCTCCGAGCGCTTGCCGTGCGTCGGGCGCAGGACGATGGCACAGAGCGACGGCGTCAGCGTGAGCGCGACGAAGCCGGAGATCACCACCGCGATGGAGATGGTCACCGCGAACTGGCGGTATAGCTCGCCGGTCAGGCCGCCGAGGAAGGCGATCGGGATGAACACCGCGCACAGCACGAGCACGATGGCGATGATCGGGCTGGTGACCTCCTTCATCGCCTTGACCGCCGCGTCGCGCGGCTCGAGGCCCTCCTCGTGCATGATGCGCTCGACGTTCTCCAGCACCACGATGGCGTCGTCGACCACGATGCCGATGGCGAGCACCATGCCGAACAAAGTCAGGGTGTTGATCGAATACCCGAGCATCAGCAGGCCGGCGAAGGTGCCGATCAGCGATACCGGCACCGCCGCGAACGGGATCAGCGTCGCGCGCCAGTTCTGCAGGAACACGAACACCACCAGGAACACCAGCGCCATCGCCTCCAGCAGCGTGATCACCACCTCGCGGATCGACACCTCGACGAACATCGTGGTGTCGAACGGAATCGCGTAGGAAACGCCGTCCGGGAAGCGCTGCTTGAGCTCGGCAAGGCGCGTGCGCACCGCTTCACCCACCTCGAGCTGGTTGGCGCCGGGCTGCAGGAAAATTCCCATCAGCGTCGCCGGCCGGCCGTTGTACTTGCCGTTGAAGCTGTAGTCCTTGCCGGCCAGCTCGACGCGCGCCACGTCCTTCAGGCGCAGGAGCGAGCCGTCGCCGTTGGCGCGCAGGATGACGTCTTCGAACTCCCTGGGCTCCGAGAGGCGCCCCTTGGTGGTCACGCTGTAGACCAGCTCCTGCGGCCCGGCGGTGGGCGCCTCGCCCACCTTGCCGGCGGCGTACTGCGCGTTCTGCTCGTTGAGCGCGCGGATCACGTCGCCGGGCGCGAGCTTGAGCTGGGCCAGGCGGTCCGGGCGCAGCCAGATGCGCATCGCGTAGTCCTTGGCGCCGAAAATCTGCACCAGCGTGGTGCCCGGCACGCGCTTGATCTCGTCGAGCACGTTCAGCGTGACGTAGTTCGAGATGAAGATGTCGTCGTGGCGCCCGTCGGGGGAGTAGAACGCCACCACCTGCAGGAAGGCGGAGGAGCCCTTCTCCACGGTGAGGCCCTGGCGGCGCACTTCCAGCGGCAGGCGCGGCTCCACCTGCTTGGCGCGGTTGTTGACGTTGAGCTGCGCCTTGTCGATGTCGGTGCCGATGTCGAAGGTGACCTGGATCTGCACCATGCCGTTGGCCGACGAGGTCGAGTTCATGTACAGCATGTTCTCGACGCCGTTGATCGCGTTCTCGAGCGGCGCGGCGACCGTCGATTCGAGCACCGGCGCCGAAGCGCCGGGATAGATCGCGGTCACGGTCACCACCGGCGGCGAGATCTCCGGATACTGCGCGATCGGCAATACGCGCATCGCCGACAGGCCGGCGAGGATGATGAAGATCGACAGCACCGCCGCGAAGATCGGCCGGTCGATGAAGAAGCGGGAGAACATTACTTCTTGGCTTCTTTCTGCGGGGCAGGTTTTTCAGAGACCTTTACCGGCGCGCCGGGGCCGATCTTCATCACGCCGTCGACGATCACGCGCTCGCCGCCCTTGAGGCCGGCGGTGATGATCCAGTCGTCGCCCGTCCAGGCGCCCACTTCGACCGGCCGCGGGTCGGCGGTGCCCTTCTCGCCCACCACGTAGACGAACTTGCCCTGCGGTCCCTCCATCACCGCGCGCTGCGGCACCACTACCGCGTTGGGCCGCGTCGCGCCGCGCAGAATCACGCGCACGAACTGCCCCGGGCGCAGCACGCCTTCGTGGTTCGGCAGCTCGGCGCGCGCCTCCTGCGTGCCGGTGGCCGCCGAGATGCGCACGTCGGAAAAATTCAGGCGCCCGGTGTGCGGGTACATCGAGCCGTCGGCGAGGCGCAGCGCCACCTCGACGTTGCCGTTCTTCGGCAGCGTCAGTTGGCCGGCCTCGACCTCCTTCTGCAGCCGCGCGCGCTCGTTGTCGGGGATGCCGAAATTGACCCAGATCGGGTCGACCTGCACCACCGAGGTGAGCAGCACGTTCGGCCCGGAAATCAGCGTGCCTTCCGAGGGGACCGCGCGCGTCGAGATGCCGGACACCGGGGCCTCCACCTTGGTGTACTCGAGGTTGAGGCGCGCCTCGGTGAGCCGCGCCTTGGCGGCGGCGACGTCGGCGGCGCCGATCTGCTCCGCGGACACGGCGTCGTCGTGCTCCTTCTGGCTCACCGCTTTCTCGGCGTACAGCGGCTTCATGCGCGCGGCGTTGCGCTTGGCCTGCTCGTAGCGCGCTTCGGCCGCGGCGACGTCGGCTACGGTGCGCTGCAGCGCCGCCTCGAACGGCTTCGGATCGATGGTGAAGAGCGACTGGCCCTTCTTGACGCGGTCGCCCTCCTTGAAATTGCGGGAGAGCAGGATCCCGGTCACGCGGGCGCGCACTTCGACCTCGCGCGAGCCCGCGGTCTGGCCGACATACTCGAAGGTGACCGGCATCGACTGGAGGGCGGCAGTCATCACCGTCACCTCGGAGGGCGGCATGCCGCCCATCGGTCCGCCGCCTTTCGCGCCGCCTTTCTCGTTGCCGTTGGAGGGACTGCAGGCCGCCAGCACTACCACGACCATGATCAAGGGCAACTGTTTGAAACGCATGAGAACGCTCGGATTCTGAACAGGCCGGAAGGGCGGCAATTCTAACGCTCGCCGCCTTCGGTTATGTTGCAGTTGTAATGCTTATCGAACAGTTGCGCGCCCTGGGCGTGAAGCCCGGCGGGGTCCTTCTGGTGCACACGGCGCTCTCCAAGGTCGGTTCCGGCCCCCATGAGCTCATCGAAGGGCTGCTCACCGTGCTCGGGCCTGCCGGGACGCTCGTGATGCCGAGCATGGCCGACGACGACGACGCGCCGTTCGATCGCGCCACCATGCCCTGCCGCGCGCTCGGCGTGGTCGCCGACACCTTCTGGCGCCTGCCGAACGTCCTGCGCAGCGATAGCCCGCACGCCTTTGCCGCGCATGGCCCGTTCGCCGCGCGCATCACCGAGCCGCACCCCGTGGACATTCCGCATGGCCTCGACAGCCCGCCGGGACGGGTTTACCAATCGAATGGATCGGTCCTGCTGCTCGGCGTCGGCCACGACGCCGACACCACCATCCATGTCGCCGAGAACATCGCCGGCGTGCGCTACCGGCAGCCGAAATACGCCACGGTGCTGGAGGACGGGAAGCCGCGGCGCTACGAGTACGGCGAAACCGATCACTGCTGCCAGCGGTTCAGCCTGCTCGATGACTGGCTCGCCGATCGGCAGCGCCGCGGCACCGTGGGTCATGCCGAAGCCCGCCTGGCGCGCTCACGCGACATCGTCGCCGCGGCGCTGGCCGGGCTGGGTGAAGACGAAACGGTGTTCCTGCACGCTGCCGGCGCATGCGCCGAATGCGACTTGGCGAGATCGGTTGCAGCTTCATGAGCAGGGAAAATGCCGCAGCGCGCGCATCAGGACGCCGACTAGACTGACGAGGTGGAAGTGCTGGCACACCTCGACGAGCTGATCGAGACGATGAAGCTTGCCACCGCTCTCGGGGGCATCCCGTTGGCGCTCATGCTTCTATTTCCATGGATGCGCCGGCCGAGCGTCCTGCCGACGTGGAAAACGCGGGTGCTGGCGGCCGCGACAGCGATCTTCGTGCTACCGGTCGCGATCGGGTCGGGCAGCTGCGTGCTCGGCGGATTCATCCAGGGCTCGGGATTTTGCTCGTTCAAGGGCCGCGACGGGACCTGGGACCCGGTCGCCGACTTCTACTCCACCCAGGCTATGTATTCCGTAGTGTTCCTGCTGACGGCATTCTTTGCGGTGATGGCCGTCCTTGCCCTACTGCCTGGAAGGGTCACCGCCTGGCAGCGCTTCCTGTTCCTCGCCACCGCGGGGAAGCACGGCGCGTGGCGGGAAATCGCAGCGCCGGCGTTGCCGCGCGACCCAGTCGCCGAGAAGGCGCTCGTCCCGCTGCGCCTTCTCATCGAGCGCGAGACCGACCCGGCGCAGAGAGCGGAACTGGTCGCCGCCGAAGCCGCAATGCGCACCTTGCGGGAGGAAAAAGCGCGCTATGAGCAGGAATTGCAGGGTAGCGAAAGCCGGATCGATCAATGGGGCCGCGCCCTCAAGTTCCTGACCGGGATGGCCGCCGTCCTGTCAGCCGTGGTCTCGCTGTTCTTTCTTTTCGCGTTCACCCTCGGGGCCCTTACCGAGGAAACCGTCCTCCTTGGCCGCCATTCCTCCAGCCTCGCCGTGAGCCTGGAACGGGAGCCGGCGTTATTCTGGTTCACCATGGCCGCATCGCTGACGATCGCTATCGTCATGGCACGGATAGCCATCGGCTGCGTGCGCGCTCTGCGTGCGGCCCGCGTCGATGGCGGGGCTTAGGAGCGCGGGCTAGCGCGCGAGGCTGGCGGCGAGCTCGACGAAATTCGCCGCGGCCACGTCGACGCAGGCCCGATCGGGCGCAAGGTCAGTGGTCTGGCCAGGCCCGTGCTCAGCCGGCCGCGCCACGAACGCAGTGTTGAGCCCTTGAGCCTTGGCCGCCTTCAGGTCGTTGTTATGGGCGGCAACCATCAGCACCTGCGCTGGCGCGAGGCCGAGCTGGCGGCAGGACACGAGGTACGCCTCCGGCATCGGCTTGTAGGCGCGCGCGGTCTCGGCGCCGAGGATGCAGTCCCACGGCAGGCCGGCGCGCTTCGCGAGATTCACCATCAGCGCGATATTGCCGTTGGAGCACGGCGCGATGATGAACCTTGCCTTCAACCGCTTAAGTCCTTCGACGACGTCGGGCCACGGGTCGAGCCGGTGCCACACGCGGTTGATGTGCTCGGCGTCGCTCTCGGAGAGGCCCTTGATCCCATAGCGCGCAATCAGCTTGTCCAGGCTCTCGCGATGCAGCACGTCGAGGATCGTGAAGCCGCGCCGGCCGGAGCGCACTTCGTCCATCGATGGCTGGTAGAGCTTGCGCCATTCGACCGCGAACTCGAGCCAGTCCACGCCGCCGATGGCCTTCTGCTTCGCGAAGGCGGCGAGGTCGCGGCTCACGCTGGTGCGCCAGTCGACCACCGTGCCGAAGACATCGAACAGGCAGGCGCGGATGTCCATCGGCTAGCAACCCACCGCCCGGCGCAGCGCCGCCCGCGCGAGCAGGCGCGTGGAATCGAGGGTGGGCAGCGGCGAGTTCGCGTCGTTCATGATGAGCGGGATCTCGGTGCAGCCTAGCACTACCGCGTCGCAGCCCGCGCGCTTCATTTTCTCCATGACCTGCTGAAAATACCCGACCGCGGCTGGCTTGAACACGCCGCACACCAGCTCGTCCATGATGATGCGGTTGATCTCCCCGCGTTCATCCGCGTCCGGCCGAACGAGGTGTTTGGCGTACACCGGACCTTCCATCAGCCAGCGGGTGCCCGTCAGCCCGATCCGCCTGAAGCCGCGGGCCCCCGCCTCCGCCATGACCGCATCGGCAATGTGCAGCCACGCTCGCGGCGAGCGCGGCACCACGTAAGGCAGCGCCTGGTGGATGGTGTTGTCGGGACAGATAAGGAAATCCGCGCCCATCTTCGCCAGCTTTTGCGCCGAATCGAGCATCACCTCGCCTACGCCTTGCCAGTCGCCACGGTAGATCAGGTCCATGGTGGCGCCGAGCGAAGGCGTGTGCATCGACACCTCCGGATGCGCGTGCGCCGCGCCGAGGAACTGCGCGCCCTCGGTGCAGATGGTGCGATAGCACAGCGCCGCCCCTTCCGCCGAGCAGGCGGCGATGCCGATGTGCTGGGTCAAGCGGCTAGCGCAGGACTACCGCGGCCTCTTGCGCGACTATGGCGTGCGCAGCGGCTGTCGGGTGGATCCCGTCCCAGAAGAGGTAGTCCTTGAAGTCCTTGCAGTGATAGGGCGCGACGTCCGGCGTAATGCAGGCCGCCGTGACATTGCTGAGGCCAAAATTCTCCGGCTGCTCGACGATGGCTTGCAGCTTGCCGAAGATATCGAGCTGGAAAATCTCGATGCCCGGCAAATCCGTGCGCAGGCGGGAGAGCACCCCTTCCTCTCCCTCGAGCCCGGCATTGAATGACTGGCTCAGCCCGGTAGCGAGTGAACCCGCCCCAAGCGCGCGAATAGCCGGCGTAAGTCCCAAGTCCGGCGCGTTCGCGACCAGAAACTTCCTCGCACCCTTGCCGTACAGCAAGCCGATGTTCTGACCGATGGACTCGAGGGCGCCTCTGATCACCGCGCCCGCAGCTTCGGCCGGGGTCGTCCCCTCAGGAGGTTGGACGAAGGCGATCACGGCATCCCGAATGTCATTGCCGCCCATCTCGACGACATAGAGGGCATCAGGGTTAGCCACATTCCCCCGATCGCGCAGGAACACGGCGGTTTGGTCAGCGAGATCGATCCCGGTCGCGGTGTAATTGGCCCGGGCACCGGCCACGGCGTAATTCCCGGCCTTCTTGCTTTCATTCGCAAGCGCGGGCTTGGCGCTCGCTGCCATGCCCAGCGAGCGCGCGAGCTGCTCGACCCAGGTAACGCCGTCGCTGAAGTGATGGCCGCCGCGCGCGTAAGGCACGCTGGGGACGAGGAGCGGGTCGACCAGATAGGTTGGCGGCGTGTTGTTGCCGCCGAGCACGGCGAAAAAATTGCCCGGATCGGACAGGCTGGTTCCGAAGATCACGAGGCTGTCGAAGCGCGGCTGCGCCGCGGCGCCGTTGGACAGAGCAAGCGCGCAGGCGGTGAGCGCGATGGACGCGAAAGTTCTCATCATGGCAAGTCCCCCTCCCCTGGTTGAACTCACGTGATTATTGCCAAGACTCGGCCGCTGCGCCATCCCGCGCCTATCGACTGTAGTTCTTACAGCTGTAATGGACCGGAAAGTCCCGGTAACGGTCCTGCCGCCCCGCCCGACGATCCTGCCGCCTCATCAGGAGGTTCACATGAAGCGCATTCAGATCGTCGCGGCGAGCATCGCCGCCCTGGCAGTGCTCTCCGGCGGGGCGCTCTACCTGCGCTCCTCGAGCGCGGAAACGAAACCCGCAGTACAGCAGCCGCAGGCCCTGCCGGTACCGGTCGCGGTGATCGAGGAGCGGGAGGTCACGACCTGGGATGAATTCTCCGGCCGCCTCGAGGCGGTCGAGCGTGTCGACGTGCGCTCGCGCGTGGCGGGCGCGGTGCAGGCGGTGCACTTCACCGAGGGCGCGCTGGTGAAGAAGGGCGAGCTGCTGGTGACCATCGATCCGGCTCCCTACGCGGCCGAAGCCGAGCGCGCGCAGGCGCAGGTCGTCGCCGCGCAGGCGCGCCTCAACTACGCGAAGAGCGAGCACCAGCGCGCCAAGCGCCTGTGGGAAGAAAGCGCGATCGCGCGCCGCGAGCTCGACGAGCGCGTGAATGCCGAGCAGGAGGCGGAAGCGAATCTGCGCGGCGCGCAGGCGGCGCTCACCTCGGCCCGGCTGAATCTTTCCTATACGGAAGTGCGCGCGCCGGTGTCGGGGCGCGTCGGCAGGCTGGAGATCACGGTCGGCAACCTGGTCGCCGCCGGACCCGGCGCACCTGTTCTTACTACTTTAGTAAGCGTGAACCCCATCTATGCGAGCTTCGACGCCGACGAGCATGTGGTCCTGCGGACCCTTCACGACGGCGCGAAAGATGTGCAGGTTGAAGCCGAAACCGTCACCAACGGCGGACGCCAGCTGAAGGGCCGCCTGCAGCTCATCGACAACCAGGTCAACACGAAGAGCGGCACGGTGCGCGTGCGCGCGGTGTTCGACAACAAGGACGGCAGCCTGATCCCCGGCCAGTTCGTGAAGCTGCGCATGGGCAGCGCCAAGGCCCGGCCGGCGCTGCTGGTGAGCGAGCGCGCGATCGGCACCGACCAGAGCAAGCGCTTCGTGATCGTGGTCGGCCCGGACGACAAGGCGATCTGGCGCGAGGTGACGCTCGGCGACGTCGTCGATGGCCAGCGCATCATTACCGCCGGCCTCGAGGCGGGCGAGCGCATCGTCGTGAGCGGCCTGCAGCGGGTACGGCCGGGCGCACAGCTCGCGCCCCAGGCGGCGCCATGAATTTGTCCAGGTTTTTCATCGACCGCCCGATCTTCGCGGGCGTGCTGTCGGTGCTCACGCTGCTCGGCGGCCTGATCTCGCTCAACCTGCTGCCGATCTCGGAGTATCCCGAGGTGGTGCCGCCCTCGGTGGTGGTCACCGCCAACTATCCCGGCGCCAACCCGAAGGTGATCGCCGAGACGGTGGCGACGCCGCTGGAGGAGCAGATCAACGGCGTCGAGGGCATGCTCTACATGCAGAGCCAGGCGACGACCGACGGGCGCATGACGCTCACCGTCACCTTCAAGCTCGGCACCGACCCGGACCTCGCGCAGCAGCTGGTGCAGAACCGCGTGCAGCAGGCCGAGCCGCGCCTGCCCGAGGAGGTGCGCCGCCTGGGCATCACCACCGTCAAGAGCGCGGTCGACTTCACGATGGTGGTGCACCTCGTGTCGCCGAGCGAGCGCTACGACGTCACCTACCTTCGCAACTACGCGCTGCTCAACGTCAAGGACCGCCTGGCGCGCGTGCCGGGCGTCGGCCAGGTGCCGATGTGGGGCGGCGGCGAGTACGCCATGCGCGTGTGGCTCGATCCGAGCAAGGTCGCCGAGCGCGGCCTGTCGGCGAGCGACGTGGTGCGCGCCATCCGCCAGGAGAATATCCAGGCCGCGGCCGGCATCGTCGGCGGCTCTCCGTCTTCCGATCGCATCGACCTGCAGCTCTCGATCAACGCGCAGGGCCGCCTGCAGACCGAGGAGGAATTCGGCGACATCATTCTCAAGGAGTCGAACGGCGCGGTGACGCGCCTGCGCGATGTCGCGCGCATCGAGCTCGGCGCCGCGGAGTATGCGCTGCGCTCGCTGCTCGACAACAAGCCTGCCGTGGGCATTGGCATCTTCGCCGCGCCGGGCGCCAACGCCCTGGAGATCTCGGACAACGTGCGCGCCACCATGGCCGAGATCAAGCAGAGCATGCCCGACGGCGTGGAGTACGAGATCGTCTACGACCCGACGCAGTTCGTGCGCGCTTCGATCAAGGCCGTGGTGAAGACCCTGCTCGAGGCGACCGCGCTGGTGGTGCTGGTGGTGATTCTTTTCCTGCAGACCTGGCGCGCCTCGATCATCCCGCTGGTGGCGGTGCCGGTGTCGATCGTCGGCACCTTCACGCTGCTTTATCTCTTCGGCTTTTCCATCAACGCGCTCTCCCTGTTCGGGCTGGTGCTGGCGATCGGCATCGTGGTCGACGACGCCATCGTGGTGGTGGAGAACGTCGAGCGCAACATCGCCGAGGGCTTGAGTCCCCGCGAGGCCACCTACCAGGCGATGAAGGAGGTCACCAACCCGATCATCGCCATCGCCCTGGTGCTGGTGGCGGTGTTCGTGCCGCTCGCCTTCATCAGCGGGCTGTCGGGCCAGTTCTACAAGCAGTTCGCGCTGACCATCGCCATCTCGACGGTGATCTCGGCGATCAACTCGCTTACGCTCTCGCCCGCGCTCGCGGCATTGCTTCTCAAGCCGCACACCGGGAAGAAGAACTGGTTCTTCCGCGGCTTCAACAGAGTTTTTGGAAAAGCAACCCACGCTTACAGCCGCGGCGTCGGCACCGTGCTCTCGCGCAAGGCACTGATGCTGGGCATCTACGTAGCGCTTCTTCTCGCCACCGGCGTACTTTTCAAGGCCGTGCCCAGCGGCTTCGTGCCGGCGCAGGACAAGCAGTACCTGATCGGCTTCGCCCAGCTGCCCGACGGCGCGACCCTCGACCGCACCGACGACGTGATCCGCCGCATGGGCGAGATCATGCTCAAGCATCCCGGCGTGGAGAACGTGGTGTCGTTCCCGGGCCTGTCGATCAACGGCTTCACCACCAGCTCGAACGCCGGCATCGCCTTCGCGGTGCTCAAGCCCTTCGAGGAGCGCAAGAGTGCAGCGCTCTCCGGCGGGGCGATTGCCGGGCAGCTCAACCAGCAGTTCGCCGCGATCCCGGAGGCCTTCATCGCCATCTTCCCGCCGCCGCCGGTGAACGGCCTGGGCACCACCGGCGGCTTCAAGCTGCACCTCGAGGACCGCGCCTCGCTCGGCTTCGAGGCGCTCGACGCGGCGACCAAGGCGTTCCTCGCCAAGGCCTACCAGGCGCCCGAGCTGGCGGGCATGTTCTCCAGCTTCCAGGTCAACGTGCCGCAGCTCAACGCCGACGTCGACCGCACGCGCGCGCGCCAGCTCGGCGTGCCGGTGACCGAGGTGTTCGACACCATGCAGATCTACCTCGGCAGCCTGTATGTCAACGACTTCAACAAGTTCGGCCGCACCTACTCGGTGCGCGTGCAGGCCGACGCGCCCTACCGCGCGCGCGCCAAGGACGTCGGGCTGCTCAAGGTGCGCTCGGCGAGCGGCGAGATGGTGCCGCTCTCCGCGCTGATGAAGGTGCGGCCGGCGGCGGGTCCGGAGCGCGCCATGCGCTACAACGGGTTCCTTTCGGCCGACATCAACGGCCGCGCCGCGCCGGGCTACTCCTCCGGCCAGGCGCAGGATGCGATCGAGCGCATCGCCGCCGGGACGCTGCCCCCCGGCATCGGCTTCGACTGGACCGACATCACCTACCAGGAGATCCTCGCCGGCAACTCGGCGGTGTGGGTCTACCCGCTGGCGATCCTGCTGGTGTTCCTGGTGCTGGCCGCGCTCTACGAGAGCCTGGCGCTGCCGATCGCCATCATCCTGATCGTGCCGACCGGCCTGCTGGCCGCCCTGTTCGGCGTCTGGCTCGCCAACGGCGACAACAACATCTTCACGCAGATCGGCTTCATGGTGCTGGTCGGCCTGTCGGCGAAGAACGCGATCCTGATCGTCGAATTCGCGCGCGAGCTCGAGTTCGCCGGCCGCACGCCGGTCCAGGCCGCGATCGAGGCCAGCCGCCTGCGGCTGCGCCCGATCCTGATGACCTCGATCGCGTTCATCATGGGCGTGCTGCCGCTCGCCTACGCCACCGGCGCCGGCGCCGAGATGCGCCAGGCGATGGGCATCGCGGTGTTCGCCGGCATGATCGGCGTCACCGCCTTCGGCATCTTCCTCACCCCGGTGTTCTACGTTCTGCTGCGCGCTCTCAGCGGCAACCGCCCGCTGAAGCATCACGGAGAAATCCCTTCCGTTCCGGGTGGCGGCGCGTTGAAACCGGCTCCCATGAAGGAGCTCGAGTGATGGCCTGGATCTGGCTCACGCTCGCCGGGCTGCTCGAGGTCGTCTGGGCGACCGGCCTCAAGTACACCGAGGGCTTCACGCGCCTGGTGCCTTCGGTGATCACCGTGGGTGCCATGGTCGCCAGCGTGTACCTGCTCGGGGCAGCGGTGCGAACCATCCCGATCGGCACCGGCTACGCCGTCTGGACCGGGATCGGCGCGGTCGGCGTCGCGATCCTCGGCATGGTGCTGTTCAACGAGCCCAGAGCGCTCCTGCGCATCGTCTCGATCCTTCTCATCGTTGCCGGCATCGCCGGCCTGAAGCTGGTGAGCTCATGAAGAGATACGCCTTGATGTTCCTGCTGCTTGCCGGCTGCGCCACCTCGCTGCCGACGGTCGAGCCCGAGAAGCTGCCGCCCGAGCCGCCGGCGCAGTTCAAGGAGAAATGGACCCTCGCCGCGCCGGCCGAAGCGCAGCCGCGTGGCGAGTGGTGGAAGGCGTTCAACGATCCGGTGCTCGACGGCCTGATCGAGCGCGCCAACCAGGGCAACGCCAGCGTGCGCATCGCCGCGGCGCGCCTCGCCCAGGCGCGCGCCGCGGTGCGCTCGACCGACGCCGATCGCTCGCTGCAGGTCGGCGTCGGCGCGGGGGCGC
>DATFDV010000037.1:0-10192 GCA_035251855.1 Burkholderiales bacterium | reverse complement strand
GCAGGCGGTGATGAAGGCCGGGCAGTACGCCTATCGCGACCGCCGCAACAAGAAGCGCACCTTCCGCGCGCTGTGGATCGCGCGCATCAACGCCGCGGTGCGCGAGCACGGCATGAGCTACAGCGCGTTCATGTCGGGCCTCAAGCGCGCCAACATCGAGATCGACCGCAAGGTGCTGGCCGATCTTGCGGTGAGCGACAAGCCCGCATTCGCGCAGATCGCGAGCCAGGTGAAGGCCAGCCTGGCCCACTGAAGTTGCAGGACCTCGAAGTCATTGTGGCGCGGGCGCTCGCCGAGTTCAGCGCGGCGGGCGACCCCGCGTCCCTGGAGAACGCGAAGGCTCGCTACCTGGGGAAGAGTGGCGAGCTTTCCGGCTTTCGTCCGCAGGGAACCCCCGAGGAGCGCAGAGCCGCGGGTGCGGCATTCAATTCGGCCAAGCAGCGCATCGAGGCCGGCCTGGAAGCGCGCCGCGGCGAGCTCGCGCGAGCGAAGCTCTCGGCGCGCCTCGCCGAGGAGGCGCTCGACCTGACGCTGCCCGGTCGCGGGCGCGGCCGCGGCGGCGTGCACCCGGTGATCCGCACCTGGCAGCGCATCGAGGAAATCTGGCGCTCGATCGGCTTCGAGGTCGCCGACGGCCCGGAGATCGAGACCGACTGGTTCAACTTTACGGCGCTAAACAATCCGGAGAACCATCCGGCGCGCTCGATGCAGGACACCTTCTACGTCGACCTGAAGGACCAGGACGGCCTGCCGCTGCTGCTGCGCACGCACACCAGCCCGATGCAGGTGCGCTACGCGCGCATGCACAAACCGCCGATCAAGGTCATTGCGCCAGGCCGCACCTATCGCGTCGACTCGGATGCGACGCATTCGCCGATGTTTCACCAGGTCGAAGGCCTGTGGATCGACGAGCACATCAGCTTCGCCGACCTGAAGGGCGTCTACACCGAATTCCTGCGGCGGTTCTTCGAGAACGACGAGCTCGAGGTGCGCTTCCGGCCTTCGTTCTTTCCGTTTACCGAGCCGTCAGCCGAAATCGATATGAAACTGAAAGGCAGATGGCTCGAGATTTCCGGCTCGGGCCAGGTGCACCCGCAGGTGGTGCGCAACTTCGGCCTCGACCCGGAGAAGCACATCGGCTTCGCCTTCGGCTCGGGCCTCGAGCGCCTGACCATGCTGCGCTATGGCATCGACGACCTGCGCCTGTTCTTCGACGGCGACCTGCGCTTCCTCGAACAGTTCTCATGAATATTCCCGAGAGCTGGCTGCGGAGTTTCTGCAACCCGCGCATGTCCGGGCGCGAGCTGGCTGACAAGCTCACCATGGCGGGGGTCGAAGTCGAGACTTATGAGCCCGTCGGTCCGCAGTTCTCTGGCGTGGTGGTAGGCGAAGTATTGTCCGTGGAGCGCCATCCGAACGCCGACAAGCTCACCGTGTGCAAGGTGGACGTCGGCAAGGAAGCGCTGCAGGTGGTCTGCGGTGCGCCGAACGTGCGCGTGGGGATGAAAGCGCCCTTGGCGAACATCGGCACCAAGGAAATTCGCGGCGTGCGAAGCCAGGGAATGCTCTCGTCGGCGCGCGAGCTCGGCCTGTCGGAGGACCATTCGGGCCTGCTCGAGCTGCCGGCGAACGCGAAGCCCGGCGCCGATGTGCGGGGCGTCCTCGGCCTCGACGACCATGTCCTCACCCTGAAGCTCACGCCGAACCGCGCCGATTGCCTTTCGGTACTGGGCATCGCGCGCGAGGTTTCCGCAATCACCGGGGCGGCTCTGGAATTGCCCCCCATAAAGCCGGTCGCGAAGAAGAACAACGAAAAGCATGCCGTGCGCATCAGCGCGCCCGAAGGCTGCGGGCGCTTTGCCGGCCGGGTGATCCGCAACGTGGACGCGAAGGCGCCTACGCCGGACTGGATGAAGCAAAGGCTCGAACGCGCCGGCCAGCGCCCGATCTCGGCGCTGGTCGACGTGACGAACTACGTGATGCTCGAGCTCGGCCGCCCGCTGCACGTCTACGACCTCGACAAGCTGCGCGGCGCGATCGACGTGCGCTGGGGACGCAAGGGCGAGAAAGTGCTGCTGCTGAACGAGCAGGAGGTCGAGGTCGACGAGAGTGTGCTGTGCATCACCGACGACTCGGGCGTCATCGGCCTGGGCGGCATCATGGGCGGCGAGAGCACCAAGGCCGACGCCGACACCCGAAATGTGTTCCTCGAGTCGGCGTTCTTCCATCCCGAGGCGATCGCCGGCCGCGCGCGGCGCTACAACTTCTCGAGCGATGCCTCGCATCGCTTCGAGCGCGGCGTGGATTTCGACAACAACGTCGACGGCATCGAGCGCGCCACCCGCCTGGTGCTCGACCTGTGCGGCGGCGAGCCGGGGGCCACCGTCGACACCGTGGCGCGGCTGCCGAAGCGCCGGCCGGTCGCCATGCGCGTGGAGCGCGCCCAGAGGGTGATCGGCATGCCGGTGGCGGCCAAGGACATGGCTTCGATCTTCAAGCGGCTGGGGTTCGAAAGCTCGCTGAAAAAGAATTCGTTCACGGTGAAATCACCCTCGTATCGCTTCGACATTTCGATCGAGGAGGACCTGATCGAGGAAGTGGCGCGCCTCTACGGCTTCGAGCGCATCGAAGCGCATCCGCCGCGCGTCGCGGCGCGCCTGCTGCCCGTGCCGGAAGGCCGCCGCTCGCTGCACGCCCTGCGCGAGCGCCTGGCGGCGAGCGGCTACCGCGAGGTGATCAACTTCAGCTTCGTCGAGCCGGGCTGGGAGGCGGATTTTGCTGGAGAAACGAATCCGATCCGCTTGCTCAATCCGATTGCCAGCCAGCAGTCGGTCATGCGCACATCGCTCATGGGCTCCCTGGTGGCCAACATCAAATACAACCACGCGCGAAAAGTGCCGCGCATCCGCGTGTTCGAAGTGGGCCGCGTGTTCCTGCGTGACGCGGCGGCGCCGGACGGCCCGCTTTCGGTGGCGGGCGTGCGACAGCCGATGCGCATCGCCGCGGCGGCCTATGGGCCGGCCAGCGAGCAATGGGACGCGGCGGCGCGGGCGGTGGATTTTTTCGACGTGAAGGCCGACCTCGAAGACCTGATGGCGCCGCTGAGCGCGCGTTTCGAGGCGCAACCCCATCCCGCCTTGCACCCGGGGCGCTCGGCGCGGGTGCTGGTCGAGGGGGCGCCGGCCGGCTGGATCGGCGAGCTGCACCCCAAGTGGCAGCAGAAATACGCGCTGCCCCAGCCGCCGGTGCTGTTCGAGCTGGATGCCGAGGCGCTGCAGGCGGTGCCCCTGCCCCGGCCGGCCGTGCCCTCCGACCAGCCGATCGTGGTGCGCGACATCTCGATGCTTTTCCCGCTGGAGACCCCGGTGCAGGCCATTTTCGAGGCCATCGAGGCCGAAAAACCGGCCATTGTCCGCTCCGCCGGCCTGCTCAGCGTGTTCCGCGGGCAGGGTGTGCCTTCTAACCTAAAAAGCCTTGCGTTCCGGGTAGTTATGCAAGATACTGAACGAACCCTTACGGATGCGGAGGCGGACGCTGCCCGCGACGCGCTGGTCGCTCTGCTGGGCCGCAAATTCTCCGCAAGTATCCGGACATAAAAGGGAATCAGGGGAGCCCGTGATGACGTTGACGAAGGCCGAGCTGGCCGACCTGCTTTTCGAGAAGGTCGGGCTGAACAAGCGCGAGGCCAAGGACATGGTGGAGGCGTTTTTCGAGGAAATCCGCGGGGCCCTGGAGCGCGGCGAGAGCGTCAAGCTTTCGGGGTTCGGCAACTTCCAGCTGCGCGACAAGCCGCAGCGGCCGGGCCGCAACCCGAAGACCGGCGAGGAGATCCCGATCAGCGCCCGCCGCGTCGTCACCTTCCATGCCAGCCAGAAACTGAAGGCGATGGTCGAAAAGGCGCGTCATGGAGCCAAGCCGCAAGAAAGCTGAGCTGCCGCCGATTCCGGCGAAGCGCTACTTCACCATCGGTGAAGTCAGCGAGCTTTGCGGGGTCAAGCCGCACGTGCTGCGCTACTGGGAGCAGGAGTTCACCCAGCTGAAGCCGGTCAAGCGGCGCGGCAACCGCCGCTACTACCAGCACCACGAAGTCCTGCTCATCCGCCGGATCCGCGAGCTTCTCTACGAGGAAGGCTTCACGATCAGCGGGGCGCGCAACCGCCTGGATAGTGCGCGCTTGGATAGCGCGCGCATCGAACCCGAAGACAAGCCGGAGCCTCCGGTGCGCGAGGGGCGCCTTCCGCATGGTGTCGGCGTCGACGTGGCTGCGATCAAGCGGGAATTACGCGCCGTGCTGGACCAGTTGCAAGGGTAAAATCGCTCTCTCGGGGCGTAGCGCAGCCTGGTAGCGTACCGGCATGGGGTGCCGGTGGTCGTGAGTTCAAATCTCACCGCCCCGACCAGATTCTTCCGATAGCTTCGCTCAACGTCCGGCATCGCCAAATACCATTGGCGCCGGCCGCGACGGCCCGTCTAGCATCGTTCCATGGATACCGGAATCTCCGCCAAGGACCGCGCCTCGATCGCCAACGGCCTGTCGCGTCTGCTCGCCGACACCTACGTGGTTTATCTCAAGACGCACAATTTTCACTGGAACGTCGAGGGTCCGATGTTCCAGACGCTGCACCAGATGTTCATGGAGCAGTACACCGAGGCGTGGAACGCGATCGACCTCATTGCCGAGCGCATCCGCTCGCTTGGCCACTACGCGCCGGGCACTTACCGGCAGTACCTCGAGCTAGCGCGCGTCAAGGAGACGCCCGGCGTGCCGAAGGCCGAACAGATGGTGAAACTGCTGATCGACGGGCAGGAGGCGGTGGTGAAGACCGCGCGCGAAGTGCTTCCGCTCGCCGACGGCGCCTCCGACGAGCCGACGCTGGATCTGCTCACGCAGCGCATGCAGATCCACGAAAAGAACGCCTGGATGCTGCGTTCACTCTTGAAGAAGTAGTGCATTCCGCGACGGGATTTTCACAAGCAGTCGCTATAGATCCGTGTGCAGAATGGCCGCGGGGATGCACTACACGTTCGAACAGGCACAGGACCATCTGCGCGCGGAGCTGTTCGGCCGCCAGACGGTCGAGGAAACCCTGAAGTTCGTCGAGGCGCTGGCCGCCGAGGCGCGCAAGAGCTCGGTGACGCGCTTCGTCGTCTGGGTGCGCAACTCCCGGCCGATCTTCAAGGTCGAGCGGGTGCGCATCTCAGACTCGTTCAAGCAGCTCGCGGTGCGCAATGTGCGCGTGGCGCTGCTCGCCGACTCGGAGGAGGTGCGCGCCTCGCACCAGTACATCGAGGTGCTCGCCGCGCAGCAGGGCGCCAAGGTGCGCGCGTTCCGCGATGAAGCGCGCGCCCTGAGCTGGCTGCGCTCGGCGGCGCCCGCTCAGTCCCAGGAATAGCGGTAGAAGAGGCCCCCGCCGCTCGAGGTGCCGGTCTCGGCGCGCAGCGTCCAGCGCCGGCCGAGCGCGTAATCGAGCTTGATCAGGTTGCTCGCCACCGCGCCGATGCCCTGCTCATAGCTGATGTAGACACGCTCGGAGAGCCGCTTGCCGACCGCGACGACATTGCCGGTGAGCTCGCCGCTGCCGCGTAGCGTGAGCTCGTCGAGGCCGAAGCGCCGCGCGATGCGCCGGTCGAGCGGCACCGAGTCGCCGCCGGCGAGCAGGGCGCCGGCCGCCGCCTGCAGCAGGCCGAGGTCGGCCTGCGTCGCCCCGCTTGGCGCCCGGCCGAGCACCAGCCACGAAAGGCGCTCGCCCTCGGGCACCGGCGGCTGCGATACCAGCTGCACGTTCGGCGCGCGCGCCGTGCCGCTCACCTGCACGCCGGCCTCGACCGCCTGGTTGCGCCGCCAGGCGGTGATCTGCAGCGAAGGGTTGTCGATCGGCCCGTCGAAGATCACCACGCCCGGATCCACCTGCAGCGTCTGCCCGTAAGCCAGGAAGGTGGCGTTGACCGCGTAAAGGCGCCCGTGCGCGCGCAGCTCGCCTTCCTTGGTGGTCGAGATGTCGACCAGGCCGGCCACCTTGCCGTCGAGGCCGTAGGCGCGCACCACCAGCTCGCTTCCCAGGTCGAGGCGCAGGTCGAGCGCGATTGGCAGCTTCATCCTTCCCTTCGGCGGCGGCCGGTCCTGGCCGATCACCACCACGTCGTCGCCCAGGGTCGGCAGGCGCTCACGCTCGAACTCGAAGTGCCCGCGGTCGGCGCGCAGCTCGCCTTTGAGCGAGACGCGCTCGCCGTCATAGGTCACTTCGCCCTCGCCCGAGGTCACCAGGCGCATGTCGGGACGATCGAGGATGGCGAGCTTTTCCGCGCGCCAGCTGATCTGCGCGCTGCCCGCCTTGCCCAGCGGCAGCGTGCCGCTCGCGGTGAAGCGGCCCTCGCCGGCGCGCAGCGCGAAGGATTCGATGCGCAGGCGGTCGCCTTCCAGCACGGCGGCGAGCGTGCCGTCCTTGAGCGCGATGCCGTAGGCCGGCAACTCGAAGGTCAGCGCTTCCCCCGACAGCGTGCCGTGGATCACTGGCGCTTTGAGCGTGCCGGTGGCCCGCAGCTCGGCGCGGAGCCGTCCGTCGACGCGCCCCTCCTCGAACAGCGGACCCGCCAGCGTGCGCAGCTCGGCGAATTCGACCTTACCCTGCAGCGCGAGCTCGGGCGCGAGCTGTCCCTGCAGCACCACGCGGGCGACGCGCGCGACGATCTGCGCGCTGGCGGTGGTACGTCCGCCGGCGAAACGCGCTTCGATGGCGGCGCTTTGCAGGCCCACGTCGATCCCGCCGTCCGGACCGGCGAGCGCCAGATCCCCGCTCGCGCGCCGCAGCCGCACCACGCCTTCGATCTCCTCGGCCTTTCCAAGATTCCAGTCGCCGTCGAGCAGCAGCGTTGAAGTCAAGCGCTCGTCCAGGCCGGCAGCGATGATCAGCCATTGCGCCGGCAAACCAGCCACCTCCCCGCTGGAGGCGAGTCGCGCGGGCGACCACGTCGCCTCACGGATCAGTACGCGTCCATCGCCGAGCTTCGCCTCCAGCCGGCCGACCTCGACGCGCCCCGGCGCGAGCCGCAGCGGCGCCGGCGCCGTCAGCTCGAGCGGGTACGCGCCCTTGTTGCGCAGCGCCAGCATCTCGCCGCTCCAGCCGCGCGTTCCGCTCCAGCCGCCGCGCAGTCGCGCGTCCAGCTCGAGGGCGAACTGCGGCGCGCCGGCAGCGATCTCTGCGTCATGCGCCTTCAGGGTGCCGCTGAGCCTGGCGGTGACGCGCTCCAGCCGGATGTCGCCGGGCAGCTCCAGCACCTCGGCCTTCGCCGAGAGGGAGGCGCGCGGATTGTCGAGGGTGCCGCTGAGCGTGCCCTGAGCGCTCAAGCTGCCGCCGATCGGCGCGAACTCCTCCAGCCGCGGCGCTTCGAGTGTGAGCGCGAGGGTGTCTCCCGGCCGGCCGTAGGCGCCGCGCGCGGTGAGCCGATTGGCGCCGAGGCGCACATCGGCGTCGGCCTGGGTCACGCGATCGCCGGCGATGCGCGCGCTACCCGCGCTGGCGAAGGTGTGCTCGTAGAGGGTGCTGTCGCGCAAGCTCCAGCTTGCGTCGACCTGGCGCGGCTGGAGCCGGCCGCTGGCGATCACCGAGCCGGTGAGCGAGCCCGCCGGATAGTCGCCGAATGCCGCCGGGTTGAAGCGCGCGATGGTCAGCCGCGCATCGAAGGCCATCGGCGCGTCGAGGCGGATCTTGCCGCGGCCGCTGACCTCGCCGCCCTCGGCGAGCGCGCGCAGCTCGTGCACTTGCAGCTCGTCGCCCATGCGCACGATTTCTGCGGTGAGGCCGATGCCCTCCTGCGTCAGGCTGCCTCGCGCCCACTGCCGGGGACCGTCGATGCGCACCTGCAGCGGCCCGCTCAGCGCCGTCTTGCGCAGGCGCGTGTGGAGTGCGCGCAGGTCGACGCCCGACGCCGCCAGCTTGGCGTTCACCGCTCCTGCCTGCAGCTCGGCTTCGCCCTGCATCGTGCCGCCGCCGTGCAGCGCGGCGCGCGCCTGGGACAGGCGTGCGGAGGTGAAATCGGTGATGAATTGCGTCTCCAGCCGGACGACCGGCAGCCGCCCGGCGTCGATCGCCCCCGCGGCGGCGTTCGACGCCGACAGCGTGCCGGCGAGCGCACCGCCCGCGGTCGGTTCGGCCTTGACCGACGCGCTGAGGGCGGTGTGCGGCAGGCTCGCATCGAAGCGCTGGAGATCCGCCGGGCCGGCGCGCGCCTCGAGCGCCTGCAGCTTCTGCGGCGAGAAAGGCGTGAGCAGCGCATGCGCTTCCGCCGGTACGCCGGCGACCGTGCCGCCGGCCTTGGCGTCGATGCGCTCGAGGCTGCCGCTGAGCTCGATCTTCGCCCGCGTAGCGAAGCGCTCGTCAGGGTAAGAGAGCGAAGCGGAAAGCGAGAGCGCCTCGCCGAGGCTCGCCTGTGCGATCACCAGCTCGCGCACCACGTAGCGGGCGTCGCCGCGGCGCACGACGATCTCATCGATGCGGGCGTCTCCCAGATGCAGGCGCAGCGGCAGCTTGGGCGCGTCCGCCGCCGGCGCGCCGTCGCCCGGCAGAAGATCGATCTGCAGCGAGGCGGCGCGCAGCGGCTCGATGGTGAGCCGGCCGCCGAGCAGGGCGGCGAGGTGCGCGCGCAGGCTGGCTTGCCGCGCTTCGATGCGCAGGCTGTCGTCCGCGTAGACCACCTTGTCGAAAGCCACTTCGCCGGCCAGCCGCCCGCGCAGGTTTTCGAACGCGAGCTTGTCGCCGGCCCGGGCTGCGGCCCAGTGCAGGCCGGCCTCGGTGCCGACCAGCCAGCCGAGCGCAGCGAGGGCGGCGACCAAAACGATCGCCAGTACGGCCAGGGTGGCATAGAGCCACTTCATCTCAGAAGGTGTAGCCGACGGAAAAGTGGATCCGGAACTCGCTGGTCTCGTCGCCGTAGGCGAGGTCGGCGCGGATCGGGCCAATCGGCGTGCGAAAGCGCACCCCCGCGCCATAGCCCAGCGCCGGATTGAAGCTGGTGCCGTGGTCCCAGGCGTTTCCCGCATCGAGGAACGCCGCCAGCCCCCAGCTCTCGCCGATCCAGTGCGTGTATTCCACCGAGCCGACCGCCATGCGCCGGCCGCCGACGATGGCATCGCCCTGCCGCACGCCGAGGCTCTCGAAAGCGTAGCCGCGCACCGTCTGGTCGCCGCCGGTGCGGAACAGGAACGAGCTCGGGATGCCCTCGCGTCTCTCGGCTACCACCAGGCCCGCGTGGCCGCGCAGCAGGAGGTCGCCGTCGCGGCCGACGCGCAGCAGCAGCGAAAGCCCGAGCAGGCCGCGCAAGAAGCGCTGGGTCGACACCTCGGGCAGCCCGCCGCCGAGCTCCGCGGTGCCGAGGAAGCCCTCGCGCGGCAGCACCAGGTCGTCGGTCTCGCGGAAGCTGTGCCGGTAGCCGAGGTAGAGCGCGTGGCGGTTATCGGTGACGTCGGCGGCTACGTTCTGCTCCTCGAAGTGCGCGGAGAGGATCGTCGCCACCGGGGCGAGGCGTATATAGCTGTTGAGCGCGGTGCCGACGGCGAGCTCGCGCGTGGTCTCGTTCTGGATGTCGCTCTGGCGGGCGCGCGCGAACACGCTGTTCCAGCGCGCCCCGGGGCGCGGCGGCGAATCGAGGTCGGCCTGCAGCTGCTGGATCTTCTCGTCCAGGCGCAGCCCGGTCTTGAAGCGCCACGCCGAGTCGAAAATGTCCTGGTTGCTGTAGCGAAACTCGACGCGCGGCCCGGCATCGGTGGTGTAGCTCACGCCGGTCTCGATGTCCTGCGAGGAGGCCTCGATCACGGAGACGCGAAGCGGCGCCGCGTCGGCGAGCAGCGGATGCGTGTCGAAGTCGGCCTGCACGCTGGCGAAATACCCGCTCTCCAGCAGGCGGCGCTGGTAGGCGAGCACCAGGTCGCGGTCGTAGGTCGCGCCGGGGCGGATCGGGCTCAGCCCCTCGGCCACCGCATCTGCATGGCGCTTGAGGCCGGTGACACGCACCGGGCCGAAGCGAAACGCCGGGCCGCTCGCCAGCTCGACCTCGAGGCGAGCCTCGCGCGTCGCCGGGTCGATCACCGCCCGGCTGTCGCCGACGCGCGCCGCGGCATAGCGCCAGCGTGCCAGCTCGCGCGCCGCGGCGCGCTTCGCCGCGTCCCAGTCGGCCTGGCGGAACGGCTGCCCGCGGC
>DATFDV010000036.1:0-9172 GCA_035251855.1 Burkholderiales bacterium | reverse complement strand
CCGCTGACCGCCGCCAGCGCCTTCGGCGTCCTCGGCATGATGTCCGCCGGCAGCATCATGCTGAGCGGGATTCTTTCGGACCGCTTCGGCTACCGGCAGGTCGTAACGGTGAGCTTCATCGGCACCGGCAGCGGCATGGCGATCCTGCTTCTGATTCCCGCCTATCCGTCGGCGCTGCTGCTGGCGTTGTTCGTTGCGGTATTCGGGGTGTGCATGGGCGTGCGCGGGCCGATCGTGT
The DNA here is from genome assembly GCA_035251855.1 of Burkholderiales bacterium. Taxonomy (GTDB): domain Bacteria; phylum Pseudomonadota; class Gammaproteobacteria; order Burkholderiales; family SG8-39; genus SCGC-AG-212-J23. The sequence goes on along the minus strand of DATFDV010000036.1, from coordinate 8,934 downwards.
CCTCGGTGTGCGCCAAGCATTTCGCCGGCCCGCACGTCGCCACCATCTACGGCAGCATCTACTCGATGAATGCGCTCGGTGCCGGCTTCGGCTCGCTGATGGGCGGGCTGCTGCACGACCTCACCGGCGGCTACCGGCTGGCAATCAGTGCCGCTCTGCTATTCATCGCGCTCGCCGCGATGCCATTCTGGACCGTGCCGGCGCTGCGCACCTTCCGCTAAGGCGGTTATTCCTCGAGCTGCTGGATGGTGCGGTTCGCGGCGCGCAGCCGGTGGCTCAGCTCGCGCCCCAGGTTCCCGCTGAGCTTGAGCGCCACGGCGGGCGAGCGCCCGGAAAGGGCGGCGAACTTGTTCCTGGCCAGCACGTAGCAGGCCACGCCGCCGTCGGTCGTCACCGTCGCCGAGCGCGCGCGTGTGTCCAGGATGGCGAGCTCGCCGAATACCGTGCCCGGGGCAAAGCTCACCAGACGGCTGTGGTGCCCGTCGGGTTGGCGGACATGCGCGCTGGCGGAGCCAGCAACCACGATGAACAGCTCATCGCCCGCATCGCCTTCACGGAAGATCGTACTGCGCGGCGGATGCGTGCGGCGCTCCACCTCCTTCTCGAGCAAGGCCAACTCTTCGGCCGTGAATCCGGCCGCCGCGCTGGTCGCGCCGAGCGGCAGTTCCGGCTGATCCTCCGCCTGCACGCCATCGGCGCGCAGCAGCTCGTCCTCCGCCCATTCAATCGCCCGATCCAGGTCCGGGAACATGCGCGGCTCACCGACGGCTTCCGCCACGCCCGACTCCTCGAGCTGCGCGGCAGCCTCGGAGGTCTGCGTGAGCGACAGGAGCAAATGCTGGCCATGTGCCGCCAGCTCGGCGTTGATGTCCAGCAGGATCTGCGCCCCGGTGCTGTCGATCTCGCTGACGCGCCGCAGGTCGAGGATCACGTAGCGGGTGTCCTGCGGCCGCTGTGCTGCAATTTCGCCGGCAAGGCGTTCGCCCGAGCCGAAGAACAGCGCTCCCTGCAGCTCGAGCGCCAGGATGGCGGAGCCCGAGCGCCCGAGTTGCTCGAACTCGGCGACGGTACGCGCCTTGCGCGAGCGCATTCCATCGCAGCGGTACTGCCGCCGGATCACCGAGCGGCTCATGCGCACGAGGAAAAGCAGCGCCGCGACCGCGACGCCGGCGAACACCGCGAGCACGATGTCGATGGCGACGGCGAGGATGGCGACCGCGACGACCAGCACCAGGTCGACCATCGCCTTGCGGCTGGCGAGACGCGATGCGACACGCCGGGCAAGTCGCATGGTCCAGGGATCGAAGTGCTGGATCGCGATCACCACGATCACCGCAGAGAGGGCGACGCAGGGCAGGTAGCTGAGCGCGGGGAACAGTACCAGCAGGGTAACGAGCACCGCCAAGGCGTTCACCAGCGCGGACACCGGCGTGCGCCCGCCGGCAGCCTTGTTGTCCCGGCTCGGCCCGATGTTCAGCCCGCCGGTGATGCCGCCCAGCGTGGCACAGAGCGCGTTCGCGGTCCCGAGCCGCACCAGCAGCCGGTCGCCGTCGACTTTCGGCTCGCCGCGCCGCGCAAGGAGCTTGCTGCAGAGGAGGGCGTCGATCGAGGCGATGGTGGCGAGCCCGAGGGCGCCGCCGACGATCGTCGGCACCAGCACGAGCACGCCTGGCGCTTTGGCGAACTCGCCGAACGGCGGCAAGCTCAGAACCTTGTCCAGGCTGAACGGCGCGCTGCCGATCGTCGGCCCGAGATGGCTGCCGAGCCCCGCCAGGCCGAGCAGGTAGTAGAACATCGTGCCGGCGGCGAGTCCCGCGAGCAACGCAGGGACTTTCGGCAGCCAGCGCCTGGCCTGCAGCATCGCCACGATGGTGAGCGCGGCGATCAGCAGGCTGAGCGGCCGCGCGTGCTGCACGTCTTTCAGCGCCTGGACGAAGGTGACGCTCTTGTCGAAGCCGAAGAGGTTGCCGAGCTGCACCAGCAGGAGAAGCAGCGCCGCGGCGTTCTGGAAGCCGGACATCACCGGCTGCGGGATGAAGCGGATCACCGTACCCAGTCGCGTGAGCCCGAAGAGCGCCTGGAACACCCCTGCCAGCAGCATGATCGAGAACAGCACGGCGAGGGTCAAGCCGAGGCCGCCGGACTTCAGCACCGGCGCCTGCGAATGCACCAGGCCGTAGAGCAGGATGCCGATGAAGAAGGTAGTGATGACGCGCGGCGCGTAGACGTTGGCCGACTTGTCGCCGAGCAGGACGCAGGCGATACCGACGACCACCGCGGTCAGCAGGCCGGCCCGCGCGCCATCGAGGAAGTAATCGTTTCCGAGCACCACGAACCCGAACATGCCGTAGCCCATGGCAAGCGGAATCGCGACGCCGGCGGAGATGAGGCCGCCCATGATGTCGCCCCGGAAACGACCCACCCCCGGGACCCTTTCCAGCAGCAGCGAACGTGCGTCCATCTATCCCCCTTGATCCCCAGGGGTATTCTATCGGTCTAACGCTTAGCGCGTTGCAAGCACTTGTGTAAGGCGCTGACGTTCTTGCAAGGTGCGGCCGCGCAAATCGGCAACCCCGCGCTCCGTGACGATGATCCCGGCCTCGCTGCGGGGAACCGAAACCGGTCCGGACAGGCGCTCGACGATTCTTTTTGCCGGCAGCAGCACGATCGAAGCGCCGCCGCGCGAGGCGTTGGCCGCGCGCACGAAGTCCAGCGCGCCGCCGACGGCGCCGACGTAGCTGCCGCCGGCGAGCTCACCGTTGATCTGGCCGGTCAGGTCGACTTCCACCGCCGAATTCACGGCGATGAAGCGCTGCTGTCTCGCCAGCGCCTCGGCGCCGTGCGTGTACTCCGAGCTGTGCAGGTGCACTTGCGGGTTGCCATGCGCGAAAGCAAACAGCGCCGGCGAGCCGATGAGCAGGGCGCAATCGACGCGGCTGACCACGCCGCGGCGCACGAGCTCGATCACGTGGTCGCCCACGGTGCCGGAGTGCACACGCAGTCCCTCATGGCGGCCCAGCACGCTTGCGAGCGCATCGGGCAGGGCGCCGATGCCGAATTCCAGCACTGCGCCGTCAGGAACGAACGGCAGCGCAAGGCGCGCGATGGCGAGGTCCAGCTCGCTCGGCGGCCGCGGGGGCAGTGTGACGGGCGGGCGGGAGGTCTCCACCATCAGGTCGAAGTCGTCTTTCGTGAGCACACGCTCGGTGTGCGTCCACGGGACCTCGCGGTTCACCTCAGCGATGATCGCGCGGCAGACGTCCAGCGCAGGCACCAGGTAGTCGGCGGCGAGCCCGAGGCTGTACTCGCCGCGTGCATTGGGCGGACTCACCTGAACCATGACCACATCGGCGCCGATCGTCCGGCTGCGAATCAAAGGTGCCAGCTGCGAATAAGGCACCGGCAGGATGTCGAGCACGCCGGCATCGGCAAGCGCGCGGTTCGTTCCGATGCCGCAGTAGGACGAAAGCTTGAGGTGATCCGCATGCGCCGGCGTCACGATGCCGGAGTAGCTGGAGCCGAGGAAGCATCCCACTGCGCCCAGGTTCGCGCGTTGGGACACCAGGGCCTCGACCAGAGTCTGCGGCTCGGCGCACGCCTGTCCCCACAGGATCGAGTCGCCGGGGCGAATTACACTACCGAGGTCCACCATCGAGGTGATTATGGCCGATGACAAAACACTGGATCTGATCCTGCGGCAGGCGCGTTCGCACGGCGACTTCACCGACCGTCCGGTCCCCGAAGAGGCGCTGCGCGCGGCGCACGACCTCATGAAATGGGGACCGACGAGCGCCAACAGCCAGCCGATGCGCGTGCTGTACCTTCGCTCGAAGGAAGCGCGCGAGAAGCTGCGGCCCGCGCTCGGGCCCACCAACCTGGAAAAGACGATGAAGGCGCCGCTGGTGGCGCTGGTCGCTTACGACACCCGCTTCTGGGAGCACCTGCCGCGCATGTTCTACAACCCGCAGGCGATCAACTGGTTCAAGGACAAGGGCGCGCACACCGAAATCACCGCCTTCCGCAACGGCACCCTGCAGGGCGGATACTTCCTGCTCGCGCTGCGCGCGGTCGGCCTCGATTGCGGCGCGATGTCCGGCTTCGACAATGCCAAGGCCGATGCGGCGTTCTTTCCCGACGGCCGCCTGCGCTCGAACTTCCTGGTGAACATCGGCTTCGGCACCGGGCAGGGGCTGCCGCCGCGCGATCCGCGCTTCACTTTCGAGGAAACCTGCCGGATCATCTGAGCCATGGAAGATCCGAAGACCCGCGTCACCATCCTCACCTCGAGCTATCGCATCAAGGGCCATATCGACCTGCTGCCCGGCGCCCGCGTCACCGATTTCATGGCCGAGGCGCGCGATTTCATCGCCGTCACCAACGCCGAAGTGTGGGAGCTGCAGGTGGGCGGCCGCCAGGTGCTGGCGGCACCCTTCATCAACGTGAGCCGCGATCACATCGAAATAATCCTCCCGGGGCATTGATCAGCGGTCCAGACCCTGATCCTCGTAGGACGCGGGATCCGAGATCGGCTCGATGTGCGTGAACACTGCCGCATTCGGCACCGCGATCCGGATGCGCGCTTCGATCTCCTCCGACAGGCGGTGCGCGCGTGCCACGCTCCAGCGGTCGGGCACCAGAAGGTGAAACGAGACGAAGCGCCGCGCCGCCGCCCGGCGCGTCCGAAAGGCGTGGAAGGTCACGCCTTGCTTCGCGTACTCGTCGAACAGCTTCTGGATCGCGTCCCGGTCCTCCTGCGGGATCGCCGCGTCCAGCAGTCCGGCCGCCGAGCGCCGCACCAGCCCAAGGCCGGTCCACACGATGTGCGCGGCCACCGCCAGCGCAACCAGCGGGTCGAGGCGTAGCCACCCGGTCACGAATACCAGCGCCACGCCGATGATTACGCCGGCCGAGGTCCAGACGTCGGTCATCAAATGGCGACCGTCGGCCTCCAGCGCGATGCTGTTATGGCGTTTGGCCACACGCAGCAGGACCATGGCGGTGCCGAAATTGATGAGCGAGGCGGCGACGGTGATTCCCAGCCCCAGAAACGGCGCCTCGAGCGGCTCGGGACGCAGAAGCCGGGGGATTGCGGTCGCCAGAATGCCCGCCGCGGCGAGCACGATCAGCGCACCTTCGATACCGGCGGCGAAATATTCCGCTTTCGAAAACCCGTAGGGATGCTCGTCGCTGGGCGGCGAGGCTGCGAGCCGCAGCATGGAAAGGGCGAGAAGAGCCGCCGCAAGGTTGACGATGGACTCGAGCGCATCCGACAACAGGCCGACCGAGCCGGTCAGCCACCAGGCGAGCGTCTTGAGCGCGATGGTGGCGAGCGCCGCCGCTACCGAGAGCCAGGCGAAACGCTCGAGGTTCATGCCGGACGGATGATGCCCGTTTCGAGCACGTACGTGCGATCGGTGACGCGGGCGGTGAACTGCTGGCTCTGCTCGGCGAGCAGCACGGCGACGCCCGCGCGCTTCAGCTCGATGATCGCGCGCGCCACCTGCTCGACGACGACGGGCGCCAGGCCTTCCGACGGCTCATCCAGCAGGATTGCCGCCGGGTTGCCGGCGAGCGTGCGTGCGATGCACAGCATCTGCTGCTCGCCGCCCGACATGCGCGAGCCGCGTCGCTCACGCAGCGCGCCGAGCGCAGGAAAGAGCGCGAACAGCCGCTCCTCGGTCCAGGCGGGCGCGGCCGCGCGGGGTGCCTGCCGGCCGACTTCCAGGTTCTCCGCCACCGTAAGGTCGGTGAAGATGCGCCGATCTTCCGGCACGTAGCCCACGCCGAGCCGCGCTACCTCGTAAGGCTGCAGATGCCGCAGGTCGCGGCCGTCGAAGATGACTTCGCCGGAGGAAGGCGGCACCAGTCCCATGATCGCCTTGAGCGTGGTGGACTTGCCCGCGCCGTTGCGGCCGAGCAGGGCGACGACTTCACCGCCGCGCACCTCGAGGTCGACGTCGAACAGCACTCGGGCACGGCCGTAGCCGGCGCTCAGGCGCCTGACCTCAAGCGTCGCCAAGGTACACCTCGCGAACCTTTGCATCGTTACGCACCGCTTCGGGCGCGCCGGCGGCGATGATCTCGCCCAGGTGCAGAACGATGACGCGCGTCGCAAAGCCGAATACCACGCTCATGTCGTGCTCGGTGAAAAGCACGGCGAGGTTGCCCTCGCGCGCGAGGCCGGCGGCGAGCGCCATCAACGCGCCGCGCTCGTCCGGCGCCATGCCGGCGGTGGGCTCATCCATCAGCAGAAGCCGCGGCCAGTTGGCGAGCGCCACCGCCAGCTCCACTCGCTTGAGGTCGCCGTAGGCGAGCTCGGCGCACGGACGCGCGGCCTGCTCGCGCATACCGACGCGCTCGAGCAGGGCGTCTGCCTCCTCGACGTGAAATGCCGACGCGCGCGCCCACATCGCATGGTTGCGCCGGTGGTGCGAGAGCAGCGCGGCCTGGACGTTCTCGCGCACGCTCATCGAGCCGAACGTGGCGGTGATTTGGAAAGTGCGCCCGACGCCGAGCCGCCAGATGCGGTGCGGCGCCAGCCCGACCAGGCTGTTTTCGCCGAGGCGGATGTCGCCGGAATCCGGCGCCAGCTGGCCGTTGACCATGTTGAAGCAGGTGGTCTTGCCGGCGCCGTTCGGGCCGATGATCGCGACCAGCTCGCCGGGCGCGACGCTGAAGGAAACGTCGCGTACCGCCTCGACGCCGCCGTAGGCCTTGGAAACGCGGCTTACCGTGAGCGCCATTTTCTCAAGGTTCCGCCGATGCCCTGCGGAAAGGCCAGCACCAAGAGGAGGATCACGCCGCCGATCGCAGCACGCCAATACGCGACTTCGCGCGATACCGCGTCCTCCAGCCAGGTAAAGAGCGCCGCTCCCCACACCGGCCCGGTCAAGGTCTGGACGCCGCCGAGCAGGACCATCACCAAGGCGTCGACCGAGCGCGGTACCGACAAGGTCTCGGGCGAGATGGAGCCCTTGGAGAATGCATACAGGGCGCCGGCCAATCCGGCGAACGTTCCCGCGAGAATGAAAGCGCTCCACTGCTGCGCGCGCACGTCGATCCCGATCGCTTCGGCGCGCAATGGGGAGTCCCGCGCGGCGCGCAAGGCGTGGCCGAAGGGCGATGCAATGATCCGCCACAGGGCGGCGACTCCCAGCGCGCAAAGCGCAAGCGTCACCAGGTAGTAGGCAGCGCGCGAGCCGAGCCACGACGCCGGCCAGATGCCGATCAGGCCATTGGAGCCGCCGGTCATCGCGTCCCACTGGAAGGCGATCGACCAGACGATTTGCGCGAACGCCAGCGTGAGCATCGCGAGGTAGATTCCCGAGAGCCTCACACAGAACCAGCCGAACAGCGCCGCGCCGGCCGCGGCGGCGAGCGGCGCAAGGAGCAGCGCGAGCTCCATCGGCAGGCCGGCGCGCAGGACGAGCAGGGCGGCGCCATAGGCGCCGAGGCCGAAGTACGCGGCGTGGCCGAAGGAGACCATGCCACCGGGCCCGAGCAGGAAATGCAGGCTGACGGCGAACAGCGCGAACACCAGGACATCGGTGAGGAGCACGAGGGCATATCCGCTGGAGAAGATTGGAACCAGCGCCAGCGCGGCCACCAGGCCGAGCATGGCCTTGCTCCAACCGAGGTTCATCGCCGGGGCGATGGATGTCCGAGCTTCTGCGGGGCGCCTGCCCAGCAGTCCCCATGGGCGCAGCACCAGGACGACCGCCATGACGATGAATTCGGCGACCAGCGTGAGCTTCGAGTAGCCCAGGCCGATGCAGAATGCCTTGATCTCGGCGATCAGCAGCGCGGCGAGGAAGGCGCCGGGGATCGAGCCCAGGCCGCCGACCACCACTACGACGAAGGCATCCGACACCACCGACAGGTCGATCTCGAGGTTCGCGGGCTCGCGCGGAATGGCGAGCGCGCCGCCCAGCCCGGCGAGCGCGGCGCCGAGGGCAAACACGGCGGTGAACAGCCAGCGCTGGTTCACGCCCAGGGCGCCGGTCATTTCCCGGTCTTCGGTCGCGGCGCGCACGAGTATTCCCCAACGGGTCTTGCGCAACAGCACATGAAGGCCGATGAAGACCAGCGGGCCCAGCGCGATCAGGAACAGGTCGTACTGCGGAAAACGCCGCCCGGCGATGTCGACCGCGCCGGTTAGCCCGGGGGCGCGCGGGCCGAGCAGGTCTTCCGGGCCCCACGCCCACAGCGCGAAGTCCTTGATCATCAGGACCAGGGCGAAGGTGCCGAGCAATTGCAGCAACTCGGGCGCGCGGTAAATCCTTCTTAGAAGAACGATTTCCACCAGCGCGCCGAGCATGGCCACGCAAAGTGCCGCGAGCGGCACGCTCAGCCAGAATCCGACCCGCTCCGAGAGCCACACCGCCAGGTACATGCCAAGCATGTACAGCGAGCCGTGCGCGAAGTTGACGATGCGGCTGACGCCGAAAATCAGCGACAGCCCGGCGGCCACCAGGAAGAGCGAGCTCGCGCCGGCAAGCCCGTTCAGGAACTGCAGCAGGACGGCGGCTTCGCTCAATCCTGCGGTTTCACTCCTTCCTTAGCGCACGGATTTCCCGCTCGGGGGGCTGGACTGTCGCACCGTCAACGTAGCGCCAGTTGACCATCGTGCCCTTGCCGCCTTTCTTCGCCAGCTGGCCGACGTAAGCGCCCATCGTCGACTGGTGGTCGAGCCCGCGCCAGACGATCGGTCCGAACGGCGTCTGCATCTCCAGGCCCTTCAGCGCTTCGACCAGCTTCTCGGTGTCGGCGGACCTGGCTTTGCGGATCGCGTTCGCCACGGTGTACACCGCGGTGTAGCCGACCACCGAGCCCAGGCGCGGGTAGTCCTTCCAGCGCTTCTGGTAGGCGTCGCGGAAGCGCTTGTGCTCCGGCGCATTGATCTGGCTCCACGGATAGCCGGTGACCCACCAGCCT